>MFVF01000018.1:0-3268 GCA_001785965.1 Candidatus Nomurabacteria bacterium RIFCSPLOWO2_01_FULL_42_20
ATACCCTCCCTCAAACCAAAGTCAAAAAAGTGTCAATACCTGGTGTCTACACCAGGTATTGACATGTAGACATAGAATTAATGACCAACAGGTAATTCCACAAAAAAGTTCGTGGAAACTCGCAAGGATCGTCCTTGCGAAACTAAATGAATTCCCTCTAAGAAAAAGCTGGAATTCTTATTCTCAATTCGGCTGGCTTCTTTTGCTTGATTTGAGAGGAGGCATCGAGAACTTCGATACCCAGAACTTTTCCGCTCCTATCAAGATCAACCAATAATTTGTCTGCCATTTTAATTGTTTTAGCTACCTTTGCCTTATTGAGGTAAATATACATGGCATCTGCAATTTTGTCGTAAGTTATTTTCATAGATAATAAAATATGAGAGAGACTGATATTTTTCTTTCAAGAAGTCTTATTCTTGCATGGTTTGTAAAAACAACCTTTTAAACACCGCGATCAAAAGAATAGCGGTTTTTTCACTGTTCTAATTTTAAGCTTTAAGCAAGAGCGGGAACCTTAAAAGATTTTTTACCAATAGTAAGTTCATTAAAAAACTTTTTGCCAATTTTTTCACTGACGCCAATTATTTCAAAATAAAGAGGATTGTTATTTTTATCAAGATCGACAAAAATCTCCGGTGAAACCTCAACGGTCTTTTTAACCACCCCTTCTTTGAGGGTTAAATTTAGGGCATCAACTTTTTTATCATAAGTAATCTTCATGTTTATATACTACTATTGTTTCTTAATTTTCGCAACCCAATGCTGTGTAATTACGACCACGTCGTCATTTTCCTTAATGAATGTAACGGCCATAAAATTTTTACCAAAGTTTTTAAAAGCAAGGTCAAAGGTCAAAGGTACCTGACCCCTTTGATCTGCCTTTGATCCTTTGATTCCAATATCTTTTCTTCCGCAAGAACGGTTCTTGCGGATACTTAATCTGACATAGTTAAAAGTATAAGATTAAAAATATTTTTGTAGGAATTTTTCGGGATTTAAAATCTCAAAAGGTAATTTAGTATTTTTTAATTTTTGATTATTTAAAAAGTCTTTCTTGTCTAAAGTCAGCAAAACATGAGCCTTGCTTAAAATTGCGCCGGCCAAGATTGGAATATCTTTAGCCGGTAAAAAATTTTCCATCCTTAAAATAGTTTCCAAAGTTAAAGAATCTAAGCTTTGGATATCTGGCTGGCTCGATAAAATGTTCTTGTAATGGTTTAACAAATATTCGGAACCAAGTTTATTTCCAATATTTCTTTCAGCTTCAGCTAACGCATGATAGACAGTGACTGTTTTTATTTTGTCTTTCTTGGCCAATGACAAGATTAAGGCTGAACCGCCATTAGGCGACCCGGCAGCAGCAAAATAAATATTAGCGTCAAGAAAAACTCTTTTCATAAAGCTAAGATTATGAACTCAAAATTTTTCTGATTTTGGCTGATGTTTTTTTGCTCAATTTATCCTCTTTCATAAACTCCCTGATTCTTGCTGCAGAGTAATCTTCTGTCTCAAAAAAAGAACGCGCAATTCTCTTAAAAAAACGGTCATAGAGATTCGCTTTTTTCTCCAAAACTTCATATTTTATTTTGGGTAATATAATTGTTGACATAATGCAATAATAACATAAATTCAAGCTAAATCAAGTGAGGGCTCAAAGATTCCATAGATAAACGTGAAAAGTCAAGGATTATCCTTGACTTTTTTTCGCGGATAACCGGCTTTAAATTTGGTGTTTTTATACAATTAAGCAGGTTCAACCTGCTTAATTGGAGTTTGGCGGAAAAAATACTGGATTTAAGCAGTTTAAACTAATCGCCTGTTAAGTTCATTCTCTAAGGTTTTGTTAAAATCGCTAATAATGACTTGCTGTACAATCAAAGGTACCTGACCCCTTTGTCTCAGCCTGACACCTTTTTTTCTGACACTTTTTTTTGACACCTTTTCTTCCTCAAATTTAAGAGTTGTGCGTTTTATTAACAACAAGACACCCTGCCATTATATCGTGAAGTCCCTGCTTTCTTGCGGTAAAAGCAATCATGAGAAATCCTATGCCGAGGATAAACCCGGAAAGTATCTGCCCAAAATAGCGACCCGATGCCTTTCCGAAAGATACGCGCTTGCCAGACAAATCAGTAACTATTATTCCAAGAGCCATTTTGCCGAGTGTCGCTTGTTTAACAGAACTTTCCATAACTGCTTGGTAAACCCAAACAAGAAGAAAACTCAAAATGAAACTAAGAATATAATCGTCGGCAAATCCAACAAACTCGGCTTTACCAGTGAGAACATCGTAGGGAATACCAAAAATAAAACCGATGAAAAAATCACCAATAGACACAATGAACATGTCAATTATAAAAGCGGCAAATCTTTTCCAAAAGCCAGCGTAACTAAAAATTGTATTTTCTGTTTCCATAGGATTAAAAAATTTTCTTCCCCCAAAATTAAATATGGTTCGAGCCGATGTTTTTCTCCGGGTTCTTTTGCGGTTTTGAGCGGTGCGGCTCCGCCGCCTTTCCGAATTTTCGCGGGGGAATTTTCCGGAAAAATGCGTTCGGACTAATTCAAGAATACTGCACCAGAAAGGAAAAGTCAAAGAGTTTTCCTTTCTGGTGCGGGGGGTGAGGTTCTTAATTCTAGGAGCCCTAGGGCATAGAGGTTAGGGGGAGAAATTAGAAAAAAGAAAAGAATACAAAAAAGACCCATCGTGGGGTCTTTTTTGTTAAACAAGTTATTAAAGTTTTGACTTCAATATATCTTGTTTTTTAATATTCGAGTTTTAGCCCAAGCTTGTCTGAAATCTGAAGAAGCCAGCGCTCATGACGATCTATTTTATGCGAAAGCATGAGCATTTCTTGAAAATACATATCAGCTTTCTTAGCATACCCATCAACTGTGACTGTAAGAGTGACAACATCTTTTTTAATTTCATCCTTAAATTCCAAAAAATCTTGCTTTGTGGCAAAGACTACTTTATGGGCATCCACAATCTTTTGAATTTCTTGCTCGGTTAACATAAACCCATTATACCCCCGCCCAAACCAAAGTCAAAAAACAAATAAATTACATCGTACAAATATCACGTCAAGCCCCGGCCTTGCCGTAGGCCTCTAAAACCACCTCACCCGCCTCGCTTCGCTCGGCACCCTCTCCTTAAATAAGTCGCCTTCGGAAGAAAGCTCCGCCAGCTCGCTTTCTTGTCTTTGCGTCAAGACTAAGTCTCGCCGCAGGCCTCTCGTAGGCCAAAAAGAAAGGTTCCTGACAC
>MFVF01000018.1:3290-34279 GCA_001785965.1 Candidatus Nomurabacteria bacterium RIFCSPLOWO2_01_FULL_42_20
AAATTGTAATAAAGAACAAACCAAAAAACCACCCCTCGGGGTGGTTTTTTGTTGCTAATAGATATTCGACCATCTAGAAGCTTGAAAATCTTTAACTAAACCTTTGTCAAGACTAAGTCTTGCCGTAGGTCTTTCTACTTACTAGCAAACTTTATCTATTAGTTAGAGAGATAGAGTTTGTCTTGTAGGTGTCATCAAGAGAACCTTCAAACAGTCTGTCTCCGGCTGCATCGGTCTCGTTCCAACCAATACCTTCCCAACCTAATTGAACGAAGCTAGTGCCGACATCCGCAATCGCCGTTATGGCAATCTTGAATATCTCGCTTTCACCGTTAACGACTAGCCAGTCGGCAGTTGGAGCTGTTGCGCCCACAGTAGTGTGCGAACAAGTAAGAAGTATGCTTGCGGCAGTTCCAGTTGTCTGGAAGAAGTCGAAGCCGTCTGGAGCGTCACCGATAACAAGAACACCATCAGCATCTTCAGTACAGGTGTTGTCAATATAGACATCACCATCAACTGCTGTAACTGTGTACTCTAGGTTAAAGGTTACTTCATCGTCTTCACCAGCAAAACCTCCGACCTTGACAGGCGTGTTGGTCCATCCGCTGGTAGCTACTGTGAAGATTACGTCATACACTTGATTTGCTTCACCAGTTGCAGTACCAGTAATATCCCCATCTACGAGCTGTGTATTAGTTTCATCTCTCACATCCACAAGGGTTGTATCATCAGTCTCGTCCTCGTCAATGAGGGCAAGAATGGTGTCGCCTTCATTGAGGTCTCCAGAAACTGCGAGAAGATCAACGATAATTTTTGCGCGAACCTTTTGACCGGCTGGTATGGTGTAATTAACGTCATCCCACAGAATGTCGCGAGTTGTTCCCGCCCCATCCTGGTATGTTGCTGTGCCATATTTTGTGCCAGCAATCTCAAGAAATGCCGCAGGTGACGTGCCACCAGAGATCATATCGTCAACGTCTGCTGCGGTGGTCACCGTGAATTCAGCACCAAATTCCTTAATATCAAGATTAGAGTTTCCTTGTGCTTCCAACCAAAAATCTAGAAGCGTAACATTGCTTGTCTTTTCAGTAGCATTCACATTGATCATGTGAGCCGTATTAACTGCATCGTTATTTGCTTCTGAAATCTTAAGTTCAATGTCAGTTGATGTCGCGAAACTCTCAAATGAGAATGTTCGAGTTACACCACCGATGTCTCCTGTGTCACTATCTATGATGATAGCACCTGAAGCGTCTCGGTATCGAACATTTTCAAACTCAACTGTCCATTCATCACCTATATCAGCTGTGTCAAGATTACCTACACCAGAAACTTTTACAACAAGCTGACCTGTGCCTCCGGCCTTAATGATAGCGCCACTGGCGAAAGTAACAGTCTTGTCATAGTTATTGTCATCAGTGAATTGATCACCGTCTACGCGAGCAAGTTCAGTTGATCCGAGCCAGAAAGAAACTTCCTTGGCGTAATCTTCAAAATCATTGGTTGCTCCTGTCCCTTGTGTGAAATCAAGACGTCCAGACATAAGCTCAAGATCTGAGCCTTCGTCGGCGTCAATATCAAGACCAGCGACTTTTGTATCGGTTGATCCTTCACCAACTTCTTCGTTGGTAAGACCAGAAACAAAGTCAGCGTCTTCAATCGTACCAGCGCCACCGGTCAAGACAGGAACTACTTGGGTGTCAACTTCGCAAGATGCGAATAATGGAGCAACTGGAGTTACAGAATGATAACCAGTTGGACAAGCTCCCTGTTGTTGAGAAACTAGTTCACAAGATGCGAACAATGGAGCTACTGGTGTAATCGCAACGTATCCATTTGGACAGCTTCCTTGTTGCGGAAGTGTGCCAAGCTGGGCGATGGCGGCGGCTCGGGACAATGCGCCGAGAATGCCGTCAGCAACCAAACCTCGGCCGGCTTGCCATACTTTAGCGGCACCAGCGGACAAAGGTCCGAACTTGCTATCAGCAACCAAGCTTGCGCCATGTTCATTCAAGAACATCTGCCATGTTAAGGCAGAAGAACCTGAATCTCCTGATCGAACTGTAGTCGTAGCTGAAATATCAGCCGAAGATACAGCGGCGGAAGCCTTGTTGACTTTTACAGCGGCAAAGCCGACGACGAAGACTGCTACTGAAAGCAATCCGACGGCGAACTTTGCAACTTTCGAATTTAATATACTCATATTTTAATTTCTAATAAATTATTAATAATATTACAATCCCGACGTTTTTAATTAAAAATTAAAAAATCGGAATCCCGACTTTACATCGGGACTAATAATATATGAAAATCATTCGCTTAAAATATTCTAATAACTTTGAGCATCTTCAGATCTTTCATTTCTTAATTCATGTCTCGAAACAAATTTAAAGGAGATTCGCCTGCTTGCGCTACGCGCAAGCATACTGATTCACACTGATTTATCCCTCGACAAGCTCGGGACCGATCAACACCGATAATTCCGCCTGCGGCGGAATCAAAATCAGGGTTGATCAGAATTAAATCAGGGTTGATCCGTATGTTTGTGCGTAGCACAAACAGTGGAGTTGGAGTCTCTATTTATTGCGTTTCGAAAACTTAGAGAAAAAAATTAGAGAAATAAAGATTACTCGCTATTTTAGAAAATTTAAGGAACAACTTTCAAAATCGACTTAAAACTTTTTAACCAAGCAGCACAATGAGTGCGATCCTCCTTTCGCTTCCGCCCAAGGCGGAATGAAAAGACAAAGAAAGCACGCGCTACTTGTCTCCCTATTATAAGACCTAAGTAATAGGTCTGCAAGGGCAGCATGTGGATATCCTATAATCCTCGCCCAATGGCGAGTGGTAAGATATTCACATGCGATGATTATAACGAATGGGATTCCAAATTACTACAGTTTTTTAGCATTAAACCACATAATGAGTTAAAAGTAAAAAGTTATTTAATACGAATACCGCGAATCTTTCCCCCGCCAAGGCGGGGGATAAATACCCCGAATTAATTAGTGGTATTAGTGGAGCGAGATTTTAGGGGTATTAGGGGAGCAAATACTCGCTTATCTAAGCGAGTATTTGCTCCATCTCTTTTCTCCTTCCTTTTTTATCAAACCGTCATTCATTAAGGACAAGAGATCGCGCTGGATTGTCTTTTCGGAGACGCCTCTAACCGACATTCTAATGTCGTTTATGGCAGCTGACTTTTTAACCTTTATTATATTTAAAATAGCTTGTTTGCGGGTATCGTTATTGATATCTTTCCCTGTCGTTTTATAAACGACATTTGAATGTCGTTTAGGGGTGAGGTTCCCCTCTTGAGGGGTGGATCGCTTGCGAGACGGGGTGGATGAATTTTCCACCTCCCCCTTCGGGTACTCCTCAAGAGGAGAATTAAGGAGAAGGTTATTTTCGGCGAGGTCAAATTTCTCCAAATTGATAACAAAACTGTTTTCCAGAATATCCTTAGTTTTCTTTATTTCCTGAAGCAAAATATCGCCATTCATTGCCGAGATCAGGCCCATCGTCTTCCCAACATTGATGATGGCCGTAATTTCATTTTTGATCGCAATAGTTGCCATATGATTTGAGGCGTGAGCGGAGGAAATCATGTCCAAACACATGGCGCGAAGTTTGGTCCGTATTGGCTCGTTCTTTTCTATGTAATCAGTCACCATGAATATGGCCGTAACAATCTTTTCTATTTTAGCTTGAATTTGCTGGCCTTGTTCCCGCCTAGTTTCAACAGAGCTGATGTCATTTATAGTTTTGTCGGTTAGATTTTCCATGTCGTTTAGATTTTTATTATATCGATTACGATATAATGACGTCGCTCGGACGTTATGTAAGTGATTACACTTCCATACGATCCTCGCTAGTCATTATAAGCTTCTTGTGTCGTTTAGGCAAGAGGATCACCACCTCGCCCTTCGGGCACTCCTCCTCAACAAGGAGGAGATGAATCAGCCCCCCTCCTTTTCAAGGAGGGGGTTGGGGGTGGTAATTCATTGTGCTAAAATATCTTCCATGGCCAAGAAACAGCTCCGCGGGGCAAGCCAAAAAGAAAAAAGACATATTTTTTATTTTTTAAAAAATATCAAAACAGAAACGAGGTATGGCATCATTGCGGTAGTCTCATTTGCTCTGGCGCTTTTTTTCATGACAAGCGCCTTTGACAGGGCCGGCATGGCTGGACGATTTTTTTATGACATTTTTTCTTATCTCTTGGGTTGGGGGTATTTCCTCCTGCCGATTGCCTTTATCATTCTCGGCGGATCTTTTGCCGCGGTAAGGAAAAATCCGGAAGGAGAGATTCCGGCCGGAATTGGCAAAAAACATATTTTCGGCTCCGTTTTATTTTTACTTTCCGCTCTGGGTCTACTTGAGATATTTAGCCCCGGGAAAGCGGGCGTCTTGGGTGGGGTAGCCGCTTGGCCGTTCTTGAAACTTTTTGATTTATATATTGGAACGGCATTTTTAGCCGCGATACTTATAATTTCACTGCTGGTGATTTTTGAGAAAAGACTGGCTCTGCTACCGATCCTCAATAAGGTTGGCGGGTGGATGAAAAGTTTGTTTGCTAGAAAAGAAAAGTTGGAAAATGATCAAGTTTCAATGACTAATGATCAAACCGAGAAAGAAAATTATCAGGAAGAAGTTGGGGAAGCAGAAGGAGTCCGACCTAAGTCGGACTCCGACACAAGGTCGGAGAAAAAAAGTAAAAAACAAAAGGAACCCGCCTCCGCCCTAGGCTACGGCGAGGCAAAGGAAGAATTTTCAACTACTAACCACAAACTACCAACTACTAACTCTGCCTACATCCCTCCCCCGCTTGAACTCCTCGAGCGAGATTCGGGCAAGCCGGCGACTGGCGACATCAAAGCCAATATGAACATTATTAAGCGCACCCTCCAGAATTTCGGCATTGAAGTGGAGATGGATGAAGTGACTATCGGCCCGTCCGTCACCCGCTACGCCTTGAAACCGGCCGAAGGCGTCAAGCTCTCCAGAATCTTGAGCTTGCAAAATGACATTGCGCTGGCTCTGGCCGCTCACCCCATCCGCATTGAAGCGCCCATTCCGGGGAGGTCGCTCGTCGGCATTGAAGTGCCGAATCGGGCCAAGTCAACAGTCGGGCTGGCCACTCTTCTTTCAGACGAACATTTCCAGAAAGCAAGCCATCCCCTCTTGGTCGCCCTGGGCAAGAGCATCGCCGGCCGCGGGAGCTTCGGCAACTTGGCCAAGATGCCGCACGCGCTGATCGGAGGGGCCACCGGCGCCGGAAAATCGGTTTTAATACATGCTCTGATTACTTCCCTGCTTTATCGCAATTCTCCGGCAGACTTGCGCTTCATCATGATTGATCCGAAACGGGTGGAGCTGACTTTATACAATGGCATTCCTCACTTGCTGACGCCAGCCATTACTGATCCGAAGAAAGCAATCCTTTCTTTGAAGTGGGCCGCGCGCGAAATGGAACGGCGATACAATATTTTGGAGCAAGAACATGTCAGAGATATTAGTTCGTACCACGGGAAGATCAGTAAATCAAGCGAGACAAGTAAATCAAGTAAATCAAGCGAGACAAGTAAATCAAGTGAAGCAAGCGGGGCAAGCGGGGCAAGCGAAGAGATGCCGTACATCGTCATTATCATTGACGAGCTGGCCGACATCATGAGCACTTATCCTCGAGAGCTTGAGAGCGCCGTCGTGCGGCTCGCTCAAATGTCGCGCGCCGTCGGCATTCACTTAATCCTTTCCACCCAAAGGCCTAGCGTCAACGTCATCACCGGCCTGATCAAAGCCAACATTCCGGCCAGGATCGCCTTGCAGGTGTCAAGCCAAATTGACTCGCGGACTATCCTGGACTCGACCGGCGCCGAGAAGCTTCTCGGCGCCGGCGACATGCTTTTCTTATCCGGCGAGATGGCCCAGCCGGAGAGATTGCAGTCGGCCTTTATTTCGGAGAATGAGGTTAAGAAAGTGGTAAAGTTTATAACAAAAAATAACCCCGTAGAAGAGCAAGCTCTCTACGGGGCAGGTTCCATGGAAATGGAACTATCAAGAGGTCGCTCAAGTTCCCTCGATTTCACTCGGGACAAGTCCCTCGGGACAGGTAAAACCATATTCGATATGGATTTGGAGAGCAACAACGAAGACGATGATGAGCTTTACGAGGATGCGCGGATAGCTGTGATAGAAGCCGGCAAGGCCTCCACTTCTTATCTTCAGCGCAAGCTCAAAATCGGCTATTCGCGCGCGGCTAGCTTGATTGATATGTTAGAAGAACGCGGAGTCGTCGGCGCCGGTGATGGGGCTAAGCCGAGAGAGGTGCTAGAGAAGCCGATTGATAATATCGCAAGCGAGGAAAGTAAATAAAGAATCAAGTAAATTAAGTAAATCAAGTAAATTAAGTAAATCAAGTAAATTAAGTAAATCAAGTGAAGTATTAATAATTTTTAATTTCAAATTTTTAATTTTATACAAACCCCTCCTCTGTCCTCCCCTTGGACCTCACCCTGAATCCCTCTCCTTTTAAAGGAGGGGGAACGTTCTTGGGGAGGAGGGAATTAACCTCTCCCCCTTTACAAGGGGGAGACTGAGAGGGGGTCAGAAAAAATGACAACCATAAACAATATTCTTAAACTTAAAAAAAATAGAATTGTTCTCAGAAATAACCAAACCCCGCAAGAGAAAATTTTATGGTCAAGATTGCGCAGAGAACAGCTGGGTTTTAAGTTTAGAAGGCAGCATAGTATTGGAAATTATATTGCTGATTTTTATTGTTCACCAAAGAAATTAATAATTGAAATTGACGGCTCTCAGCACTTCAAAGAAAAAAATCAACAGTACGATGAAAAGCGAAGCCAATATTTTAATAAATTAAAAATAAAAGTTTTACGTTTTACAAATACAGAGATAAATAATAATATTGAAGGGGTAGTATTAAAAATTATTAACACACTAAGGACCCCTCCTCAGTCCTCCCCTTATAAAGGGGAGGAGGGAATTAACCTCTCCTCAGTCCTCCCCTTAGCAAGGGGAGGAGGGATTACGTTCCAACAAAATGACACATAATCTAAAAAAAATAATAACAATCAGTTCGCTTGTTTTATTGTTCTTCATAATTACCGGGTACGCTTACTACCGAAGCCAGAATCTCCTCAAGGGGGTGGGGCTTCAAGTATCCGGAATAGAAAATGGCCAAACTTTTCAAGATTCAAGTTTAGAACTTTATGGCCGGGCGCAGAATGCCAAGCACTTAACAATAAACGGCCGGGAAATTTTTTTGGATGAAAATTGGAACTTTCGGGAAGAAATTATCTTTCTGCCGGGGTATAATATAGTAAGCGTGAGAACGGAGGATAAATTTGGCAAAGTGAAGGAGAAAGAATATAGAGTAACTAGTAATTAGTAAGGGGTAAGGAGTAAAGAGTAATTAATAGTAATTAGTAGTAATTAATAATTTAATCACTAATCAATCACGAATTTTATTCGCGAATATTCGCGAATTATTAATTCGAGATCTATTCGAGATTTTATGGCAAAAAAAATAAAAGAGGAGAAAATAGAAAATAAGCAAAGCGATGCGCTAAGCGGCTTGAATGACACCATCAAGGCTATTCAGACTAAGTTCGGCGAAGGGGCGATTATGAAATTGGGCGAGGCGCCGAAAGTAGACGTGGATGTCGTTCCCTCCGGCTCAATCGGACTCGATGCCGCTTTGGGTATCGGCGGCTATCCGCGCGGGCGAATTATTGAAATCTTCGGACCAGAGTCGGGAGGCAAGTCAACTATGGCCATGCACGCCATCGCCGAGGCTCAAAAGCAAGGCGGCATTTGCGCCTACATTGACGCCGAGCACGCCATGGATCCGGAGTACGCTAAAAAGCTCGGGGTTAAAATAGACAATCTATTGATTTCCCAGCCGGACACCGGCGAACAAGCTCTGGAAATAACCGAGAGCTTAATCCGGTCCGGCAAAATTGACGTCATTGTGGTTGACTCTGTCGCGGCCCTCACACCTAAAGATGAAATTGAAGGCGAGATGGGGGCGCATCATGTCGGCAAGCAAGCGCGGCTCATGTCGCAAGCTCTCCGAAAATTGACGGCCATCGTCGCCAAATCAAAAACTGTTTTAATTTTCATAAACCAATTACGCATGCAGATCGGCGTGATGTGGGGCAATCCGGAAACTACCCCGGGCGGCAAGGCGCTCAAATTCTATTCTTCGGTGAGGCTGGATGTCCGCCGGATCGCCCAGATCAAGCGCGGCGAAGAGATTATCGGCGGGCGCGTGCGGGTCAAAGTGGTCAAGAATAAAGTGGCGGCGCCTTTCCGTCAGGCGGAATTTGATCTCATGTACAATGAAGGTATTTCCAAAGAAGGCGAAATTATCGCCTTGGGTGAAAAATACGGCTTACTGGAAAAAAGCGGATCGTCGTATTCGTACAGACCCCTACCCGGCCTCCCCCTTGCTAAGGGGGAGGAGAAAGGAGGGGGTGAAAAAATTAGCCTTGGCCGAGGTTATGACTCGAGCAAGCAATTCCTCCGCGAAAACTCAAAAATTGCCAACCAAATCTTAAAAGAAATTAGAAAAAAATTGACTGAGACGACTTAAACCTCCAAAGTTGCCAAAGCCTTGCTTTGGCAGATGATTACGCTCGCTCGGAATATTCTCCTGTTTCTGTATTGACCATGATTTTGTCTCCAGCGTTTATGAAAAGCGGAACAGAAATAATGGTACCGTTTTCAAGAGTAGCAGCCTTTGTGCCGCCTTTGGCCGTATCGCCTTTCACGGCCGGCGGGGCTTCTTTAACAAGAAATTCTACTTTGATCGGCAGTATGACCTTGATTATCTTTTCCCCCTCATCCTTGCCCGCCCGAGCTCCGGCGGAGGAGGGCTCGCCCCAAACCATGGCCGTTACCAGCATATTCGCTTTCAAGAACTTAACAGCATTGCCAAACAAAGATTCCTCCAGTTTAAAACGCTTGGAGGGATCGTTCGGCTCGCAGAACCAGTATTCCCCTCTGTTGTGATATAAAAATTTTATTTCGCGCTTCGAAATATCAGCTTCTTCCACTTTGTCCGAAACATGAAAAGTAGTGGCGAAAGTTTTGCCGCTCTCTAAGCTCTTGAGCTTAACTTGATTTTGCGGTTTTCTCTGTTGAGTTCGGGCGACATGCGACTCTATGACCTCGCACGGCTCGTCATTGTAAATTATTATT
Source organism: Candidatus Nomurabacteria bacterium RIFCSPLOWO2_01_FULL_42_20 (assembly GCA_001785965.1). GTDB lineage: Bacteria > Patescibacteriota > Minisyncoccia > Phycocordibacterales > CAZVEC01 > 2-01-FULL-42-20. The sequence goes on from MFVF01000018.1 coordinate 12,516, forward strand.
TTCTTTTCCTTAATCTCATTATAAGCTAGCATGACTATTTGGCTACAAATGGCAAAAGTCCCATAAAGCGCGCGCGTTTGACCGCAAGCGCAAGTTTGCGCTGGTTTTTAGTGGCTACGCCCGAACGCTTGCGCGGGATTATTTTGCCATTCGGGCTTATAAATTTCTTCAAGATATCGAGATCTTTGTAGTCAATATACTTTATGTTGTTTTGTTGAAAAAAATCGTTCATATTTAATAAGTAAATTAAGTAAATTAAGTAAATTAAGTAAATTAAGTTTTAAAAGCTGTTAATCTTAGCTTGTCTCGCTTGATTTACTTATCTCGCTTGCCTCGCTTGTTTAGAATGGGATATCTTCCGGATTACTGTCTTCTGGGGGGTATTCGATCGTGTCTATTTCACCGGGTTTTTTTGACGCATCTTGCCCCTCGACTTCCCTCGGGGCAGATCCGGCTCCGCCGGATCTGGGTCCGAACTGGACTCGATCGGCAACAATTTCGGTGCGATATTTCTTTTGTCCGCTTTCTTTGTCATCCCAGCTGCGGGTTTGAATCCGCCCTTCGATCAAGGCGCTCGAGCCCTTTTTCAAATATTGCGCCGTTGTCTCCGCTTGGCGGCCGAAGACTACGATGTTATGAAAATCGACAGACTCCTGCTTCTGGCCATCCTTGTCTTTCCAGACACGGTTAGTGGCCACGCCGAAAGTCGCGACTTTAGAACCGGACGGTAAAGATTTCAATTCCGGATCGCGCGTTAAATTTCCTATGATTATTGCTTTGTTTAGATACATAAATCTCAAATGATCTCGAATCAATTCGCGAATATTCGCGAATAAATTTGAGATTATTAGTGATTAGGCTATTAATTCTTCTATCTTCTTATCAATTTCTTCGGCGGTTGCGGGAATCCCTTCTTTTACTTCTTTTGCCTCTTTCTCTTCCCTGTCCCCTATCCTTCTTTTAAATTTGGATTTTTGGGCTTGTTGGAATCGCCCGCGAGGAGCCAAGGTATTCTCGCGAACCGTGCGGATAATCAGGAATCGGATGACATCTTGGTCGAGATCAAGCAGGCCTTTTAACTTACTTATGCCATCTGCGCTTAATTCAAATTTAAACCAGCCGAAGTATCCTTGGCTCCATTTATTTTTTTTATTAGCAATCACACGCTCTATTGTGTAGGCCAGATTAATCAGCTTCGGATATTCTTCAGAAATAAAAGCGCCTCCCAAATGGGAGATTGCCTCTTTTAGGTTCCCCACTTTGGCCGGCACCTCTTCTTCTTTAAGAGATGAAACCAAAAGATAGGACAATTCGTATATTTTCATTTCTTTATCTGGCATGGATACGGGGATCATGTTAGCAAATTAGCTTCTAGATGTCAAAAATCCTCCGGGCATTATTAACCAGAGCTTTTTGAACAACTTCGATTGAAAGCCCTTTTATTTCGGCTATCTTTTTGACGATTTCCACAACATAAGCCGGCTCATTAGTTTTACCGCGATATGGTACAGGTGCCGCAAAGGGCGCGTCAGTTTCGGACATGAGTGATTCAAGCGGCAAAAATTTGATGACCTCGTCATAATCCCGAGAGAATGTAATCGGGCCGTCGAAAGAAAAAGTAAAACCGAGTTTTAAAAATTTTTTGGCAATCTCAGTATCTCCGACAAAGAAATGCAGGTTGCCATGCAACATTTGACCTTTCTTGTCCGCTAAAGCTTTAGCGGAGGCGGAGACATTTAACATTTGACTTGGGTGATTTCTGTCAATTGTTAATTGTAAATTGTCATTTGTTATGATCTCATAAAGATCATTGTAGGCATCCATGCTTCCTTTTGACGGGCGACAATGGATCATCAAAGGCTTTTTAACTTCAAGAGCCAGTCGGGTATGTTTTAAAAATAAATCTTTTTGCTTTTCTTTATTACCAGGATGAAAATAATCAAGGCCTGTTTCACCTATCGCCACCACTTTTGGATGCTGTGCTAGTTCTTTATATTTTTCATAATCTAATTCTTCTTTGCTGTTGTCTGTCGGGTGCAAACCAACCGTGGCCCAAACATCAAAATTTTTTTCAGCTAATCTCACGGCCTCTTTCGAAGTTTCATAATCAACGCCGACAGTGATGGTCGCGACTTCTAGCAGGCGCATTCGAGAGAGAACTGACTCTTGATCTTCTTTCAGGGGCGAAAGATTGAGATGAGAATGAATGTCAAAATATTTCATACAAAAAATTGCTGAAAATCTGTAAAATCTTAAATTTTCTTTAAAGCTCCAGTAATTCTTTTAACATTTTATTTATTTTTTGTTTTGTGTCCCTATCTGTCTGTCCAACAACTTTTATAATTCTACTTTGATCAATTGATTTCAAATGAAAAACAAGAGCCACAGATTCCGTTTGAAGTTTATTTTGTTGGGAAGGCAAAATTGCCAAAGCAAAGGGAAATCGGAGCGCTTCCATGTTGCTTGTGAGCGGAATTACGCTAACTATTCCGGAGTTTATATTTGAAACTAAAATAGCCGGCCTTTGGCCATATTGTTCATGACCTAAGCCGGCCTCCAAATTTATTAAACAAATATCTCCTTTTTTCATTAAATTGATTTCTCGAATTTAAGCAAATCTAAATCACTAACTATATCCCAAGCCTTGAGTTCACTTTTTAGTTCGGTTACGTTCTTTAGCCTTTTAATGTAATAAAGCAAGGCATTAAGCATAAAATCATCCATGGAAATACCAAGGTTCTGAGACATGATTTCAGCTTCTTTTTTAACTTTTGGCGGCAAGGTTTTTGTTGTCATATTACTAATATACCAAATTTGGCATAATCAGTAAATAAAGCAGGTCAAGCGAGGCAAGTAAATCAAGCAGCTTATCTGGCTTAATTTACTTGATTTACTTGATTTACTTGCGTAGAAACAATGGCGTTTCCGGCGCCTTATTTTGAATTATAAGCTCTTTTATTTCTTCGGCCGTGGCGGGCATGATGGGCAGAAGCATATGAGCAATGTGGTGGAGTTTCTCTACAAGATGAGTGATTATTTTTTTTGAGCCTTCTGGGTCAGTTTTAATCAAGCTAAATGGTTTTGTTTCTTGGATGTACATATCTTGAATTGAAATTTCTTTCCAAATAAATTCAGCGGCTTTTTTAATGTCAAAAGACTCCAGCGCCGCGGTGTATGAAACTGGTAAAATCTGCTTAGAGAGCAGTGCCGGCCCGCCCAAATTATCTTCGGCCATCTTCATGATTCTCGAGACTAAATTGCCGAGACCATTGGCTAAATTAGCATTGTAGGACTCTTGGAAGCCCTCCTTGGTGAAAGAACTGTCTTCAAAAGATTGAATTTCGCGGGCTAAATAAAATCGCAGAGCGTCAGTTCCGTATTCATTTATGATATCGCGCGGATCAACGATGTTGCCTAAAGTTTTACTCATTTTTATGCCGCCCGCGCCGGTAATAAAACCGTTGATCACAATTTGTTTGGAAGGCGAGATCCCGGCGGCCATGAGCATCGCCTGCCAGACCGCCGACTGATATCTCAAATTGTCCTTGCCGCAGTATTGAGTGACTGGCCACCATTTATAAAATTCGCATTCTTTATCACTCGGCCCCCCTTCGCCCTGACGGGCTTCGGCGGGGCAAGGCCAGCCGATGGCAGAAATATAATTAACGAGCGCGTCAAACCAAACATACATAGTATGATCCGGATCGCCCGGAACTTCTATTCCCCACGGCATTTTGCTTTTGAGCCGCGAGATGCTGAAATCCTCAAGACCTCGCGCGACAAAAGCTTTAATTTCATTGAAACGGAAATCGGGAATTACAAAATCTGGAATTTCTTTATACATTTCAAGCAGGCGGCCTTGAAATTCCGAAAATTTAAAAAAATAATTTTCCTCTTCAATCAATTCAATTTTTAAGTTCGGATGATCCGGACATCTTCCGTCAACAAGCCCGGAATCGGTTTTTTCCGACTCGCAGCCGACGCAATATTTCGCCTTGTAATTTTTTTTATAAATGTAGCCAGCTGTATCGCACCTTTTCCAAAATTCTTGCGCGGATGCTATGTGAGCCGCACTAGTGGTTCTAATAAAATTGTGATCAGATAAGCCAAGAAGATTGATCAGGCCTTTCATTCTATCGGCATAAAAATCAGCGTAGGCCTGCGGGTCTTTGCCTTCTTTCTCTGCCTGGCGATAAATTTTCATCCCATGCTCGTCCGCGCCGGTATTAAAAAAAACTTCAAAGCCGGACATCCTTTTATACCGAGCAATGATGTCAGCCCGAACAAATTCTAAGGCGTGGCCCATGTGCAGATCGGCGTTAACGTATGGCAGAGTTGTGGTTATATAAAACCTCATATTTCAAATTAGTTATAAAGTTATTAAAATTTATAAAGTTTATTTTACCACTTCCTGCCCCGTAGCGAGCCGAGCGCGCATTCGGCGCGAGGATCTGCTACTGGGGTTGTGATGTAGAAACGCATAATCAGTAAATTAAGTAAATCAAGCGAGATAAGTAAATCAAGCTGAATTACCTTTTTGGCTTTTAATCCAAGAATTCAGCATCTTACTAACTTCCTCTTCTAGTTTTATTAATTCAATATACTCGATTTCTGAGATATAGCCAAGGTCCTTTGAAAGCAGAGTTTGATAACGTAATTCTTCCAAAGAAGCATCGGCTGTATTATAGAAATTTAAACTGTCTTTCACTGTCCTTCTTTTAAACCCCTCAACAATATTCGAAGCCACAGAAACAACGGCCCTTCTTTTTTGAGAAGATAAACCATATTTTTCTTCTGGAGGAAATTTAGATGTTAATTTATAAACCATCAAAACAAGCTGATGAGCTTTCTGCCAGACTTTTAAATCCTCGAATTTTCTTATGTTGGCCATGGCTTGATTTACTTAATTTACTTGCCTTGCTTGATTTACTGTTTGTGTACTTCTTTTCTCATAATCTTGTGCCGTTCCCGGTCGTCCAAAAATTCAAGGAAGGCAACTGCCATTGGTACGCCTAAAATAATCCCCCAGAAACCGGCTAATTGGAAACCAATCAAAAGCGAGAGAATAACAACCAAAGGCGAAATGCCGACAATCTTCTTGATAACCAAAGGCTGAAGAAGATAATTTTCAAACTGCTGAACGATTATATAAAAACCGCCAACCCAAAGAGCTTGGGAAAGGCCTCCGTCCAAAAAACCGAAATAAATCGCCGGAATAACGGCCAAAATAATGCCGAACGGAATCAGCTCCAAAACAGCCGTCAAAAGAGCCAAGAGCAAGGCATACTTGACCCCAAGTATGAACAGTCCGAGATAAGTCAGAATGCCGACCAAAAGAGACAGTAAAAATTGCCCTTGAACCCAAAGAGCAATCCTTTTCTCCGCTCGGCCCCAGAGATCAACCACATAGTCCTCGTAAGTGTGCGGGATGATAATGCGCAAAAAATTTTCAATGCCCTTTTCTTGAATGGAGAGGTAGAAAGAGATGACAATAATCAGAATAAGATTGAAAACGCCGCCGAAAATAAGCAGCAGCACCTGCAGAAATCCCCCGCTAAAACCGGAAACAAAACTATTCCAGCTGGTGATAAATTCCGATATGGGAACTTTTTGAATTATGTCCCCGGCTAATCCCTTGGCGCCTGAAATAGTATCCCCGCCCAAATTATGAAGCAGCGAAGTCTGCGGAAAATAGCTTGAGAAAGCGGCCGAGGCATTTGAGAACTCGTTTATAAAGACAGGCATGAAGACGTAAAATAAGCCGAAAAGAAGGCCGGCCGAGATGACGTAAATGATAACCACGGCCAAAGTTCTGGGGATTTTTCTTGGAAACTTGCTTACAATCAAGCTGATAAAAGAAGCGATAACGATGGAAATCAAAATGACCAAGACCAGGTCGCGCAAAAAATACAAAGCAACCAGTAAAAGCGCCACAAAAGCGACCTTGAAAATACTTGAAAAGCTGATATTTACATTTGGCTTCCTATTTTCCATTTTGTTTAGATTGTATCACAGCTTGAGAATTTTCTCTATCGGCCTATTGTCTTTAAAAGGCCCGACAAGGGAGAGGTTTAGTGTGTCATTCTGAAAAATTTCGCCGGAAAGCTTAAGGATATCTTTGGCCTTAACCGCCCGAATCTTTTTCCATTTGTTCTCCGGCATTTCGATCTGGTGGCGGAGAATCTCCTGATGGGCATAGAAGCTGGCCAAACTGTCCGAAGATTCGAGATGAAGCTTGGAGTTGCCGATGATGTATTCTTTCACTTTTTTGAGCTCCTCTTCCGAGACCAGTCCTTTCTTTAAACGATTACATTCTTCGAGTATAACTTTGATAACTTCTTTTACGCGTTTATTGTTCACGCCGGCAGAGATTGAGAAAAATCCGTGGTCAGTGGAAAGATCCGGCATGCCGTACACATAATAGCAAACGCCCATTTCCTCCCGAAGTTTCTGGAAAAGACGGGAGCTCATGCCTCCAGCCAAAAGCGCCGATAGAACAGTCAGGGTTGGACTGCGCTTATCAAACAAGCTGAAAGCCCGAAAGCCTAAGACTAGATGAGTTTGATCAGTCTTTTTGTATTTAATCAAGGCGGCTGGCGATTTTTGGTTCTCAATAACTTTTTTCTTTCCCCGCTTTGGAGATTTTTTTATTTTTCCGAAAATTCGGCTGACTTCTTTTTTCACTTCATTCTCACTTATGCGGCCGGCCACGACTATGGCTGTGGCGGCCGGCACGTAGTGCGCTTTTCTATACGCCAAAAAATCTTTGCGCTTCATCCGGCGGATAACGTCCTTCCGGCCGATGATATCCCAGCCGGCCGGCTGGTCGCCATAAAGAAGCCCTCTGAAAATATCGTGGACTTTGTGATCAGGGCGGTCTTCAATCATATTAATCTCCTCAATAATCACCCCTTTCTCTTTCTCAATTTCTTTATCCGGAAAAGTAGAGTGGAGATAAATATCAGAAATGATATCTAAAATTTTCTCAAAATGTTTTTCGTCAGCCTTGGCATAAAACCCGGTATATTCATGGCCAGTAAAAGCATTTGACTCGGCTCCAAGTCCGTCCAACTCATGGGCAATATGAGCAGGCGTCCTCCGGCGCGGGGTCCCCTTGAAAATCATGTGCTCCAAAAAGTGCGATAGGCCGTTTATCTTCTTGGTCTCATATTTTGACCCGGCCTCTACCAAAACCATAACCGTAACCGTCGGATTATCCTTCATCGGCACCGTGATTATCCGCAGTCCGTTTTTTAATGTTTTTTTCGAGAATTTCATAAAATTTAATTTAAATCAGCACCCCCTCCGCCTTCGCCAAGGGGGAGGGTTGGGAGGGGGTGCTGATATAATAATACCGTTTTTATTTCAGCCATATCCCATCGCAAGAACCCTTCTTACTTAGTTAATTAGCCATTTTTATTTACAAACTTAGGATAAAATTTTTAATTCTTGCGTAAAATTCTTCTCCTTCCCTATCTCTATTTTTTTCCATATTATGATCCATATAACTTTTGAGGTGATCAATAATCCATTGTTTTTCTTCGTTCGATTCAGATTTTTTAATAACACCCAAATCAAGATTCTTCTCTAGAACATCAAGAATTTGGTCAAGACTTTTTCCCCATTTAAGTTTTTGTTCTATATTTACAAAAGGATCTTTCATAATTAACTTAATTTATTTTTTATATATCCAATTAATTCTTCCACCTTCACCCTCTCCTGATTTCCTGTATCCCTATCGCGGACAGTAACAGTGTCGTCTTTGAGGGTGTCAAAGTCGATCGTCACGCAAAAGGGCGTGCCGATTTCATCTTGCCTTCGGTAGCGCTTGCCGATGTTGCCGTTGTCGTCAAAAGCAAGATTAAAGATTTCAGATTTAAGATTTGAATAAATTTGACGGGCTTTTTCAACAAGTTCCGGCTTGTTTTTAAGGAGTGGAAAAACCGCGACTTTAACCGGTGCGATAGCTGGTTTTAATTTAAGAAAAACTCTTTTTTCCCCGCCAAGCTCATCTTCACTGTAAGCGGAAAGAAGAACCGCTAAGACGGCGCGATCAACACCGAAAGTAGGTTCAATAACATGGGGGATAAACTTTTCGTTCGTCTCGGGGTCAATATAATCTAGCTTGTGGTTTTTTAGATCAAAATCGCCGCGATAAGCCAGGCCAAAAAGTTCTTTTTGGCCGAAAGGATATTCAAACTCAAAATCAACAGTGCGTTTTGAGTAATGGGCGCGGTCTTTTTCCGGCACTTCCAGTTCGTGCACCTTCGCCATATCAAGACCAATTTCTTCCATCCACTCAAGCATTTCGTCTTTCCAATACTCGAAGTAATCTTGCCAATCTACTTTCTGTGAGAGCTGACCCCCTCCGGCCTTCGGCCACCTCCCCCTTTCAGGGGGAGGAGCGGAGGGGGTTTCTGCGTCTGTCTGCGTCAAGTCCGCGTCTGTCCGCGCCGCCGCCAAGGGCGGCGGAATGAGGTATTCAATTTCCATCTGTTCAAACTCCCGCGCCCGAAAAAGAAAATCGCGCGGGGCAATTTCATTTCGAAAAGCCTTGCCGATCTGGGCCAGGCCAAAAGGAAGCTTTGGGTGGAAAGCGTCCACTATATTTTTAAAATTAACGAACATGCCTTGGGCCGTTTCCGGGCGAAGATAAGCAGTGGCAGCTTCTTTCCCGGCTCCAATTGAAGTTTTAAACATAGTATTAAATCGGCCGCCATCGCCAACTCCAGTGGAGCTCGGGATCGGATCAGAAAAGCCGGCCACGTGGCCGCTGGCTTCCCACACGCGCGGATTCATAATGATCGCCGCATCAACCGGAAAAATATCTTCGCGACTCGTAACAAATTTACGCCACCACGACTCCGTAATGTTGTATTTAAGTAAAACGCCGAGCGGGCCCCAGTCAAAAGTGCCGGCCAACCCGCCGTAAATTTCCGAGCCGGGAAAAATAAAACCCCGCCGCTTGCAGAGCGAAACAATTTTATCCATTAAATTTTCATTGTCTTTTGCCATAAATAATCTACGAAATACGAAAAATTACGAAAGTACGAACTACGAAATATTCACAATTCTTTTAAATTTAACATCAGACTATTTTGTAACTTAACTCAGGATAAATTAAATCTTCTCTTTTAAGTTTATTATGTGGCATCTTTTTCGTACTTTCGTAATTTTTCGTATTTCGTAGACTATTGAGTAACTATTTCATCCCCCGATTTGTATTTTGAATCTGAACTGATTCTTGTGTTCAAGGAGCCACGGCTATTTTTAAGCATCACGCCGGCAAAACTGTCTTCTCCTGTCAAAACCGTCTCTCCAAGAAGAGTCGGTGTCGTGCCAACTTGAGAAAAAAATGGCTCCAAAGCTATCTGAAAAGCAACTTCCCGCGGATCGCTGCCGATGCCAGTAGACCGCGCAATGCGGCCAAGCCGCCAGACAATTTCCTTAGTCACTTCGTTGAAAACAACGTCTTCGCCGGACGGTTCCCATTTGCCAGTCCACTTTACGGCGAACGGCGCCAGCTTGGCCCGAACTTCGGCTTTTTCCACATCGTTGTTGGAATTAGTGACTGTCCAGACAATAGTATAAGTCGTCTCCGCTCCGGCAGAGGGCGGCAGGGGTCCGGTATTCGCTATCGGACCGTCGGAATAGAGCGCCTTGGCAGAGACTTGCAGATTGGAAATTATTTTCACTGTCTTTTGTCTATCGGAGTTCGAAACCGGTTCAAGCGAGTTGTCGTCTTTTAACTTATTGCCTCGGACAGAGACTAGAATGGCAATCGAGGGATTGGAGAGAAGCGAGCCGCCCGCCGTGGACACTGGCGTAAAAGCAAAACTGACCGTCCCCTCGTCGCCCGGGCCGATCGAGGCGAGACTTGGAATCGTGGTTTTATTCCAAATAATCGTATCGGTCAAATGATTGTACAAGCCGCTCTCTGGCGCAATCGAATTTTTATTCAAAGCATTGCCAGTGATATGAGCTGTAATCTCGAGGTCTTCCATTTTGGTCGGCAAATTATTGGACCAGTTTATGTCCGCCTGAACTTTGCTCTGGCTAGCTACGGCATATGTCTCCTGATCTTTGCCGGCGATAATAAGTTTGATGCCAAGCGACGGCGAAGCAAGGCTCACAGTACTTAAAGTCGAGGCGTATAAGACGCCGATCTCGGACTGATTATTCTTGTCTTGCTCTCCGGCCAAGATCCGGAAAATACGTTGTTCTCCGATATCGCCCATGACAATCCCCTTGATCGTGATCGTCTTCTCGGCGCCGGGAGCCAAGTCGCCCAAAAACCAAATGCTGTCGCCCGAGAAAGGCTCTGGTTTTGATTCTTTAAATTGAAAACCAAAAGGATAAAGAACTTTGAGGAGCATGTTTTTGGAAACAGCCGCGCTGTTGGAAGTTATTTTGATATTGGCGCTAATTTCCTGGCCCGGATTGATTTCTTCAGGCAAGCTGGCGGTGATGGTAATCGGGGCGGAAGTGATTAAAACTTCTTGCAGAAATTCTTTGATAAAAATGGCGCTTGAGCCGGAGGTTCGATACTCCAGGCTAACTTTGATATTCCGGCGGCTGCCCTGATCGCCAAAGAGAGTTATGCGCGTAGAACCGAAAGCTGACGAATAGGAGGCAATGCTCTCCATATCGATTTTTTTACGCTCGAGAGAAACCGGACCACTCTCGCCTTCCAAAGACTGCCCTTTCTGATATTCCACCGTCAGATTGCTGATCTCAATGCCGGTGGCATTTTTGTTTTCAATCTCAACTCCAAAGTCGGTCTCCTCGCCGGACTGGACAAAGGGGTTGACGGAAATATTAAAGGTCAGATTCTCGGCCGAAAAAGTATTGGAGCCGGTGCCGAATTTAAAAGCAGCAAAAACGAGCGCGCCGACAAAGACAATAAGCGAAAATATAAAAAACTTCTTGAATGCAGAAATTCCAGTGCGACGGCCTTGGCCCGCCGAAGCTTTAGCGGAGGGGGCCCACTGTGTCTCTACGCCATAAGAAAATTTTGACAGAGGACGCTCCTTGCGCCGCCTGATCAAACTCTCATCGCGGCTGTAGAGCCGCCGATTTATGTCCTCCAATTTGTTAGTTTTATTCTTATCTTCTGGCATGAAAGTAAGTATATCAAAATTTGTAATATGTTGCCTTGCCCCTGCCCAGTTTTTTTATCAAACCCAAATTTATTAGTTTCCTAAAATCTAAATTTCTGGTCGGTCGAGCTCTTTTGGTTAATTTGGCATAATCCTTATCAGTAATATAGCCATGCTTTTTAATATAATCAAGTATTTCTTGGTGGTAATCTTTCAGTTCTTCCCTCGGTGAAATGTTTTCTTTTTCTAATTCTTTTTTAACCCTAAGCAGTTCGTCGATAATACCGTCGGTAAAGTATTCCAGCCAAGCAGTAAAATTTATACTGTCTTTTATTTCATAATAATTTCCTAGAACTCCGACTTCCGCAAAATATTTGGTTATATTTTTATTATAGTAATTTTCAAAACTGAATAAATTAAAAGTATTAAGCCCTAAATCGGCCAACAATATCTTGGTGAGTAGCCTGACTGTCCGCCCATTGCCGTCCATAAAAGGATGAATGATAACAAATTGCTTATGAAAAATTCCGGCTAAAATTAAAGGATCAATTTTATTACGATTGCTATTTGTGTATTCTATTAGGTCAGTCAATAATATAGAAACATCTTTGTAGTCTGGCGGCCAATAAATAGTTTTACCCGCTCTTGGGTCATTCACAAATACCGGCTCCCCTCGAATTTTTCCCAAACGATGTTTTTCAATAAGCTTGTTGATGATTATTCCTTGAATTTCTGAAATCAAAGACAAGTTAAAACTAATTTTTTTAGACTTGATTAGTTTATTGAGTTCCGTTAAAGCTTGATTGTAATTTAGAACTTCTTGCTCGCTATCTCTCACATTCTCCGGCTTAGACTTTAAAATTTTCTTAACATCAGTTAGGGGCAAGGGGTTGCCTTCAATGCTCGTTGAAGCAAAAGCGGATACTCCCCTGGCCTCTTTTTCAAATCGAGCTAAAACAATTTCAGAAAAACGCCGATTATTTAAATCGGTAATAATTTCCGTTATTCTTTTAATATTCTGCAATAATTTGGCGGATATTGTGTATTTCGGCTCAAACATATTAGGCATATAATAGACGATTCTTAGACGATTGTCAACTGGCCAAAGCTCGACTTTGACCAGTCACATAATACAAGGTCTTGCCTTGTATTTCCACATTTATCCTTTTTCTCAGAACCTTGTATTCTCGAAAGTGCACGTTACTGTTTCGCCCTTAGAAACATTGATTGTCGCAGTTTGAGCGGCAATATTTCCAGAGGAATCTTTTGTTATTGAATCGATACAAGTTATGTTTGTTAACTTAAAGTTTGTTGGAATAACGGTTTCTTGAACATTATAATTTCCGGGGAGTACACAAAAACTTTTTTGCGGTGTTTGATTTCCAAAATAAGGATTAAGGTTGAAAGAACCGATAGGTAGAGAGCCTTTAAAAGCAAAATTAGCAGCAGATTGCGGGCTGTTTGGAAAATCAGCATTTTTAGTGATCTTTTTAATTGTTATCCGTGATGTGCACTTAGTTCCTAAACCCAGTGTTTTATATTGTCCTTTAAATTCTTCTTTGTATTTATCTTGATTTTCTGACCAGATTTCATTCACTGCATTTGTTAGAGTACTACCTGTAAGTACTTGCTTACCAGCGTTTTGTCCGATAAGTTGTGAGGCCATTTGGGTTGTTACATAAAGATATTGCCCAACATCTGAATAATAAAGCCCGGACTGCGCCATGTTTAAAACCAATGCGGCCATAGCCTCATAAGCAGACATTTCTGCCGGATTTTTAGTTCCATTTGCTTTTACTTGCATGCTTTGAGCTATGGTGCGAAGATTTTCGGCATCAATAATTCCCTCTTTTTGATAAGATATCAATCTGTTTACATCATCCATAACTTTTTCGATCGCCTCTCTAGATCCCTGAAGTTGGAACTGTTTTTCTTGGGCCATTTGAACTTTTTGTGGCTCTTGCCTAAGGGCACTGGTGAGCCTTTGGAAAAAAATAGTGACTCTTGTGCCTAAAGTTTTACGCGCTGGAGTCAGAGTAACTTCTTGAAGAGTTGCTATATCCAAATTCTCTCTAGTGACAACATTAAGCTGTCGCTCTTGCTCTTTCGCCTCGAAAACACCCATTACCAATCTTGCATCCATTTGGTTTACATCCAAGGCTGCCATAACGTCAGCTTCTGTTAATTTATGTCTTGTCTGTTCATCAATCGCCCGAATAGCTTCCAGAACAACATTATCAATGGCTGCTGCAAAATCAGCAGCCGTGACTCCCTTGGCGTTCAGATAAGTATCATAAATCTTTTCCACGAGACCCAACGTCACCGCCTCTTCAATAGAGTATTCGATTTCTGGGAGTACTCTCAAAATGAGAGTGAAATTTGTAGTTGGGCCTGGGCCAAATTTATTTATCCCGCGAATCATGCCTGAATATTGAATATCGTAATTTAGAGAACTGATTGGTAAATTAGTAAAAGATGGGGTCGGAGCGGTTTTCAAAATATTGCTGGCCGGTATTGATAATTCATAGCTTGTAGCGCCTTCAGCGAGATTAAAACGATCAACTAAATTAAAATATTCAGCGCCTTCATCAACTTGAGCTGTGATTGTTGCGGGATTATTATCGACCGGAGCGGAAGAGGTCTGCGCGGAGGCGATATAGATACTGGCGGAAACCACAATAACAGCGATTAAAATTAGAAGTTTTTTCATATAAATTACTGATTAAATTTTAATAATCAAATTATATCATGCATAATCCGAATCTACAAATTTATTCGTGGTATTCGGATTATCTACAACTGCGACTCTTTGATGGAGTTGTTGATTTCTGCCACCAAAATCCGGCGTTTTTCTTTGGCTTTTTCCAAAACAGATTTATCCACAACACTGGTGACAAAAAAGGAAAGATTTTGACTATCGCCGACATAGCCCAAGGTGTTGAGAATTTTAAGGACGGCCACACATTCAAAAGCCTGTATATCCTCTTTTGAGCAAGGGTTGCCCTTGCTCAAAAATTTATGGGCTTCTTTTAAGTGGCCGAAAAGGTCTTCGCTTTTTTCTTCGCCCGGGCAGAGCCGGCGGATGAGTTTGGAGAGGTTGGTGAGAAATTGAAATACGGGTTCGGTTAAGAACCTCACCTCAATCCAAGAAAGCGAGCGAGCGGAGCTTTCTTCCAGAGGCGACGCAAGGAGAGGGGGAAACACCTGCGCCCCGGTGATCCGCCAAATTTCCCGGCCTTGAACTAATTCCAAGGAGACTAAAGAAAAATCCTGGAGATGGCCGCGGAGTTTGGAGGCGCTTTTGCGCACACCTTGCGCAAAAGCGCCTATCAGCCCAAAATCGCGAGTGTAAATATAAAAATACTTATCAGCTTCCCTGACATTTTTACTGCCTAATACAAATCCTTCAGTTTTGTGAATTACATGCATAGCTTCTAGCGGCTAGCGGCTAGCTTTAAAAATTCTGCTAAAACTTCGGGGAACTCAATAATCCCGTCGACTTCCGTGAAGTGCCCTTTGTTTTTAAGAATTGTGACTTTGGCGCCCAGTTTTTCCTCAAAGATTTTTTTGTTTTCTTCAACAAAGCCGTACGGATCATTATCAGAAAGAATCACTTTTATTTTAGGGGCGATATGTTTAACTTTACCAAAATCAATTGGAGTTTCAATCCAGGGCCGAGCAATATCAACAACTTCTTCTCCTTCTTCTTCAAGGCCGGCTAAATTAAACCAGCCGGCGACACATACCACACCGCCAACTTTTTGATCCTGCTTTTCCAAATAGCGAAGAATTGTCTGACAGCCAATGCTGTGCCCCGCAAAATAGGTTTGTTCGTCTGGTTTACCCACGATTCCTTCAAGACGGTCAACCCAAGCTTCTATTTTAGGTTCGTCAGAATCCGGCATTTGCGGCGCAAAAACTTCAAATCCTTCTTTTTCCAGTTTTTCTTTAAGCCATGGGTACCAATTTTGCTTCGGCTTAAACCCCCAGCCGTGAATTATATATACTCGCTTTTTATTCATACTCATATATAACATTCTAACATTCTTGAGAATGTTAGAATGTTATTATTTATTTTTTAAGCGGGGAAATTTCTTCGACTTCACCCCCGTGTTCTTTGCCGTGGAGTCCCCCTTCGCCTTTGGCTACGGAGGGACGCAGCATGTGATTTTTAAGGGCAATCAAAAGAGCTGAACCAATAACCGATACAATGCCAGTGATAATAAAAACAGTATCAAAACCACGAATTTCAGCCAAATATCCGCCAAAAGCGCTTGCCAGAGCTATCCCAATGCCAATTGAAACACTCCTTAGTCCCCACTGGAAATTTGCTTTAACTTTAACAATGTGATGAGAAAAAACAGAAAAATAAGTTGGCACGGCCAGAGCATCGCCAAGCGCATAAATTGCCTGCAGGACATAAATATGCCAAGGCAGTTCTGCAAAAACAAAAAGGAAAGGGACAATGCTAAACAAAAATGAACCTAAAATAAGAGCTTGGAAGCTTCTTTTCTCGCCATCGTGCTTGTCTATAAATCTTGAGATCGGCAGTTGAACTATGGCGCGCACAGTCCAATAAGATGCCGCGGCCAGTCCGGCGACCGCTACCGAACCGCCTTTTATGGTGGTTGCAATAAAGATAGCAAAAATCGGAAGATAAAGAGAAAAAGCAGAAAGAATCAAAACATCTGAATATATTAAAATTTTAATAATTCGATTCATCTTTTCTTAATTTGAATTTTAAATGTCATATCATTGATCTCCAGCAGAGAGCCTAGAGAAACAGAATCAAACTTTATCTCTTTAGCTAGAACTGTTTTCTTTAGATCAGCTTCGAATTTTTTAATGAGATTTTTGCCGGTTTCATCTGTCTTTACAACAAGAGTAATTTTATCATTCGGCGTGAGCCCTTCCTTTTTGCGCAAGTCCTGAATCGCGCGCGCAAGCTCGCGATAATCGCCTTCGGCTTTGAGTAGGGGGGTGATATTAGTATCAAAGCCAGCCATATTTTCCATAGATACATCAACAAAAACTTCTTTAACACTAAGCTCATCTTTAATAATTTCTTGAAATTCTGGCCGGACGCTAATTTTGGTAAAAAATTTTTGAAGTGGCTGACGCAGTGGGATATTTATTTTTTTTCTCTCTGCATTTCCATTTGTACAAATATCGCGCGTAATTTGCATATTTTTTAGTAGCAAGTCATCAATCTCTGAAACTTCCGGCCAATTAGTTAAGTGCACGCTTTCTTTATTCTGTTCAACTCTTAATTTGCTCCAAATATCCTCTGCCATAAAGGGTGTGAATGGCGCCATGATTTTTGCCAAATTTTTTAGAACAAAATACAAAGTCCGCTTCGCCTCAATGTCACCCTCTTTTATCCTCTCTCTCGAGCGGCGCAAATACCAAGTTGAAAGATCGTTGATAAAATCCTTGATTTCCCGCGCGGGCTCGAGCAACTGATAATTATCAAGTTTCTCGGTTGAGAATTTAATCAATTCATTAAGCCGCGCCAGAATCCATTTATCCAAAATGTTATTAGGTTCTAGGTTTGAGGTTCTAGGTTCTAGTGAGAAGTCGCGGTAAAGTTCATAGAATGAGATTACGTTTTCAAGTAGGTCAAAAACTTTTCGTTTTACTTCAACAATAGTTTTTTCATCAAAGTTTTTGGACTCGCCGGGCGAATTGACCGAATACATCCAAAATCTTAGCGCATCGGCGCCGTATTTTTCTATCATCGTCCACGGGTCAACAGCATTGCCGAGCGACTTGGACATCTTCTTGCCATCTTTATCCAAAAGAAGCCCGAGAGAAATCACGTTTTTATATGGGGCGCCTTTGTCTAAAAGAGCGGCCACGGCAAGAAGCGTATAAAACCACCCGCGGGTCTGATCAATGCCTTCGGCAATGAAATCGGCGGGGTACAAGAAATTCACCTCACCCTCTGAAATCTGACTTAAGTCAGATTTCAGCCCCTTAATAAGGGGAGGGTTGGGAGGGTTCTCAAAAGGCCAATGATCTTGCGCGAAAGGCATCGCGCCGGAATCAAACCAGACATCTATTACTTCTTTTACTCTTTCCATCTTTCCCCCGCACGCTTGCCCCCACACCTTTTTGTAAAAAGGTGTGGGGGCTTGCCCTGAGCCTGTCGAATGGGTACAAAAAATCGGGTACTCGTCAATATATGGGCGGTGCAAATCAAGTTCGAAATCATCATTGTGGGGAATGGGCGTGAAACTAAGCTCTTTAAATTCAGCATTGTTTAAAAAAAATTCACTCTGCCCGCGGCGATGGATGCACTCACTAGGCACCGTTCCTTCGGCTGCCGAAAATAGCAACCAGCCCGGCAAGTCATGGGCAACAATTAAAATAGTTTTGTCTTGAAAATTTTTATCGATTTCATATAAAAATTCTCCCACTCTTTTTTTAATATCTTTATAACTTTCACCGCCGGGCGGAGCTTTCAAAAAGCATTCTTCCCTGCTGGAAAAATATCGGTGATAATCATGAATTGATTTTTTATCAAATTTCCCTCCATTGATTTCCTTAAGGCGATTGTCTGTAATAACTTTTGATCTGTCATAGCCGATCACGCTAGAAACAATATCCACAGTTTCCTGCGTCCTCGGAAAAGGAGAGGCGATAATTAAATCTATTTTTTCCCTTTTTATTTTTTCGGCTGATTCAGCCACTTGCTTTCTGCCCTTTTCCGTCAGATGAAAAATATCTTTGGGATTAGAGTTCATAATTTCTAAAACATTATTTTCCGCCTCGCCGTGGCGCATCACAAAATATTTATTGCCTGACTTTTTAGCATAACTCTTAAGATCTTCCAGAGAGCCAATGACAGTCTGCTTTCCACAGGGTTTTGGATTTTGGATTTGGAATTTAGAATTTGTTTGGGATTTGGGATTTGGGATTTGGGATTTGCCAATTTGGCACTGCCAAATTGGCAGTGGCGTCCCCCAATAGCGCTCGCGAGAAATCGCCCAATCCTTGACTTCTCGGAGCCACTCGCCAAACCGCCCTTCCTTAATGTGCTCCGGCTCCCAATGAATTCCGTTATTGACTTCAATCAATTTATCGCGAAGCGAAGACATCCGGATATACCACGAATCGCGGGCAAAATAAATGAGAGGCGTCTTACAGCGCCAGCAGTGCGGATAGCTGTGAGTATATTTTTCTTTTTTATATAAAAGGCCGCGCTTAGCCAAGTCTTTAATTATTTCCACGGCCGTTTCTTCGTCTCGCACAAAACGGCCGGCTAAAAATCCGGCTTCTTTTTTGAAAGTGCCGTCAACATTCACCAAATGATATTTGGGCAAGCCAACTTTATTTCCCAATTCAAAGTCATCCTGGCCGTACATTACGGCCGTATGGACCACTCCCGTTCCCTCTTCGGTAGTAACAAAATCAGCGCCATATATTTTGTAAGCATTTTTTATTTTATCTTTTTCTGGACCAGAAATATTTTCTCCGACAAAATTGTAAAGCGGCTCGTATTGGAGCCCGATCAAATCTTTGCCTTTCATTTTTTCCACTATCTCATACTCCCCTTCGATGAGGCTCAATCTTTCCTTAGCCAAAATCAGAAATTCTCCACTTGATTTACTTGATTTACTTGATTTACTTGATTTACTTGCCTCGCTTGATTTACTTGCCTCGCTTGATTTACTTGTTTTAATTTTCACATAGTCAATATTTTCTCCAACTGCCAATGCTACATTTCCAGGTAAAGTCCAAGGAGTGGTAGTCCAAGCTAACACATAAGTATTTTTTTCATTTTTTAATTTAAATTTTGTGTAAACCGACAAATCCTTCACGTCCTGGTAACCCTGCGCGAGCTCGTGACTGGAAAGCCCGGTCCCACATCTAGGGCACCACGGCACAACTTTATAGTCTTTGTATAAAAGTTTTTTTTCATAAACTTGCTTCACAATCCACCAAAGCGTCTCAATGTACTCCGGATAATAAGTAACATATGGGTTTTCTTGATCAAGCCAAAAGCCGATCCGCTCCGTAAAATTTTCCCACTCGGTCTTGTATTTCCAGACGCTTTGTTTGCATTTCTCGTTGAATTTTGCGATGCCGTATTCTTCAATCTCTTTTTTAGACTTGAGGCCGAGCTCACGCTCAACTTCAAGCTCAACCGGCAATCCGTGCGTATCCCAGCCGGCCTTGCGGCGGACATGAAACCCTCTCATTGTTTTGTAGCGGGGAATGACATCCTTAAAAGCCCGCGATAGAAGGTGGTGGATGCCCGGCCGGCCGTTGGCCGTCGGCGGGCCTTCATAGAAAACAAACTCTCCTTGAGGAGATTCTTTTTTTAAAGATTTCTCAAAAATATTATTTTCCTGCCAAAATTCCAGAATCTTTTCTTCATTTTGGGCTCGTTCCGATTTTTCAGCCATAATAACCAATTTTAGCACAAAAATTACATTTTTTCAGGGGTTTGAATGCCGAGCAGCCAAAGGCCGTTTTTGAGGATGATGGAGACGGCTTGGGTTAAGGCAACTTTGTAGGGCGAATCAGGGTCGTTTTTATCCACAATTTTGATTTCATTGTAAAAACTGTTGAAGGCGCTGGCCAGATCAAGAAGGTAGATAGCGATATAATGCGGCGAGTATTCGCGCACCGCCCGTTCTACAACTTCGGGGAAGCGGTAAAGCAGACGCTCTGGGTCAGTAGCTGGTAGATGGTAGATGGTAGATGGCTTTATCTTTTCTTGTTCTGCTTTAAGTAAAACCGAACGCGCCCGGGCGTAAGTGTATTGTAAATACGGGCCGGAGTCGCCTTTGAGATTTAAAATTTCGTCCCAACTAAAAACAATGTCACTTTTGCTTTCCCTTTTCAGATCATTGAACTTAAGGGCACCGATCGCTACCGGCTCGGCCACTTCTCTATTGAACTCTCCCGCTCTCTTTACCGCTTCATTGACAATATCTTCAAGCCAGACAGCATTGCCTTTTCTTGTCGACATCCGGCCTTCGGGCAATCGGTAAAGGCCGTGCGAAATATGCACCCGCTCACCTTTTTTAAACCAGCCGAGCATTTCTTCAGCAGCAAAAATCTGCTTGAAATATTCTTTCTGCTCCGAACCAACTTCATTGATAATAACGATGTCTTTGCCGTACTTTTCTTTTCTATATTTATCGGTGGCCAGTTCTCTGGTGGCGTAAAGACTTGTACCGTCGCTTTTTTGAACAAGAAGCGGCGGCAAATGACTTTCTTCGGTGAAAAATATAACCAGCGCTCCTTCGCTCATCTGCCCTATTTTTTTATTTTTAATTTCTTCTAAAACTTCCCGCATTTTTTCTTCAAAAAAGCTCTCGGGCAGAATCTCATCGAACTTTACACCGAGTCTCCCGTAAAGCCGATTGAATTCTTTCATTGACCAATCAACTATTTTTTTCCAAAGACTAAAAGTTTCTTTGTCGTGCTGTTCAAGTTTTTTAAACCATTCCCGGGCTTCGTCTTCAAGTTTGGGATTTTTTTCAACTTCTTTGTGAAATTTAATATATAGGTCAACAAGAATTTTTACCGGGTTTTTGCTTTTATTCAGTTTTTTTTCATCGCCCCATTTTTTGATAGCTACAATAAGTTTGCCGAATTGGGTCCCCCAATCGCCGATGTGATTGTCGCGAATAACTTGATGGCCGGAAAATTCCAAAATTTTGGCGATGGAGTCGCCAATGATAGTCGAGCGCAAGTGGCCGATAGTAAAAGGTTTAGCGATGTTCGGAGAAGAATATTCAACTATCACCTTTTTACCTTTTCCCAAATCATTTTTTCCAAAATCGCTTTTTCTCTCCAAAATTTCCTTTATACTTTCATTAAAAAATTCCGGCGACAGATAAAAATTTATAAATCCCGGACCAGCTATGTCTATTTTTTCTATAAAACCCCCTTTTTGAAGCCCTTTACTGAGGTCTGATTTCAGTTTTTCGGCTAATTGTAATGGTTTCAGGCCAGATTTGGGAGCTAGGACCATGGCCACATTGGTCGAATAGTCCCCGTGAGATAAATCTTCCGGGTGCTCGAGATGAATTTCTTTTGCCTCAATCTCTAGCTTTTTTAGGGCATCTTCTATCGATTTTTTAATTTTCTCACGAATCATTTCTTTATTTTAACACAAAAACCCCTACATAAAAAAACCCTCCAATTATTTGGAGGGGAATTTGATTCCGACTTTCTTGCAATACTTCAAAAAAGTATTGCGCGGAACGATGTCTTTATTTTCTAAAAGACGCGCCAGTTTAAGAATTTTCTTCTTACCCACTTTTTTAAGCGCAGAAAAGGCCATTTTCTCCGCCGCATCAAGAAGTTTCTTGATCAGCTTCTCTGACTCTCTACGAAGGGACTCTGTCGGTAGCGGGTGTAAACCCCAGCTATCATGATGGGCATCCGTAATGCCAATAAGATTTGCGCGGCCAACACTTTGCTTTCTCATAAATGAGTCGACCCACCAGGCGGCAAGCGATCCAGCTTCTTCAAGATCAGCCCCAGCCCCTGCACTACCTTCGATGTCACAGACCTCTTCGGCAATGATCCCGCCATAGAGCATAGCTATATGGTCATCTAGATCTTTTTTAGAAAGTATACCACGGGTGATTCTGGCAAGGGTGTTCCCCCATGATTCTTTTTTATCTTTCCGCGGACTTAAGA
>MFVF01000018.1:34367-35975 GCA_001785965.1 Candidatus Nomurabacteria bacterium RIFCSPLOWO2_01_FULL_42_20
GAGAATTTTATTGGTTTTAAAACCAACTTTTTCCTCAACCACCGCCTGAAAAAAATCTTCTTCGGTAATCGGTCCCGTCTTAGACCCTAGCGCACTTGGGAAACAGGTGCGATTGATTATCTGCGCCGCCATCGAAGCCGTCTCTCCGGACAGCATCTCTGCGACAGTTTGATAATCAAAACTTTCTGGCAATCCTGCATCTTTTGCAAGTTCCTTCAGTATAAATAACATGCCTTCTTCATCCAGTTCATCAAAAGGAACTGTCTTCAGTCGGCCGGCCCTGTAAATACTTGGTTCTATTTCATCAATGTTATTGGTGGCGCCAATAACAACCAATCCGGGGGTCTTCTCCATGTGGCCATCAAGTTGAGAGAGAAGTTGGCTGACCATAGTAGCTTCCATAACTGATATGTTTTGACGATTTTTCTTTTTTGCAATTGCATCGAATTCATCCCAAAAAAGGATAAGCGATTTTTTGTTTTTATTTACCCAATGACAACAATCGTCAAAAACTTTCTCAATGGAATCCGCATTCCACTTGGTATATGGCGCCTCCAGCGCAGGGACAAATTTTGCCCCTGACTCCGTAGCCAGCAAGCAGGCTAAAAATGTTTTACCTGCCCCCGGCGCGCCGTAGAAAAGAAGATTCGGTGGCTGGGGAACTTCTTTTTTTCCAGCCTTCCCGAAGGATTTGAGAAAATCAAGATGACCCTTCAGTGCTTCCAATGTCTGCGGGATGCCCTTGACATGCTGCCTTGTAACTATCTTAGGCAGTTTGAGCTCATAAATCCAGCTTTTTTTAGTACCTGCATTTTTTTTCATTTTTCAAAAATTTAGGTTAAACAATCCGCCAGGATATTACCATAAATCTTTAAAAATGTAAAGAGTAAAAAATATAGTGCGGCTTTTTTATTTCCTCAATATTTTGTCAATTTGTCTTGCGATTTTTATGAAATCTTTTTCTTTTTTGCCACGGGTGGTTTCGGCGGCGGTGCCTAATCTTATTCCGGAAGGATCCATTGGACTGCGCGTATCAAAAGGAATGGCATTTTTATTCACAATAATTCCGGCCCTCTCCAATCGATCGCTTGCCTCCGCACCACCTATGCCGTTTCCATTCAACCATGTATCAACGAGAAGCAAATGAGTGTCGGTGCCGCCCGATACTATCCGCCAGCCTAGGCGACCAAGCTCGCCAGAGAGGGCATGGGCATTTTTTATTATTTGTTTGGCATACTTTTTAAACTTCGGATTCATCGCCTCTTTTAGGGCCACCGCCACCGCCGCGATTTGGTTCAAATGCGGTCCGCCTTGGAGACCGGGAAAAACCGTCTTATCAATCAAGTCAGCAAGTGTTGATTTTGGATTTCGAGTTTTGGATTTTTCCGCCGAAGGCGGATCCGCCTTCGGCGGAGAATTTTTAATTTTTAATTTACGGCTAAAAATCAATGCGGCCCGCGGACCGCGCAGTGTCTTATGAGTAGTCGTAGTGACAACGTCAGCTAAGGCTTGTCCACCTTTGGTGGAAAATGGCGAAGGATAAACTTTGCCTGCCACCAAGCCCGACAAATGCGACATATCTACCATCAAAATAGCTCCGACTTTGTC
>MFVF01000019.1 GCA_001785965.1 Candidatus Nomurabacteria bacterium RIFCSPLOWO2_01_FULL_42_20
AAGGTAGCCGAATCTTCATCAATGCTTGAAGCAGAAGAAGTGGTGATGGAAGGAGCGGAAGTAGTTGGGGTTGAGGCGGCAGAAGTGGTGAATGTGACAATGCCGCTTGAGGAGCTGCCGATTTCATTTATGGCTTCAACTCTGAAAGTGTATGCAGTGCCAGCCGCCAGACCAGTTAGGCTATGACTGACAGTAACTAGAGACGAGCCGCTACCGATATTCTGCGGGCTAAGAGGACCGGAGCTATTAGAAGCTTCAAACCAGATATTGGTTGAGGATCCGTTTGGATTAACTTGCGCGCTTATTGTGGCTGAGGTTTGAGTGATGCTTGAAGCAGCTGCGCCACTGACCGACGGTTTATTGATTGGAGTGGTAGAAAAATTCTGATATTGGCCGTTAGTTCCGCCATTACCATTTATGGCAATAACTCGGAAAGAATAAACAGTGCCTGAAGCCAAGCCAGAAGCCGGACAGGTGACGGAAACGCTAGATGAGCCGAAACCGATATTTTGTGAGCAAGGCCCAATGGTCCCAATTCCCTGAATCTCAAAAGAAATATTGGTTGAAGATCCATTTGGGTTAACGTCAGCATTTAAAGTCGCAGAACTAGCTGTAATACTAGTAGCTGCAGGCGATGGATAGCTGACAGATGGGGTTGCTGATTGAGCCAAAACAAAACCGCCGGGCAAAATCATCGCCAAAGCAAGCAATCCGACCAAAATTATTTTATTATTTATAATGTTTTTCATAATATTTTTATAGCGCCCTTAGTTATCCTCTCCGCCAGAGGCGGATCCGCCTCTGGCGGAAAATAACTCTAAGCGCTTTAATTACTAATGTGCCTTAATTGTAACAATATATCCTGATTTTGTCAAGATATTGCCTTAAGCTACTTCTTATTACGTAGTTTCACTACCTTATCACAAGGCACAAAAGTCGTCAAGGGCTTGCAATATCTTGGTTTTGGTTATATACTGAAATCAGTTTTGCATCGGATAGTTGCTCCGACCCAGGTCGGAGAGGAAAGTCCGAACACGTACATAATTTTTTGTGTAAGAGGGTAGTGGGTAATACCCATCCTCCGACCTTGGTCGGAGAGGGATGCGAGCAGAGACGATTATTTTCGAGAGAAAATAATCGCCCCGAGAGTAATCGAGGGGCGTAGTTCTACAGTAATGTAGAAAGTGAAACGGCAAAATTCCTATCTACGTGCAAGGCCGTACTCCCCGCCAACATCTGCAAAGTTGTGGCGGGGAGGGTGCCGCTTCAGGTCAGTGGTAACATTGATCGCAGATAAATAACTATCGCTATCTTGTCTACGACAAGATCACGGATTTACGCAGATAAAAATACACGCAGATTTTCGCAGATGAATTTCATCCGCGTTGATCAGCGTCAGATCAGCGTTGATCAGTGTTCTCGCCGTAGGCGAGATGGTACAGAATTCGGCTTATAGATGCAAAACAAAGACAATAGAAAACACTCCGCAAAACGGGGTGTTTTCTCTTTAAATAATTCGCTTGACAATATTAGTGCATAATGCTATTATTTGCCAGATAAATAATGTTATTTGTAAACCAGTTCTTCCGAAAGGGGGGACATAAAAACTAATAAAAAATGAAAAAATTAATTTTTTCTGGGATTTTGGCGACAATGTTCGCCATCTCCGCGTCTTTTGCTCAAATTACCCATTCGCTTGATACAACCAACCTGACGGTTGGAACAACAACCATAGATAGCGTGAAGTTTGTTTATGGCGGTTTAGTTTCAGCAAATTTGCCGGCAAGTGTTCGTATTGATTATGTTGCAGGTTCTGGCCCCGTTAATGGAAGTAACTATAGTTCAATCGGGCCATTTGCAATTAATGACACCGCCGGAGTATTGGCGATTGCTTTCAGCGGGCTTACAGGGGGAACAATGCATTCTATCAATTATGCGTTTAACGGATTCGGAACATCATTTTTTATGATTATCCATCCGGGAAGTGATTTGCAAATTATAACCCTTGGCCCGCCAAGCATAACTCTGCAACCGGTTAGTCAAAGTAAGTGCGAAGGACTTACTGCAACATTCACCTGCAGTGCCACCGGCAATCCAAGTAGCTTCACTTATCAGTGGTATGAAGACCTCATACCGATAAGCGGAGCAACTGACAGCACGTATTCTGTTGTGGTCAGTATGGCCAATGACGGCAGCGTGTTTAAGTGCTTGGTTATGAATGCTCAAGGGTCAACTTACACTAATGGGGCAACCCTGACGGTGAAAGCTGCGGCCTTAATAACTCAGGATCCGCAATCGGTAACGATTGATCCGGGTCAGAGTACAACTTTGAGTGTTTCAGCAACGGGTTCTGGGCTCACCTACAAATGGATGCAAGTGGCTACGGGAACGATTTGGGGGACAAATTCTAATTTCACTTTCACCCCAAGCGCGCCCTCCGACTCAATGACAGTTGTGGCCATAGTGACTGGCGAGTGCGGCAGTCCGGATACAAGCAATGCGGCTACTATCTCCGTCTCAACCTTACCTCCTGATATAACTGATTTATTGCTTTCTTCAACGACTGTTGGGGTAAGCGGATCAGCGCAGGTAAATGGGTATGGAGTCAGCACGCAAGCTCGGGCCGTCACCCTATCTGATTCAACTGCATGGGTGACTATAGGGTCTGGACCCGGTATCTTCAATTTTTCAATTACGGGGTACCAAAGTTGCGAAATAGCGGACTTAACCATTGAAGCCAAAAGCTCCGTGGCAACAACCCAGCTTGTAAGTCAGTTTCAAACCCTGCTGGCTAATCCAACGGCGACCGCGGATTATCCCCTGCCGGGGAGCCAGGTCACGAGCTCATCTCTGACTGTTACCGGAACATGGGATTCCAATAATGGACCATGTGCTGATGCCGGCACGAGCTACCAAGTGGTGATTGGCCTTAGCTCTACTAACTTACCCACCGCCAGCGCTTGGACTTACGGAGGAGTGACAAATGGAATTGTTTCAGTCACTTTCAACGTAAGCGCCAGTACCACTTACTTCTACAGAGTTAAAGTTAAAAATGTAGGAGGAAAAGTGGGTCAGAGCGATGTTTACTCTGTTACAACTCCTGCGGCTACTGTGTCTTATTCGATCCAGGTGAATAACTTGGATGCTTATGAGAGTATTTCACAAGGGCCGGTGTTGGCATTTACGCTGACATCCAATGACATATCTGCGACCTACCGAACCAAAGCGGGACCTGATCCTAATTTGGGCTTGGGAAGCGTAGTGAGTGATTGGCAAATTTTTGGAGCAGTAACGGGCATGGACATTGTGATGCCGCTTGCACTTCAGCCAGGAACCAATTATGTAACTCTCCAATATAAAGGGGTGGCTACTAATTACAGTATTCTAACAACGGATACTATCCCGATTCTGATACCGGGGGCTACTGGCATTGAGGAGGCAGGTGAAGGTGGAGAAGTAAAAGTTTTCCCGAATCCGGCGACGGATTTCGTTACGATTGAAACTCAAGATAAAGGGGAGTTAACGCTCTCTAATATATTGGGTGAAGTTGTGGCGGAGAAGACGCTGGTTCCGGGAGTAAACAAACTTGAGGTAACGGACTTATCTCCGGGTTTGTACTTTTATAAAGTGGGAGAGAATGCAGGAAAATTAATTGTTAGATAATAAAAAATCCCGCAAGGGTAGCCCTGTTGAAAGACAGGGCATTTTTATTTCCTCACATAAAAAACATAAAAACTAGTATCTCATTAACATTGCTATAGCTTGGATAACGAGATAATAGTTTTTAACTTTTTAACAGAGAGTCACCCGCCTATCTCTGTTGATTGATCGGAGAGAAATTCAACTATTGTTATCCCGGACTCTTTTATTTTTTGAGCGATTTCCGGGCCGACATAGCGCCAGTGCCAAGGCTCGGCTTGGTAGCCAGTGATGTTTTCTTTGCCTTTTGGATAACTTTGAACAAAGCCGAATTTGTCAGCATTGTTTTCTAGCCAGGCGTATTCCGGCGAGTCTTCAAAAAAGAAAGTTGTTTTTTCATAGCTGATGGAATGACCGGTAAGATCAACCGTCGTGCCGAGCTGATGCTCGGAATGTTCCGGCGCCGCGATCAGCAAGTACTCGCCGCTGTTTTTTTCGCCGGCATTGTTATAAAGACCTTCTTGAATCTTGACCGCGCGGTAGGCCGAGGTTACGGCCATAATTAGCCCGTCGCTTGAAGCGGCCTTTAGCATTTGGCTAAGCGCTTCGGCCGTTTCCCTCTCTAGGCAGAAGGAAAGCCCGTTGGTAATATTTTTAGAAAGCGAAATCAGATTTTTCGGAACATAATCGCGGAGCGAATTTTCTCGGCTGACATTAAATAAAGACATGTCCGCGACCTCCGGGTAGGATTTAGGGCAAGGGATTTCTTCTTTGCTTTCTTCTTTATTAGGACCTGATTGTATCGGAAGCTTGACGAGGGCAGTCTCTTTTGGAGGCGGAGGAGGGTCAGACCCTTCTCCGAGGAGCTGAGGAAAACTTTCTGGGAAGACCGCGAGGGATTTTTTGTAAATAATGTTGTCTTTGAGATAGTTTATTATTCGATTGACGTCGCCGGGGCGGTCGGAGCTTTGAAGTAAAATGATGGCGATATTTCTCCTTTCGGAGCCGATTTTGACTTCGAAAATTGAGAGCAGGGTATATTTCGCGGCATCAGTATAGCCGGTCTTGCCGCCAAGGTAGCCGTAGCCGGAAAGGAAGCGGCTGGTGTTAAACCATGTCCGGCCTAAAGATTCTTCTTTATTTTTGAGGGTGATTTTTAAAATATCCGGGCGCGAATTACCCAAATAAATAGCAAGCCGAAAAAGATCATCGGCGGTGCTTTTATTTTGGGCGGACAAGCCGCTCGGTTCCTCGAGTATGGTCGCCGTCATGCCCAAGGCGAGCGTTTGGTCGTTCATTAGCCGGATGAATTGGGCGAAGCCGGCGGTATCGGCCAGTATCTCGGCTACTTTATTGCTTGACTGCAGAAGAAGGGGATTGAGAAAGTCGGCCACCTCGATATTTTCTCTTGATTTTACGGCGCCACCGTGTCCATAGACGGCCCAAGTTTTTTCCACGGCATTAGCGATGACATCTTTGTCCCGGATCATGTCGCGGGCGACGAGAGCGGTAATGAGTTTCGAGACCGAAGCTATTGGATAACGAATATTTTTATTTCGGCTGAAAATAATCTCGCCGCTCTCTATGTCGCCGACCACCATGGCTCCGGCCGAGAGCTTCAATTTTTTATTCTTGTCTCTGACGTAATAGGAAGAAGTGCCACTTATTTTATAGATCGGGGTTTTGGGTCCAGCGGCGATGGTTTCAGCCAGGCCTGACTGATAAATGACAGGCTTTAAGAAGACCAAATCTCCCAGAGCCCAAATTCCATAACTAGTAAAAATACCGATTATGACGGCTCCGATTATCCACAAAAAATATTTTAAAATTTTACCTGACATTGTTAACTTTTTGATTATAACATGCTAATCTATGTTGATGAAGAAAACTCATCCTCAATATATAGAAGGCTCTCTTTCAATTTCCGGCAAGGGCACAGGCTATGTTCGCGTACCTGACAGCAAGCAAGATGATATTGAAATTGATCCTTCTTTTTTAAACACTGGACTCCATCGCGACAAAGTAAAAGTCCTGCTTCATCCGAAGCGCAAAGGGGAATCGCAGTGCGGGGAAATTATTGAGATTATTGCTCGGGCCAAGGCCGGCTTCTCGGGCGTCCTGGAAGAGGAAAAAGGGATTTATTTTCTTGTTCCGAGCGATCCGAAAATGTATGTTGATATTATTATCCCGAAAGACAAGTTAAATGGCGCGAAAGTGGGCCAAAAAATTTTTGCGCAAATTATTTCTTGGAAAGATTCTAAAATGTCCCCGGAAGGCGAGGTAATTGAGATCTTGGGCAAGAAGGGGGAGAATAATGCCGAGATGCGCGGGATTGCGCTTGAGCGCGGCTTCTCGGCTTTTTTTCCGAAGGCGGTAAATGAAGAGGCTCGCAAACTGGAAGGCTATGAAATCTTGGAAAAGGAATTGGAAAAGCGCCGCGATTTGCGCGGCGTGCCGACTTTTACCATTGATCCGGAGGATGCCAAAGATTTTGACGACGCCATCTCTATTTTAGAATTAGAAAATGGCGATTTGGAGATAGGCGTGCACATTGCCGATGTTTCTCACTTTGTCAGACTTGGGAATCATATTGATAAGGAAGCTTACAAACGCGGGACGTCGGTCTATTTAGTTGACCGGACGATTCCAATGCTGCCGGAGATTCTATCGAATGATCTTTGCAGTTTGAAACCGAATGTTGACCGGTTGTCCATGAGCGCGGTTTTTGTCATAACTCGAGACGGCCATGTGAAAAAAGAATGGTTCGGCAAAACTATTATTCATTCCGACAAGCGTTTTACTTACGAGGAGGCGCAGGGTATTTTGGACAAAAAGCACGGACTATTTCATTTAGAGTTAAATATCTTAAACCATTTGGCCAAGAAATTTAAAAAAGAAAGATTTGAGCGCGGGGCGATATCGCTCGACCAAGAGGAAGTTAAATTTATTTTAGATCCTCATGGCGCGCCGCTCAAAGTTATCAAAAAAGTCCGCGGCGATACGCATAAACTGGTGGAAGAATTTATGCTTCTGGCTAATCGCAAGATAGCTGAATTTATGTCCCGCGCCGGAAGTCAGGTCTTTGTTTATCGCATTCATGATCTGCCGGATAGGGAAAAAATTGAAAATCTGATTTTGTTTTTGAAAAAATTGGGTTACCATATAAAATCAAAGCAAGGAGACAAGGTTTCTTCTTATGATTTGAACGAGCTCTTGGAGAAATTGGAGGGCAAGGCGGAAAAAGACATGATTCAGACGATGATTGTGCGTTCCATGCAAAAGGCCGTCTACTCGACTAAGAATGTCGGGCATTATGGGCTGGCTTTCAAGCACTACACTCACTTCACTAGCCCAATCCGGCGCTATCCAGATCTTATGGTGCATCGGCTTCTGTATGGAAAACTAGAAGGACACAAAATCAGCGCGGATGCCTGGAAAGACTACGAGAAAATGTCCGCCTTTGCCTCGGAGCGGGAAAAATTCGCGGCGGACGCGGAGCGGGCCTCTATTAAATACAAGCAGGTGGAATATATGTCTTCACGCATCGGCCAAATATATGAAGGAGTTATTACCGGAGTGACGGATTGGGGCATTTATGTTGAAGAGATTGAGACGAAGTGCGAAGGCTTGATTCGCCTGCGCGATTTGGGGGACGACTTTTATATTTATAATGAGAAAGAGTTGTCGGTCATAGGCAAAAAGACAAGGAAAAAATACCGGATCGGCGATAAGCTTAAAATTAAAGTCAAAGACGCCGATTTGAATCAAAGAACTATTGATTATGTTTTAGTTTAATCTTATATATTCTTTTTATATTCCCTCTATCCTGTACGTATATCATAATTACTGCTATCGCCTTTATTTTGACATAGTGTATAATTATTTTTTAAAAATTTCTTGTAGTTTGGAATAAATTTCGTCCGGCGCATCTATCCCAATTTCTTTTTTTGAAAAACTTTGGCCATGCCAATCACTACCGCCTGTTTGAATAAGGTTAAATTTGTTCGAAGTATTTTTTAATATTTCAACAACAACCTCATTGTGTTTAGGATAATAGACTTCTATTCCTTTTAGACCGTTTTTAACTAGTTTGGCAATTAATTCTTCAAAGCGATCTTTTTTAATAATATTTCCTGGATGGGCTAAAACAGCTATACCTCTATATTTGTGAATGATTTTTATGGCCTCAAATGAATCTGGCATCCAAGAATTATCTTCTTCAATAAAAACTTCCTGCAAGAGCTCTTTTTGAGATAATTTATTGCCTAAAAATTCCGAAAGCTTTTTTATTAGATGATTGCGGCTTACATAAACAGCCAGTGTCTCATTTTTTATTTTTTCAAAATTAAAATCAGCCCCATATTTTTTATTAAGTTTTCCAATTATCTTTTTAGCCCGATTATTGTAGCCCTGGATAATATGATCTAGGGCCTCATTTATTTTTTCAATTTTGAAAGAATTTGAATAACCTAAAATATGCAGGGACTGGCCAGTTTCTTTGTCAATGCACGATACTTCTATACCCTGAATAAAAAAAATACCTTTTTTTTCGGCAAGAGCTCTAAATTTATCTTGCTCAGGAGAAATGTAATTATGATCGGTAATTGAAAAAAAGCTTATTTTTTTTTCAATAGCAAGATCAAGCAATTCTTGAAATGAACTTTCGCCATCAGAATAATTAGAGTGGTTATGTAAATCTATTTTTTTCATTTTTCTAAATCAAGGTTTTTAATTTCCAAACAATATTTTTGATAATTATTAGCATATTTTTCGCCATAAAGCACTAATTGGACAAGATGCTCATACCATTTCAGTAAAACAAGCGCTTTTTCAAAATCCAATTTCTTTTTGCAATAAGAAAAGAATTCTATTGCCGGGCTTGAGTTAACTTTGTAAATTTCATCAAAAGCTTTTAATGACCCTGACAAATCAGAAGGGGAGAGTAGATATGGTATTTTTTGTTTGCATGAATAATAAGTTAAGGCATTACCGGGGCCATGTAAAGTTTTACTTACAAATATTTTGCCTTCCGATTCATTAAAAGATCTAATCAATTGCCTTCGACAGATAGTTCTATTATCGAGCAAGATATAGGCGCTTAAATCCCCATAATCAAATTTATCATTTTTATTAAAGACAGGCTCTATTTCGGTTTTTCCCTTAAGATTCTTGCCCGAAACTAGAGATGGATTATATCTGGGGTAATAAAGGGTTGATCTATGGTCTTTTATTTCATCCTGTGTATGAGGCACCAAGTCAACATCTTGTTTGGTTTGCTCGCATAAATTTTTTCGCAAAGAACTAAGGTGGTGATAAGTATTTGGATCGACGATGCCTTCATTGCTTGGAATTATCACGAAAATATCCAAATCCCTTGATTTTTCTGAATACATCCAAGACCCATAAGCTTTTGCTGATAATATCTCTTTTGAATTTTCGAGCCCGTTTTTGACAAATTCAAGAATATGCAGACGTTTTTTATTTAAGTTCTGAAATTCAAGAGATTCCTTGTTTGGTCCTGTAAATTTAGCGTTTTCCATGAATTCATTATAACACAATACCGTGGACTAAAGCATAGTTTTAATCCACGGCTAATTCGTGCGAATTAGCCAATGCAGGAATATAATTTTTAGTATATAATAAAAATTATGAGAGAATTTGAAAAAATATTAAAAGCACTTGCAAATAAAAGGCGTCTTGAAATATTAAAATATCTGAAAAGTAAAAAAGAAGCCAATGTGGGCAGTATTGCTGAAAAAATTAAGCTTTCATTCAAATCAACATCTAGGCATTTAGCAATTCTTTTGGCTGTGGACATTTTAACAAAGGAGCAAAGAAGTTTAGAGGCATTCTATTCTATCTCGCCGGAACTTTCACAGATGGCTAAAGATATTATTTTTAAAATTTAGTTTCGGTTTGTTTTTTATAATTTATACTTTATAAAAATGGATTTATAAAATTCATGTTTTCAATCGGCTAATTCGCACGAATTAGCCGATGGAGAGAAATTTAAAAAAATTGTATCATAAAAATTATTTCACGGGATGAATAACTGCATCACCGCAAGCGATACGATTATTCATAAATTCCAGTTGACGAGAGGTTGGGATTTTGCTAGCATAAATTCATGCTTACAATAAGAATGCAAAGAACTGGACGCAAAAATGACCCGCATTTTCGGGTGATTGTGACTGACTCCAAACGAAGCTCTAAGACCGGAAATTATGTTGAAAACATCGGCTTTTATAATCCTAAAGCGGGTGAGTTTAAAATAGACGCGGAGCGGGCGAAGCACTGGCTAAAGGTGGGCGCCAAGACTTCAGACACGGTTCATAATTTCCTAATCAGCCAAAAAGTGATTGAAGGGAAAAAAGTGAATGTTTTGTCCAAAAAAAGTCCGACCAAAAAGAAAAAAGAATTAAAAGCCGCGAAATAGTATGGATTTTCTGCGGGGTAAAAAAATATTATTAGTAGGGTTGGGAATTTTGGGAGGCGGTCTGGCAACCGCCAATTTTCTTGTCAAAAATGGAGCCAAACTCACTATTACGGATCTCAAGACAAAAAAGGAACTTAAAAACACAATTAAAAAAATAAAGAATTTTTCAAAAATCAAATTTGTCTTAGGTAGACACAACAAAGAAGATTTTAAAGGCGCGGACCTTGTTATTTTTAATCCGGCAGTACCTTTTAAAAGTCCGTGGATTACATTGGCAAAAAAGCACAAGAAAGATACTGAAAATGATCTTACCCTTTTTTTGGAACTGCTTAAGAAAAAAATCGGTAAATTCAAATATATCGGAATTACCGGTACAAGAGGAAAAACAACGACAACCACTTGGATTTCCAAATTAATTCCAAATGCAGTTTTGGGCGGCAATATTCCGGAAAAGGCTTTGTTTAAAATCATAAATAAAAATGGAAATTATGTGCTTGAACTT
>MFVF01000020.1:0-6715 GCA_001785965.1 Candidatus Nomurabacteria bacterium RIFCSPLOWO2_01_FULL_42_20
TCACAGACGCGGCCAGCAATGTAAGCACGCCGCTTGCCGTCACTTCATTTACGATTGATACTACGGCCCCATCTGTCTCCCTTACCTCTGGAGCTCCTGATCCAACAAATACCTCGCCCATTCCCGTGGCCGCCACTTTTTCTGAGTCGGTAACCGGCTTTGCTCTAAGTGATATCACTGTCGGCAATGGTACCGCGTCTAATCTACTGGGAAGTGGAACGGCCTACACGTTCGATGTGACGCCAACCGCTAATGGAGCAGTTACAGTTGATGTGGGTGGAGGTGCCGCAGCTGATTCTGCCGGCAATGGCAACACTGCGGCCAGTCAATTCTCAATTGTATACGATGGCACGCCGCCAACTGTCTCTTCTATCACTCGCGCCAATTCAACGCCCACCAACGCCGAGAGTATTAATTTCACCGTTACTTTCTCCGAATCAGTTTCCGGCATTGCAACCAACGACTTTTCTTTGACGACCACGGGAGTCTCCGGTGCCTCTATCACTTCCGTTAGCGCTCCTTCAGGCTCTTCTGTTACGGTTGCTGTCAATACCGGCATGGGCAATGGCACGATTCGTCTTGATGTTCCAAACACCGCCACGATAACTGATGCGGCGAGCAATAATTTGTCTAATGTTCCGTTTGCAAGCGGGGAAGTTTATGACATAAATAAAACCGCGCTTACTTTAAATATAACAGCGCCGAGTCTCACAAATACCGCTCCAATACTGGTCGGAGTCACGTTCAGCGCAAGCGTTGCTGACTTTGCTTCAACCGATGTAACTCTTAGCTCCGGAAGTGTGACAACTTTTGCCGGCAGCGGAACAAGTTATACCTTCAATATCACTGCTCCCAGCGAGGGCTCGATTACAATAACTATTCCGGCGGCTGTCGCGCATGATGATGCCGGCAATGCAAACCTGCTCACCACCTTGAATATAATTTATGACATAACTATCCCACAGTTAACGGAAGTTACCGCTGTTCCGGCTCTCTCCAATGACACAACCCCAAGCTATACTTTCAGTTCGACTGAAGCTGGAAATATTACCTACGGTGGTTCTTGCGGAACGGCTTTGCCAAGTACCGCTTCAGTGGGAAATAATACTGTGACCTATGGTACTCTCGCCGATGGAACTTATTCTAACTGCACCATCAAGGTCACTGATGGCGCCGACAACGACAGCAGTACGTTAAACGTCCTCGCCTTTGCCGTCGATACAACGCCGCCGCCATCACCATCACCATCACGATCAACCAGCGGCAGCTATATCCTTCTATCGGCCACTGCCCCAGTTATCTCACCACCCCTCTTCTCTCCAATTCAAACTGAAACATCAACTCTGTTTCTGGCCGCAAGCAGTGGCGAGGAGCAAAATGGATCAGGCCAAGTTTTTGCTGTCACATCGCAGTTAATCACGCAGGGCGCCAGAGGCGATCAGGTCCGAGATCTTCAAATTCTCCTTTTGAGCCAGGGCTTTAATCCAGGGCCCATTGACGGCATTTTCGGGCCGAAGACGTGTAGCTCTCTCAAACAATTCCAAAGCGCCAACAGCCTTATTGCCGACTGTATCGTTGGTCCTAAAACCCAAAAGGTGCTTGCTGACCGCAAGAGTGAAGAAAGCGAGTATTCTCAAGAAAAAATAAAAGAGTTTCAGCGAAATTTAGGATTCGGCGACAGCGGGCCTGATGTCCAAAATCTTCAAAAGTTTTTGAATCAGCAAGGATTTGCGGTGGCCGAGGAAGGCCCCGGCGCCTCTGGCCAAGAAACCAAACTGTTCGGTCAAAGGACCGAATCCGCCTTGCGCCGTTTTCAGGAATTCATTGCCGAGCAAAACCCGGCAGTCGTTGGGCAAGTTGTCAGCTCCGGTTTTCTTGACTTTTTAACCCGAGCCTACATAAACCGCCTTCTCGGCGAATTTTAGCCCGAATTTTAGCCAAAAAACCCCGTCAAGGAGGCTCCTTGACGGGGTTTTTTAGAGAGCATATAATTATTGGATGCAAAGATATATCGCTTTTATTGAAAATGAATACTATCATATATACAGCCGGGGCACAGAAAAAAGAAAAACATTCATGAATAGCAATGACTATTTTAGATTTAGTCTACTTCTTTATTTATGTAACTCTACAGAAAATATTCACCTCTCAAAACTTTTTCGTTCTCTGGAACTTAAGGCCCGAATGGCTGGCAAAACTTCCCGTCAAGGAGGCTCCTTGACGGGAAAGATAAGCAAGAAAGATCTTTATAAATTATTCGAAATTCCTACAAAAAATAAACTGGTCTCAATAATTTCCTATTGTCTGATGCCGAATCATTTTCATTTGATTTTAAAAGAGATCCGGCCGGGAGGAATATCAATTTTTATGAAAAAATTGCTAACCGCATATTCAATGCATTTTAATAAAAAATATGAACGGAGCGGAGCTTTATTTACAAGACCATTTAAGTCGGAACATATAAATGATGATAATTATTTTAGGTACCTCTTTGCTTACATTCATCTCAATCCAGTTAAGCTTATTGATTCAAAGTGGAAAGAAAATGGGATAAAAGATCTCAAAAAAACCAAAGAGTTTTTAAGTAGTTATGAATATTCAAGCTTTTTAGATTTCTTAAGAAAGAACAGACCTGAGAGAAAAATACTGGCATTCGATGATATTCCTGATTATTTCAGCGAAGTAAGTGATTTTAAAGATTTTATCGAGTATTTTCTAGAAAATACCCCCGTCAAGGAGGCTCCTTGACGGGGGAGACTAGGCGCTTTTGACTTTTTCGATGATGAGACTTTTTTCGCCGTTTCGGAGGGAGACGCGGCCTTTCACAATAACAGGTTTATTTATTTGAAGCACGCCGCTTGCTTCTTTGAGGACGCGCGGGAAGGCGACTGTCTCGATTGACCCGGTCATATCGGAGCATTTTATAAAGGCCATCCCCTCGTTATTTTTGGTAATGATGTGTTTTATTTCTTCAATAATACAGAGGATTGAAACTTCCATGTTGTTCCCGAAAGAATCTTTTATTTTTTTTATGCTGATATTGCTTTTATCCAAAACATCTTTCCACTTGTCCAAGGGATGGCCGGAAATATAAAGGCCCAAGAGCTCGCGCTCCCAAGCTAATTTTTGCTCCATAGTCGCCCCCGGCGCTTCCTTTAATCTAAGGGCCGGCAGATTTGTCTCACCAAGCGCGCCGAAAAGCGAAACTTGATTATCGCTCTGCCGCGTTATATTTTTATTGTATTCCAAAAACTCTTCGATGTTTAGAGTGAGGGTGCCGCGTTCGCCGAAGTCGTCCATCGCTCCGGACATAATTAACGCTTCGAGCGATTTTTTATTCAGATTTTTATGCCTCACTCTTTCTAAAAAATCAGCCACGGATTTAAACCGTCCTTTTTGCTTGCGCTCTCGGATAATTGCCTTACCAATCTCTTCACCGAGGTTTTTAATGCTGCGTAATCCAAAGCGGATTTTGCCTCGGCTCGCCGATCTGTCCGCCAAAGCTTTAGCGTCGGAGGAAGCCTTTGGCGAAGGCGGCTTTGTAATTTTTTCATCCTCGCGCACAACCGTGAAATCCGAGAAGCTTTCGTTGACATCAGGCGGCAGAACTTGAAAGCCCATGCGCTTGCACTCGGCGACGAGCTCGGCTGTTTTTTCCATATCGCCGTATTCAGTGGTTAAGACTGCGGTCATGTATTCGGCCGGGTAATTAGCTTTGAAATAAGCCGTTTGATAAGCAACGTTGCCGTAGCTCACAGCATGGGCCTTGCCGAAGCCGTAAGCGGCAAAGGGCTCA
This sequence comes from Candidatus Nomurabacteria bacterium RIFCSPLOWO2_01_FULL_42_20, assembly GCA_001785965.1. Lineage (GTDB taxonomy): Bacteria > Patescibacteriota > Minisyncoccia > Phycocordibacterales > CAZVEC01 > 2-01-FULL-42-20. Next base: position 3,797 of record MFVF01000020.1, read on the forward strand.
ATCCAAGTCCAAAGTTCTGTCGCTTTTTTCCAGCTCCAATTGTTTGTTTCAACACAGCTCTTTATGAAGCGCTCTTTCTGCTTTTCCATTTCTTTAGGAATTTTTTTGCCGACCGCTTTTCTTAATTTGTCAGCTTCGATCCAGCTATAGCCGGCTAGCTCCCGGGCAATCATTAAGAGATCGTCCTGGTAAACAAGGATCCCGTAAGTTGACTCAAGAATTTTTTCAAGGGCCGGATCAAGGTATTTGATCAATTTTGGATTATGTTTGCGGCGAATATATTCCGGAATGAATTGCATTGGGCCGGGACGGTATAGAGCCACCATCGCGTTGATGTCATGGATAGTACTCGGCTTAAGATCCTTGAGGTAGCTCCGCATACCGGAACTACCAAGCTGGAAAATTGCTTCTGTCTCCCCGCGCGAAACAAGCTCGAAAGTTTTTTTATCGTCCAAGGGCAGTTTTTGGAGATCGATCTTAATCCCGCGGATTTTATGAATTCGGTCGATCGTTTCTTCGAGGCTTGTCAAGTTGCGGATGCCGAGGAAATCCATTTTAAGAAGCCCGACCGAATCTCCGGCAACGTTCGGATCAAGCGCGTACATATCGTATTGAGTGATGATCTTGCCGCCCTTCGGATCGTGCTGGAGAGGAGTGTAGTTATAAAGAGGTTCCGGCGCGATGACTATGCCGGCGGCGTGGACCGAGATGTGCCGCGCCGCGCGTTCCAGTTTTTTGGCCAGATCAATGATTCTTTTCGTATCGGCTTCTTTTTCATAAATTTCTTTGAGTTCCGGAACAAGCTTCATGGCGTGATCAATGGTCATTGGAAATCCTTGCGAGCCCGCGGGGATCATTTTTGAAAGCCGGTCGCCGACGGCGTACGGATAGCCGAGCGCGCGCGCCACGTCGCGGACGGCCCCGCGGGCCATCATGGTGCCGAAGGTTCCAATCTGGGCGACCTTGTCTTCGCCATATTTTTTTTTAGCGTACTCAATAACTTCTTCCCGGCGGTTGTCGGCAAAGTCTACATCAATATCCGGCGGCGAAGGGCGTTCTGGATTCATGAAGCGTTCGAAAGGTAGCTTGAATTTCATCGGATCGACAGTCGTAATGTAGAGGAGATAAGAGACGAGCGAGCCGGCCGCCGAGCCTCGAGTATTAGAAAGAATCCTGTTTTCACGGGCGAATGCAAGCAGGTCTTCCACGACCAAAAAGTAAGGAGCAAAACCTTTTTCTTTAATAACACCGAGCTCGTAATCTATTCGGGCCAAGTTTTCTTTTGTCTTTGGCAAGTCTCTTTGCTCCAAGCCCCGATAGGCCTTCTTTTTTAATTCGTCGTCATAATTTGCTCCAGCTGGAATTTCGTATTTGGGGAAAATCCATTGATTGAGCGGTATGTCTATATCTACCAGATCAGCCACTTTCAGAGTATTCTCCAAAATCTCCGGCATGTCTCCAAACGCTTCCAGAGCTTTTTGTGGGCTGATGAAAGAATAATCTTCTTTACCGAAAGTGAATTTCTTTTCCCTTTCTTGAGCGCCGGTGTTGACCATGAGAAGCGTTTCATGCGCTTCTTTATCATCCTCGTGGAGATAATGGGAATCTTGAGTGGCGACGATCGGAATATTGAATTCTTTTGAGAGAGCCAGAACGCCTTTTTTGACATTTTCCGAGCCCGGGACGGAATCTTTGGACATAAGTTCAAGAAAATAATTTTCTTTCCCGAATATTTCTTGATGTTCCTTGACGACCTCTTTCGCTTTTTCGTAATTATTGTTCTCTAGCGTCCTTGCCAGTTCTCCGGCCGGACAGCCGGACAGGCAGATTATGCCCTCGTGATAAGTTTTCAGAATTTCCTTGTCCATCCTCGGCTTGTAATAGAATCCTTCAAGGTGCGAGATAGTGACAAGCCGCATCAAGTTTTTGTAACCGGTATAATTTTTGGCCAAAAGAGTGAGGTGACAGCGCTTCGAGTCGAGTCCCGGATCTTTATCAAGCCGGCTTCGCGGCGCTATGTAAGCCTCCACTCCGATAATCGGCTTAATGCTCGCCGCTTTGCAGGCTTTGTAGAATTCTATGGCCCCGTACATATTGCCATGATCGGTCAAGGCGAGCGCCGGCATATCGTATTCTTTGGCTGTTTTGACTAGTTGGTCTATGCGCGAAAGCCCGTCGAGGAGGGAATAGTGCGAATGAGTATGAAGGTGGACAAAATTGTTCATAATAGTAAATCAAGTAAATTAAGTGAATCAAGTAAAGCAAGCTTGATTTACTTGCCTTGCTTACCTTGCTTGATTTACTGACTTAGCCATTATAGCAGACGTCATGATAAGATAAAATTATGTTAAAAAAAGTAAAATCTCAATTCATGGTTGGTATCGACGAGGTCGGCCGCGGTCCTTTGGCTGGACCGATAACTCTGGCAAGCATCTGCTTGCCAGATAATTTTCAATTTTCAATTTTCAATTTTCTAATAAAAGACTCGAAGAAGTTAAGTAAAGAGAGAAGGAATGAAGTTTTTAAAATTTGTCAAAAACTCAAAAAAGAAGGCAAGATTTATTACGCCGTGTCTTCCATAAGACATTCATCAATTGATAAATACGGCCTGGCCAAATGCATCAAAAAGGGAATAGAGCGATGCTTAAACAAAATGCAGTCAACCCCGACCTGGGTCGGGGTTGACTGCGCCTTAAGTCAAGCCTTGATTTTGCTTGACGGCGGACTTAAGGCGCCGGCAAAATACAAAGACCAAAAAACAATAATTAAGGGCGATGAAAAAGTGAAAATTATCGCCCTGGCTTCAATTATTGCCAAAGTCTCGCGCGATCGGCATATGCGCCGGCTCGCTAAAAAATTCCCGGATTATGGTTTTGAAATTCACAAGGGCTACGGCACTAAGCTGCATCTGGATATGAT
>MFVF01000020.1:6732-6874 GCA_001785965.1 Candidatus Nomurabacteria bacterium RIFCSPLOWO2_01_FULL_42_20
GCGAAATTCACCGCAAAACCTTTGGGTCAAGACCATAGCTGTCCGGGAAAAATTCTCTTTTTGGGGGTCGCTGTCTCTGCCTGCTGGCAGAGCGCTGCCTCTCGGCCCGTCGGCCTGCGAGACACCCCCAAAAAGAGAATTT
>MFVF01000020.1:6981-7123 GCA_001785965.1 Candidatus Nomurabacteria bacterium RIFCSPLOWO2_01_FULL_42_20
GTAAAGAGTTGACAGAACTATCAATATATGTAAAATTAGGCTAATTCATCATTTGTAAACCGTTTTAATTAAAAACTAAATATATGAAAAAAACACTACTTTACCTGATTTCTCTGGCAATTTTTGCCGGGCTTCAGGAAGA
>MFVF01000021.1:0-8146 GCA_001785965.1 Candidatus Nomurabacteria bacterium RIFCSPLOWO2_01_FULL_42_20
GATACTTGATATTGCGATCACACCGCTATAATACGCTGGTCTCCTTTAAATGAACTTTTTAAAGGATGAAGATATAGTCTATACACATAGTAATATGTGACAAATATGCAACTTATCCTGGCGGTGGAGAAGCTGCCAAGGGTTTGGCTGTTCGCCAATTAAAAAGTTACGTGAGCTGGGTTCAAACCGTCGTGAGACAGGTTGGTCTCCTATCTACTGCACCCGTTGACCCTTGAAGGGAGTCTCTTCTAGTAGCCCGTAAGGGCCTGCTACTTTCCGCCGAGAGGCGGATTGAAAAAGTGGCTAATAACGGTGAAGTCTTATCTGTTTGAATTATTTTATATGCATACATACTGACTCGGTCCTGAGAGTATGTTGAGAATCTGTTAAGAATAATAAAAACAAAAGATAATACCGTGGGAAGTCGTTGTCAGTGTAAAAACACTGACACGCGGACAGTCGCAGACTGGACGCGGACTAACGCAGAATTTATTTCTGCGCGGGTCTGCGTGAAGTCAGCGTAAGTCAGCGTGCCCGTTTGACGGGCAATTGACCCCGTAACGACTTGTTCCTCCGACCTTGCGTCGGAGGACGGACTTGCATAATGCTGGAAAGTTTCTTTTATAAGAGACAGGCTTGTGCTTGTAATACGCCAACACCCTAAAACATTTTTAAAATGTTCGGGTGAAGATATAGTCTATGCTCCTGGAAACAGGGGAATAAATTCGTATTTGTCTGCGTCAGTCTGCGTAAAGTCTGCGACTGTCTGCGGTTTACGAAGTAAACATGACGAGAGGACCGAAGAGAACTGACCTCTGGTGTATCGGCTGTCCTGCCAAGGGCACCGCCGAGTAGCTATGTCGGGAATGGATAACCTCTGAAAGCATCTAAGAGGGAAGCCAACCCTAAGATTAAGGGTTATAGAATCCTAAGAGATGATTAGGTTGATAGGCTCCAGGTGTAAGGCGAGTAATCGCTTCAGCCGAGGAGTACTAATAATTCATTTTTCCTGTTAGGAAATTTACGAATCACAAAATATTAATACAAATTTATTTTTTTTAGGTACAAATTCTACCAGTAGGCAGGTTGGATACTCTGTCTTGGTGGCTTGACGTGGTGGAAACACCCCTGCCTGCCGGCAGGCAGGTCTTCCTCCGCCAAAGCGCAAAGAGCGCTTTGGCGGACAGGCATTCCGAATCCCAGTAGCAAAGCGAAGCTTGCTACGGGACAGGCAGAGAAGCATGCCCCGTACGAAAAATTAGCGAAATAAAGAATTCATTATTTAGTGTTGGTGATTTGACGCAGTGGTCACACCTCTTCCCATTCCGAACAGAGAAGTTTCCGCCAGAGGCGGATCCGCCTCTGGCGGAAAGCATATTAAAAGTTTTGTTTTGGTGACTTGACGGCGGGGCAACACCTCTTCCCATTCCGAACAGAGAAGTTAAGCCCGCTAGTACCAATGGTAGTCCTTCGGGGCGAGAGTAGGTAGTCGCCAAAACAAAACTTTTAATTAAATTAAAGAGCGATATAGCCTGTAAGGGCGAAAGCATGCCCCGCACCGAGCTTTTTATCCCGTAGTGAACTTTGTTCTACTACTGGGATGCTCTGGTGCTGGGGTAGGCAGCCGCCAAGACAAAGTATCTAACCTAATGCAAAAAATCCTGTTTTTTAACAGGATTTTTTGCTATGATATAAAGGTCCTCAGGGCAAGCCCCGAGGTATTATCGGAACTCTCCGCCAGTCGGCGCGGATCGTACTACGTCCCGACCCGAGGTCGGGACGGTATTAGACCTTTGATTCGACGTCGCTCGGACGCTGTGTGCGAGATTACTCGCCCACGCGCTCCTCGCTCGTCGAAATAAACAATGGCTTTAAGTTGGCGGCAAAAGAGGAAGACTCTGATTTCAAGTACTCTCACAATTTTAGTGGTGGTTTTTTTGGCTATTTTAATTGTGCCGAGGCTCCAAACGGCGCCGTCTTGTTTTGACGGCAAGCAAAATGGCGATGAGAGCGGAGTTGACTGCGGCGGCAGCTGCGCCCTTTTTTGCCCAAACGAAGTCAGGGAACCAGCTGTTCGCTTCGCCAGAGTTTTTCCGGTGACTGGGAATTTTTATAATGCTTTGGCGCTCGTAGAGAATCAAAATCCCGAAGCGGGGCTAAGGTCCGCTGCTTACGAATTTAAATTCTACGATTCTAACAATATTTTTATCAAAGAATATCAGGGAAAGACTTTCTTGGGCCTCCACCGAAGCGCCATTTTCGCCGGACCGATTGATCTTGAAGGCAAGATTCCAAAGCGGGTGACTTTTAGCTTCATCGGCCAAAAAGATTTTATCAAAATAAAAAAAGAGGTCTCTAGTTTGAATATTTTTATTACTGACAAAAAAATGACTGATTTGGAAAATCGCCCGAAGCTGTCGGCTAAGGCCTCCAACCAATCGGGTTATACCCTGAAAGATATTGATTTTATAGCTATTCTTTACGACAAGGAAGACAATACTGTCTCCATTAGCAAAACCCATTTAGAAAAACTGGCTAATGGGGAAGAAAAAGAAATTTTCTTCACTTGGCCGAAGCCGCTTGAAAGGGAGATCAATAGAATTGAAATTCTGCCGCAAATTAATCCTTTTCTTCTGCCACTGAACATCTAATACTATGAATTACGAAATACAAAATTTTGAGGTCCGACGGTGGTGGCGCCGAGATTCGGAAGGCGCTACCCGCTTTTGTGGCAAATTGAGCCCAAAATCCAGGCTCAATTTGCTCTACAAAGCTCGCTCAACCAGACCATCAAAATTTTGTATTTCGTAATTCACGATCTAATATGCCAGAGTTCATCAAAAAGCATAGTTTCTTTAGTCAGGTTGACTGGCTGCTCTTGCTCTTCCTTTTGCCTATTTTAGGCGCCGGGCTTGTGACCATGAGCTCATTTTTGCCATCCGGCGAAGCGGGGGCTTCTTTTTTTGGCAGACAGATAATTTGGATTACCATATCTTTGGCGGTTTTTTTACTTTTTTCGTTTTTGGATTTTCGATTGCTGAAAAAAACCGAAGCCCTAGTTTTACTTTATGCTTTTTTTGCTCTGCTTTTAATCATTCTTTATTTTCTCGGCTCTACTTTTAAGGGAGCCCAAAGCTGGTTTAGCCTGGGCAGTTTTTCCTTTCAGCCGGCTGACATGATGAAGCTTGTTCTGATTTTAATTCTGGCCAAATATTTCTCCCGGCGGCACATCGAGATCGCTCATTTCAAGCACATTCTCATATCCGGCCTCTATGCCCTTGTCCCGTTTTTTCTCGTTTTGTTTCAGCCGGATTTCGGTTCGGCCGTTATTATTTTTTTGATTTGGCTGGGGATGATTTTGGTATCGGGCGTTTCCAAGAAGCATCTTTTGGGTATTTTCATGATCGGACTGATTGCTTTCGCGGGCTTCTGGCTTTTCGTTTTTGAGCCTTATCAGAAAGCCAGAATTATGACATTTCTCCATCCGCTGACCGACGTTCGCGGCGCCGGCTATAGTTCCTACCAATCAACCATTGCCATCGGCTCCGGCGGAATTTTCGGCAAGGGACTCGGTTATGGCACTCAATCGCGCCTGCAATTTTTGCCTGAATACCGGACCGATTTCATCTTCGCCGCCTTTGCCGAAGAATGGGGGCTTTTAGGAGTTTTTCTACTGCTCTCTTTGTTTGGCTTGGCTATCTGGCGGATTTTGCATGCGGCGCTCCTTGGGGCGACGAATTTCGAAATGCTTTTCGGCATGGGGGTGGCGATTCTCATTATGAGTCAAGTTTTTATAAATATCGGCATGAACTTAGGCCTAATGCCCGTTACCGGAGTAACCTTGCCTTTTATGAGCTACGGCGGCTCGCATCTTTTGGTCGAATTCATGGCCTTGGGCATTCTAATGAGCATGCGCCGCTACTCTCGGACTCTCCACCCGGACGATATGAGGCACGAGTTTTTAGGAATTTAAAATTAGTTAACTAGGTGCTAGTTTCTAGGTGCTAGTGAGATACTAGAACCTAGTCCCTAGAACCTAAAACCTAATGAACATTATTGACGGCCGAAAAATTGCAGAGGAGATAAAGAAAAAATTGAGAGAAAAACTCAAAAGTTTTGACCGTCAACTTAAATTGGCGATAATTTATGCCGGTAAAAATCCGGCCATTGATCAGTTTTTGAAAATCAAAAAAGATTTCGGCGAGGAGATCGGAGTCAAGGTCAATATTTATCGCTATGCCGACGATATCACGGCCGAAAAACTTTTGACAGAAATAAAAAAGGTTTCTAATTCAAGTAGCGGCGTGATTGTCCAACTGCCTCTGCCGGAGGGCCTGCCGGTCGAGGAGATCCTGGCGGCCATTCCCAAAGAGCGCGACGTTGACGCTCTTTCAGGGAGCAGTCTTTTCGAGTCGCCGGTTGTTCTCGCCGTCAGAGAAATTTTTAGCCGATATGGCATAAAGCTGGAGAATAAAACAATTGCCGTTGTCGGCCGGGGTCGTCTGGTCGGAGGACCGATTATCCGCTCGCTTCTGAAAGAGGGCCATAGTCCAATTGTCATCAATAAAGAAAATCCCGATTTCTCTAAATTAAGAAAAGCTGATATTATTATAAGCGGCGCGGGGACTCAAGGTCTTATCAAAAAAGAGATGATCAAAGAGGGGGTAGTTCTAATTGATGCCGGAACCTCGGAGTCTTATGGGAAAATATCCGGCGATGTTGATCCGGGGTGCTATGCCGCGGCTTCTCTTTATACGAGAGTGCCGGGCGGGATTGGTCCCATTACGGTCGCCAAACTTTATGAGAATTTACTGAAGTCAGGAAGTCAAGCATAGCTGTCCGGGGAAAATTCTCTTTTTGGGGGTGTCTCGCAGCGCGACGGCGCGAGAGGCAGCGCTCTGCCAGCAGGCAGAGACAGCGACCCCCAAAAAGAGAATTTTCCCCGGACAGTAGTGGGAAGTCAAGGTATCACCTTGACTTCCTGACCACATAATAGATATATGGAAATGATTCCTTGGAATATAGAAATTTTTCAATTTCTAAACAATTTGATTTTTTTTGATCCATGGTTTGACAACCTGGTGACATTTTTTGCCGCTTCTCTTGGTCAGATTTTGATTATCTTTGCCGTATTTTTTGTTCTTTTTCACAAATATTGGCATGAGGAGGAAAATCTTTCAAAAAAAGAGATTATAAAAATTTGGATAAAAGAAAGCTTCGTTTTTTTGGCCAGTGCCGCCGCGGCTTGGCTTATAACTTTTTTTATCAAAGACGCTCTGCATATTCAAAGACCCTTCTTGGCTTTGGCAGATGCCAATCTTCTTTTCGAGCACGGCGGCGGAGAAGACTCCTTTCCCTCCGGTCACGCCACTTTCTTCGCCGCCTTGTCCATGGCCATCTTTTTCTACCACCGCCGGGTCGGATGGATTTATTTTTTATGCACTTTTCTAATCAGCTTGTCGCGAGTGATTGCCGGCCTTCATTTTCCGCTTGATATTCTTGCTGGCTGGGTGATTGGAATCGCGTCCGCAATCCTTTTTCGGGTAATCGTGTATCGAAAGCCAGTACTGTCCGGGGAAAATTCTTTTTTTGGGGTGTCTCGCAGGCCAACGGGCCGAGAGGCAGCGCTCCGCCAGCAGGCGGAGACAGCGACCCCAAAAAAAGAATTTTCCCCGGACAGCTATGATATCGAAAGCCAGTGATTGACCCCCACACCTTTCGTTACGAAGCGCTTTGCGCGTTGCCTTCGGCAACATCGTAACAAAAGGTGTGGGAGTTGACTTCAAGTATGAAAAACATTAAAATTAATCCAATTATTTATGTGGAAAGTTAGATTGACCGCCGTACTGCTACTTATTTTCGGCCTCTTGGTCGGCTATTTTGTTTATGCTTCTAATCCGGAACCTAAGGCGGCCTTGCTGCCGGTGCCAAGTTTTATTAAAAAGATTCCGTTTAAGCTGGGCTTGGATCTTTCCGGCGGAACTCATTTGATCTACCGGGCGGATGTTTCTCTCTTGAAAGATATTGACATCAGTGACTCCATGAATTCTCTGCGTGATGTTATTGAAAGGAGGGTGAACCTCTTTGGCGTGGCCGAGCCGGTTGTTCAAGTTCAAGAAGAGAGACTTGGGGGACTGAAAGAGAACCGCTTGATTGTGGACTTGCCGGGAGTGACCGATGTTGATCAAGCCGTAGCTATGATCGGCCAGACTCCGCTTCTTGAATTTAAGACCGAGAATGAAGACGGCACCGATTTTGTTTCGACGCCTTTGACCGGCCGCTATTTAGAGAGAGCTATTTTAGAATTTGATCAGACAGCTTACCAGCCGATTGTCAGCCTGCAGTTTGATAAAGACGGGGCCGAACTCTTCCGGCAGATTACCAAAGAGAATGTCGGCAAATTGGTGGCGATCTATCTTGACGGCGCGCCAATTTCAATTCCAGTGGTCAGAGAAGAAATTTCCGGCGGCCTGGCGCAGATAACGGGCGACTTTACTCCCAAAGAAGCCAAGATTTTAGTGGGCCGGCTGAATTCCGGCGCCCTGCCCGTGCCGATCGAACTCATCTCTACTCAAACCGTCGGGGCAACACTCGGAGAGAAGGCGGTGGCCGATGGTGTGAAAGCGGGACTTATCAGTTTTGTAATTCTGGCGATCTTTTTTGTCCTATGGTATCGCTTGCCGGGCATTATCGCAATTTTGTCTTTGATTATTTACATTGCGCTCATGCTTGCCTTATTTAAACTTATTCCCGTCACTCTAACCGCCGCCGGTATTGCCGGTTTCATTATTTCGCTCGGGGTGGCCGTCGACGCGAACATTTTAATTTTCGAGAGAATCAAAGAAGAACTGCGCGGAGGGCTCAAAATTAGCGATGCCGTCACCACCGGTTTTAAAAGAGCCTGGTTTTCTATTCGCGATGCCAACCTGACGACGCTTATTGCCGCGATTATTCTTTTCTGGTTCGGCACCTCTTCCATCCAAGGGTTTGCTCTTGTCTTCGGCCTCGGAATTATTGTTTCCATGCTATCGGCCATCACCCTTAGCCGTTATTTTTTGCGGGGAGTTAGCTTTGGCAACGGCAAGGCGATGAAGTTTTTATTCAGCAGTGGAATCAGTAAATAAAAAGATACCAATATACTAATGTATGCGAATGAAACGAATAATACAAATGAATTTATTAGTATTATTAGTATCATTAGTATGAATTCGCATATTAGTATCTCATAACATATGTATATAATAAACAATAAAAAAATATTTATCTTGATATCAGTCGCCTTAGTCGCGCTCGCTCTTACTTTTATATTTGTTTTTGGTCTTAAGTTGAGTATTGATTTTAAGGGCGGGGCGCTGGCTGAAATAAATTATCCCGATGGCCGCCCGGAAATTTCTCTCATTCAAGACAAAGTGAATTCTCTCGGCTTGGGGAATGTTTTGGTCCAACCAACGGGGGAGAATGGCTATTTAGTTAAAACAAAGGACTTAACCGAGCCGGAAAGAGTTAAATTGTTCGATTCTTTTTCAATCGACGGGGAATACGGGGTTGATGAAAAAAGCTTTACTTCAATCGGTCCGTCCGTGGGCAAAGAGCTTCGCCGCAAAGCGCTTATTTCTATGATTTTAGTTATTTTGGCCATCATTATTTTTATCGCCTTTGTTTTCCGAAGCGTTTCCCGGCCGGTTTCTTCCTGGAAGTATGGAGTGATTGCGATTTTGGCCTTGATTCACGATGTGGCTATTCCAACCGGCCTCTTTGCTATTTTGGGCAAATACGCCGGCGCCGAAGTTGACACTCTTTTCGTAGTGGGTCTTCTGACCATCATGGGCCTTTCCGTGAATGACACCATCGTTGTCTTTGATCGAATCAGGGAGAACTTGAAAGCGCATACCAGCGGAAGTTTTGCCGAGACTGTTGGGAAAAGCATTAAGCAGACCTTTACTCGCTCGATCAACACATCGCTCACCGTTATTCTTGCCTTGCTTGTTTTGTATTTCTTCGGGCCGGCCTCAACAAAATATTTCGCCCTAACTTTAACCGCCGGCATGTTCTTCGGCACTTACTCATCGATATTTTTGGCAAGTCCGCTACTGGTGCTCACAGAAAATATTCAACGAAAGAAACACAAATAAACCACTCCTTGCCC
>MFVF01000021.1:8191-13236 GCA_001785965.1 Candidatus Nomurabacteria bacterium RIFCSPLOWO2_01_FULL_42_20
TAGTCAAAAATTTGTGCACCCGACAAATTTTTGTACTACTGGGGTCGATATTTTTGGCAAGTCCGTTGTTAGTACTCACAGAAAATCTTCAGCAAAAGAAAAAATCATAAAAAAATTCCCCCGACCGGGTCGGAGGACATTGTACTTAATACTTGGGGTTAATGGGTTAATAACGCGCTATACTCATCCTTGAGCACATCATCAAAATTTTTTGTACTTCCTGGGAACTTTCCCTTGCTTGCTTTTTGTAATTGTTTACTTCACTCGCCCTATCTTTATAAAGCTTTATGAAGTTAAGCATTCCAGATAAACGATTTTTGTAAAACCTCGCCTTTCTGGCCTCCCCTATTAGTAATTGCCTGGTTTTTTCACGAGCTTCTTTTGAGAGAAGCTTACTGGTCATTTCACTGACTGGCCGCAGCTCATTTTCTCTTGCCTCCCTATATATTTTGTGAACAAAAATAAAAATATAAGCAAGAAAAAAAATGACGGCAAGTGTATTTGAAAACTTCAAAATTTCGACTGGAATAAACGTTCTTGAAAAAACAATATAACAAGCAATTAACACGAGCATCCAAGGACCCCCAAGTAATTTCATAATTACCATTATTGTTGTTTTCATAACTTATTTGATTTAAGTTAAGGAACTGATTTAAAGCCTAGTCTATTTTTTTGATTTTGTCAATATTCTTAGCCAGCCCGCTATTAGTGCTCACAGAAAACCTTCAGCGGAAGAAACGCAAATAAACCACTTCCCGCCCCGTAGTCAAAAATTTGTGCACCCGACAAATTTTTGTACTACCGGGGTCAATTAGCGAGTGTTTTCTCTTTGTGATATGATTGAAGTATTAATAATAATATTGTAATTATATGATTTATTTATGGATTATCCTCGCAGTTTTAATAATTTGGTTCATCGCCCTCTACAACGGCTTTATTCGCCTGCGCACAAGGACGGGCGAAGCCTGGGCGGACATTGAAGTTCAATTGAAGCGCCGTTATGACCTTATTCCCAACTTAGTGAGCACGGTTAGCGGCTACGCCAAGCACGAAAAGAGCGTTTTTGAAAAAGTAACCGAAGCGCGGGCGAAATCAATCAGCGCCGATTCTTCCGGCAATATTAAAGATTTGGCGCAGGCCGAGAATATGCTTACCGGAGCTTTAAAATCTTTATTTGCTGTTTCTGAAGCATACCCGGATCTTAAGGCCAATGTTAATTTTCTAGAATTGCAAAGAGAACTTTCCGACACGGAAAATAAAATTCAAGCGGCAAGACGTTTCTACAACGGCAATGTCCGCGACTTGAATATCAAAGTGGAAACTTTTCCATCCAATATGGTTGCTAGAATGTTCAATTTCGCCAAAAAAGAATTCTTCGATATTCCCGACGCCGGCCCGGAATCCCAGCCGGTAGCCGTAAAATTCTAAAATCATGGAGATCAAAGAGAAAGAATTGCATCGGATTGCGACCACGACGATCATTTATCGTGACGACGGCAAGTATTTGATCACCCGGCGCAGTTTGGAAAAGAAGGCGTTTCCCGGCAAATGGACAGTGCCCGGCGGCGGCCTTTCGATTGACGATTACATTGCCATGCCGCCGACCACGGCGGCGGGGCAATGGTACAACGCCTTGGAATCCTGCATTCGCCGCGAGATTAAAGAAGAAGTCGGGTTGGAAATAGGAAAGCCCGAGTACTTGCTCGATTTGACTTTTATTCGGCCCGATCAGGTGCCTGTGCTTGTTCTGAGTTACCACGCACGGTATCTTTCGGGCGAAGTGAAACACGACGAAGACACGATTGATTCTACTTGGGTGACGGCGGAAGAGGCCAAGGCTTTTGATTTGATCGAGGGTATTGTCGAAGAAATCGAAATGGTCGACCAGTTGTTAAAAAAATCTTTTAAATAATTTATGCAAAAACAAAACGCTCGCCCCGTACCAAGCCAAAGGCTTTGGTTCGGGGGGTTCACGAATATAGCTTTAATAATCATTATCGTTCTTATTGCCGGCGGGGTGGGGTATTATTTTGCCAAGCAAGGCGCTAAACAGGAAACAGTTCAAACAGAGCCAATCGTGCAAGAAGAAGAAAAAGAAAAAACCGTCCAAACAAGCGTTGTTACCGGCAACAACTGTATTCAAATAGACAACTTGTCGCAAGGGGATCAAGTATCTTTCCCGCTCACTATCACAGGTATCTTGAATCCAAATGCTCCCAATATTCCGATTAGCGACTGCATCAGAATTTTTGAGGGGGAGGCAGGTTTTGTGGGTGTCATAGATCAGAATAGTAATAATCTTGTAACCGGTCTTACGACTGCGCTTATTATCAGAACTACAAGCAATTGGATGGTCAATGCGCCCGTGTCTTTCATTGTAGAAATTCCGTCTTTGACAGCACAACCAGTTAATAATGATATACAAATTATTTTTTCCGGCGGCAACGATCCGCGCGATAATCCGCCACCCCCACCCCCCGAAGCCACTTTTGTTCTGAATGTTACAATTTAAAAAACCGCGGCAAGGTCTTTCCTTGACGTGAGATTTGCCGTAGGCGAGCGATTGACATCATCTTTAAATTATTGTATTATCTAAGACGAGATTGGAAAAAGTTTTTTAACACAAAAAAATAAAAATCATGAAAAGATTAATATTCCCCATGCTTGTAATTTTAGGAGCTTTTGCTTTTTCCGCAAAGGCTCAAAGTGATTCGCTGTCGCCGGAGGATGATAAAACAAAACTAGTGGACCATCTTAACCAAACCGGAGTGCTTTTTCTAGAAGGGGAGAAGCTTAGAATTGCCAAAGAATACTTCAATAAGGCGATAAAGCTCGATCCCGAATTTGCCCAACCTTATGTAAATAAGGGAATAGTTTTGGCGAAAAAAGGAAGAATAGCAGAAGCTCTTAAATACTTTAATAAAGCGCTTAGGTTGGATTCAACATCTGCCGAAGCGTTAAATAACAGGGCGATAATTTTTAGCCAGAGCGGACAAAATTCCAAGGCGATAGAGGATTTTACCAGAGCATTGGAATTAGATCCGTACTCTTCTATCGAGACCTTGTATAACCGCGGGATCGCCCAAATTAACATGGCGAATATGACAAGGCAATAGAGGATTTTGATAAAGTTATTTTTCAGAATCCGAATTTTGCCGAAGCATATAACGCTCGCGGGATCGCCAGGTCCTTGAAGGGAGAATACAAAAAAGCCCTGGAAGATTTCACAACAGCCCAAATGATTGACCAGAATATGGCCGGCGAAACTCAATACAACGCAAAGCTTGCTTTGGAAGCAATGCAGGGCAAAGAGGTCAAAAAGTCATACCGCCTCAAGCATAAAGTGATTACGCGAAAAAAACAAAAACAAAAAAATTTTTTAGAGCATTAAAAATAGCCATTTTGGAACCCAATCCAAAATGGCTTTTTATTTTGACGAGCGAGGAGCGCGTGGGCGAGTAATCTCGCACACAGCGTCCGAGTCGAAGTCGAATCAAAGTAATCTTTATTTTGACGAGCGAGGAGCGCGTGGTCCGCCTCAGGCGGAACACAGCGTCAGAGCGAAGTCAAAATATGAGACGAAGTGCTCTTATTTTGTTTAAACTCAAAAAGGACGCATTGCTTTAACCAGTATAACAAATACAGTAATGCCGATCACGCTTGCCGTTAATGCGGATCTTTTAAGTTTCACCGTTAAAATACCAGATACAGGCGACTCTATGGGAATATTTTCATTTGGCGATTTTCTGCCAAAAACAATTTTCCCCTTTGAATGAAGACCATAAATGCCTTCTTGATTTTTCCAGAATTTAAAAAATATCCTGGAGTGGGTGAGCAGCTCTTTGTTGGCTTTAAATGAAATGACTTGGCCTTCTTTTACCTCTAATTCGACCATATTCTTCTTATTCTTTAAAAGTTCGTCTACACTGACAAAGATAGTGTCAGTAAAGACAGTATCTGTATTTTGGCTTGACGACTGAACAATGTTAATAAACAAGAATGCTAGTGAAAATATCATTTTTTTCATGGCTGGAATATTAAGTTATTTAAATGAACAATTTATTTTATCCTTACGTTATAATAAAACTTTTTTGTGTATTTGTCAACTTTTTAGTTATGATTTGACTTTTTAATTTTGTGCTAAAATAAAGGCATATGGCGAAGAAAACAAAAGAAATTGGCAAAGTCGTCCATTGGTACGACAAAATAGGAGTGGCAGTTATCAAGCTCTCCGGCTCCCTCAAACAAGGAGACAAGATCAAGATAAAGAGGGGAGACGAAGAATTTGAAGACACCGTCTCTTCGATGCAGCTTGAGCACGAGGCCGTCAAAGCCGGCAAAAAGGGCCAGGAGGTGGCGGTCAAGCTCTCTCAAACAGCGAAAGAGGGAGCGATTGTTTCTCCGGCTGAATAATGGCAACGCCCTATATCCACCAATCGAAGAATGTTTGCTTGCCCGTCCGTAGCTTTCTTGACCTTCCGAAGCTTTAGCGTAGGAGGTAGCGAAGGAGGGGAAAACATGGATTTTAATGTTCGTGTTTTTTGTGGTGATTTGGCGGGTTAATGTAAAATTAGGGTTGACAATGTAGATACGTCGTATATACTTAAAGCATGGTTACTCAAGTAAAAAAATGGGGCAATAGCTTAGCGGTGAGATTACCAAAGAGTTTGGCCGTCAATTTTGGTCTAAAAGAGGGCGTTAAAATAACTTTCGTGCCCAAAGGCGAAGGCTTTGAGATTGTTAAGGTCATAAAGCCAGTAAAACTTAAGAAATATACTCTTCTAGACATGGTTAAGGGGATTACTCCGAAGAATAGGCACAAAGAATTTGATTGGGGGAAACCAAGAGGTAAAGAAATATGGTAATGAGATCATACATTCCAGAAAAAGGAGATATTATTTATTTTAATTTTTCCCCCTCAAGTGGCCATGAGCAAAAGGGAATGCGGCCGGCCGTAGTTTTGAGCCAGTCATTGGTGAATGGTCCGAGCGGTCTTGCTTTTGTTTGCCCGATTACTTCAAAGCAAAAGTTCTATCCATTTGAAG
>MFVF01000021.1:13245-19874 GCA_001785965.1 Candidatus Nomurabacteria bacterium RIFCSPLOWO2_01_FULL_42_20
CTGGTGTTGCTCTTTCCGATCAGTGTCGATCAATAGATTATGTAGCTAGACGCGTACGTTTTGTTGAACGAGCGCCTGATTATATCGTTCTAGATATAATACAAAAATTTATAACTCTTTTTAACTAATGGCCACGCTTTATACCCATCAATCGAAAAACGTTTGGAAAACCTGGGTTTTGATGTCCTTGTTTTTTGTGGTAATTATTGGTATTGGCTGGTGGGCGAGCTTTTATTTTCAAAATCCTAATATTTTATATTTTTTCGTCGCCTTCAGTATTTTCATGAATATTTTAGCTTATTGGTTTTCCGATAAGATTGTTTTGAAAATGTCCGGCGCCAAACCGGCTAGCCGGGAAGAATTTTTTGATCTTTATACGGTGACCGAAAATCTTTCTATCACCGCCGGCCTACCCTTGCCTAAAATTTATGTGATAAATGACCCGGCGCCTAACGCATTTGCCACCGGCCGGAATAAAGAGCACGCTGTCGTGGCGGTAACGACCGGCCTTCTTCAAATTTTAGAAAGAAACGAGCTTGAAGGCGTCATTGCTCACGAGCTTTCGCATATCGGCAATCGGGACATGCTCATTTCCACGGTCGTCGTTGTGCTGGTTGGCTTTGTCACTTTAATTTCTGATTTTTTTCTGCGCTCAATGTTCTTTGGCGGAATGAGAAGAGACAATAGAGGGGACGGCCGGCTTCAATTGATCATCATAATTATCGGTATCGCTTTAGCTATTCTCGCACCTATTATTGCTCTATTAATTCAGCTGGCAATTTCAAGGAAAAGGGAATTTCTGGCCGACGCTTCCGGCGCTCTGCTTACTCGCTATCCGGAAGGACTGGCTGGCGCTCTTGAGAAAATCTCTCGCTACTCGCGGCCAATGATGAAAGCCAACGACGCCACGGCTCACCTATTCATCGCCAATCCTTTCGGCCCGAAAGCTCTCCGCGGCATGCACAGATGGTTTATGACCCATCCGCCACTAGAGGATAGAATAAAAGCGTTGCGCGGCGAAAAGATATAAGTTTATATTGCAATACTTCTCGCCCCGTAGTCAGCCGATTACGCATTCGGTAATCGGCTGTACTACTGGGGTGACCCATCCGCCACTAGAAGATAGGATTAAAGCCTTGCGCGGATTGTAAAAATTTATATTTAAGGTAATCTAAATAATATAGAACTAAATAAGGCTAAATCATCCTAGACCGCTTTGCGGTCGGATGATCGCCCGATCAAATTTGTTAGTAAATTTGATTTAGGGAGGGTTCGCATAGTGGTCTAGTGGTACTTTAAAGTCATTTCATATATAATAGGTAGATGGAATCTCGCTTAAAGATCTCCTGTTTTTCTCAAAGAAAATTCTTAAAAGATATTAAACTATCTAGTGGTTTAACTTGGAAGGAATTAGCGAAAATTTATAAGATATCTGACAGGACTTTGAGAGATTGGGCTTCGGCGAAGTTTTTTATGTCATACATAATTGCTATTGATTTGAGTAATAAATTTTCTATTCCTTTACCAAAAAATTTTAAGATTTTACCTAGATCTTGGCATTTACAAAAAGCCGCAAGCAAGGGCGGACTTAAAAGACAAGAATTATATGGGTTACTTGGTAATATCGAATCTCGAAAAAAGGGTGGTATAATTTCCCAACAAAAAAGAAAAGAAAATCCAGAAAAATACAAACTTCTTGGATGTCTAGTACGAAAAAAATTCAAAACACCTTTATTTTCAGAAGAGTTGGCGGAGCTAATTGGTATTATTCTCGGAGATGGCGCATTAAACAATGCTCAATTAAGAATAACCCTTAGTAGAATAGTTGATAAAAAGTACGCAATTTGGGTTAGAACTTTAATAGGTAAAATAATTGGTGAAGTACCATCTTGGGGAGAACGTAAAAATGATAACACTATCGAACTAACATTATCAGGCGTTGGTTTAGTTGAAGTTCTAGAAAAGCTGGGGCTTATTAGAGGAAATAAAGTTCGTAACCAAGTTGGGTTTCCACAGTGGATATTAAAGGAAAGGCGTTATCGTATTGCATGTATTCGCGGTTTGTTTGACACAGATGGAGGATTTTATTTTCATCATCATTACAAATGGAAAGACAAAAGACCTTATTTAGGATGGAGTTTTACAAACTTTTCCATACCAATTTTGAAAGAATTTCAAAGCACCCTGAATCTTTTGGGCCTAAATCCAAAAAATATTGATAATAAGAAATTATACATGTATAGTATAAAAGATTTATCAAAGTACATGGATATAGTTGGAACTCATAATCCCAAAAATGTCGAAAAGTATAAGTATTATAAGAAAATTAGAAGTTCAGTTTTTAAGAATCTCTAAGGAAGGGTGTACCGAATGGTAAGGTACTCGCTTGGAAAGCGAGCGAGCGAAAGCTCTTGCAGGTTCGACTCCTGTCCCTTCCGCCAATTTTGAAACGCAGTGAAAAACTGGCGGAGAAGAGCGAGGTATAGTAATAGAGATAGTACGTGCTCTTCTTAAAAACAGGGCGTGGTCTAGTAGCTAAGACGCCGGCTTCGGGAGTCGGAAATCGAGAGTGCAAGTCTCTCCGCCCTGACAATATTAAATTAAAGGAGGGTCCGTAGTTCAGTGGTAAAACAGTGCACCCGTCCCGTTAGAAATTAATGGGCTCATAGGTAAGTGGTATACCGGCGCATTCGCATTGCGCAGTCCCGAGTTCGATTCTCGGTGAGTCCAAAAGTTAAATTTCTAACGGGATGAACATTGCACAGACACGGGTTCCCTGCCTGCCGGCAGGCAGGGGATTCCCGCCGGATCCACCACTTCGCTCCGACTAATGTCGGAGCTACGCGGTGCACGCACCAAGCGAGCACTGCGTAAAACAAAAAGACCTATGAATTTAATAGGTCTTTTTGTTTGAAGTGGTAGTCCCGCATAGCTGAAGCCCGCGAAGTTTTAACGGAGTGGGCCTAGCGACGTGGGACACTCTAATTTTAATAAATTAATATATAATATTAATTATGTACTATGTTTATATTTTAAAAAGCAAAAAAGGTGACTGACTCTTTTTTCCTCTTTTTACAAAAACCCCTCGCCGACCTGTGTCGGAGAGGGGTTTTTGTAATATTTGACAAAAGTTGATATATAATGTAAAATAATATCAAAGTTTCCATCAAAAAATGATAAAATTAAAACATAGATTCCACATATTTTTTATGAATGATGATAACAATAAAACTGAAAATTATAAAGAAAAAGCTAAGCAAGTCCAGGCGGCTTATGATGATTTTCTGGTAAAACTTGAGGAATTGAAAAAAGAGCAGGATAAAATAATTAAAGATTTTGTGGAATCTGTCAGAGAAGAAAAAATAAAACAGCTTAAGCAGGATGTATTAAACCAAAAATAATATGGAAAATTTAGAAGAAATACAACAAAAACAAGTTAAAGGACAACAGGAAAAGAAGTCTCCGAAAGCAGAAGTTGCAGAAGAGGCTCCTTTTGAGAATATAGATACGCTAGAAGAGCTGGAACAATTTACAGGGAAAAAACTAAAAGATGTTGAAAGTAATTCCGATAAACTAATAGATTCTGGCTCTGAAACTCTAGGGAGACGCCTTGACGCTCTCAAAGCGCCTGAATTTTTAGAAAAAGGAAAGGATTATTTAAAAAAGGTACAAGGCAAGATAATAGAGTTGAAAAATAAAGTAGCAAAAATAATTCGCCGCTATGGCGCTGTGGCTTTTATTGCAGTAAGTACTTTTGCCGCGCAAGAAGCGCCGGCGGCTACAGAAGATATAAAGGAAGGTAAAAAAGTTGAATATATCGCCACTAAGGAAGGGGAGGCTCATGCCGTCAGTCTAGAGGCAAAAGAGACTGGGGATAGCTTAAGTGAGGTTTTCGGGGAAAGATATCCATCACCAGATGTTCATGACTATGTTAAGGATGCAGATCCAGAAAAAGTTAAGGATGCTCAAAGGATTTTACGCGAGGCTGGTTATGATATCGCGGTTGACGGTAGGTGGGGGCGAGAGACTGATGAAGTCTGGCGTGAATATCAAGAAAAAACAAAAGAAGAAACAAAGAAAAATGGGAAGAAACCGGGCGAACCGGAAAGACCACCTAAGCCAGAGAAAAAACCAAATGAGGCCATAGCTCTATATCCTCTTCTCCCACATATAAGAATAGTATATAAATTAAATGAACGCGGTGAACGTACTCCTTATGCTTTACAAAATAAAGCCGGCGACAGAATATTCTATAAAGACGGTCAAAGACCTGATATCCCTGAAGGGTGGCAATTTGAGGGAGTAAAATAAATTTAAACATAAAAATCTCCCAAAACCAGAAATATGATTTTAGGAGAATCAATGCTCGCCATATCTTTCAAGAAGATAATTTTCCAATCTTATCCAGTACAGATCATAAGCCAGCCCACGGTAGTTTTGATAATCCTTCACTTGCACTACGCATCTTTCTCCGATGGCATCTATGTGTATCCGGCCGGCAATGATGATTGGCGTGTATCCCTGTCTTGCTACTTCATCGCGAATTTTCTTCAGATTTTCTTCAAACAGGCGATCTCCTTTTATTAAAGTGAGACAAGGGATGAATTTCTGCAGGGCGCTATCCGGAATCTCCCCCTTTTGTTTTATCGAATAATAGGGCAATCCGAAATTATCCAGATTGTTTTCTTTGTATTCCGGCCAGTATTCATAATTTGACTCAAAATAGCGATCCATAAAAGAATAACAATCTGATCTTGGCTTTTCTTCGCTTGGCCGATTATTAGCAGCAATCCATTTCACAAACCCCATTTTTCTCATCTTTGGGGTAATGAAAGAGCATGGACCGGCTTGGATCTCGCCATTTTCTTCTTTTTCAAAAAGGGGCCTCTCCTCGACAACCAAAACAACACTATCCGGATTAACTTTTTTGGAAATTGACAAAAAATAATTGTTAATCAAGGCAGTGTCTGTGTAAATTACCGAGTACCTAAATCCCAAATCTGAGAGGATAATAAGTTCACCGTCTGGATTTAATCCAAAAGAGGCAACATGTAAGTTAATAAAGGCAGTATCTGAAAAGATGAGCCAATCTATTGAATCCATTTCTATTTTATGGATTATTCCAAGATTGAAGGCAATGCCACTACTACCCGGCTTGCTTTGAGGCGGCAGAGGTACTAATTTGTACTTCGTTGCTTGCTCTTCTTGGGCCAATGCATTCGGTACTGCGACTTTAGCCGCAATAAGGAAGACGATTAAAGCCGTTATGATCATTTGCTTCTTCATGATTTTAGTATTTTGGGTTTTTAAAAAACTGTTTCTTCTTAGAATAACACTGAATTAAGCATTAGTAAATATTGACTAGAGCTTATTTTTGTTGTCTGTTGCAATGTAAATAAATCTCAAATAAAAGATAAGGGCATTAGTCATATGGTGGACCAAATTTAACTAAATTTTCTATGATTTCATTTAATACAAATTATGTTACAATATTTTTAAAATGACTGCTGGAATTTTTGAACTGGGAATAATAATAATCATTGCCGCCGTACTCGGCATTATCGCTAGGGCGCTTCGGCAGCCGGTCATTTTAGCTTACATTTTGACTGGCACTTTGATCGGCCTTCTCGGCTTTTTTAATCTGGGTGATCGGGAAATTTTTCAGACATTCTCGGAGCTCGGCATCATGTTCTTGCTTTTTTTGATCGGCCTTGAGATTGACTACGCTTCACTCCGATCTGTAGGCAAGATCTCGGTAATAATCGGTCTCGGCCAGATTATTTTCACGGCCGCCATCGGATTTATCATCTCTCTTCTCTTTGGCTTTGATTACATCACTTCGGCGTTTATTGCCATCGCCCTAACCTTTTCAAGCACAATCATCATCGTCAAAATGTTGACGGAAAAAAAAGACCTGAACAGTCTTTATGGCAAGATAAGCGTTGGTTTTCTTTTGGTGCAGGATTTTGTGGCCATTATTCTTCTTGTTTTTTTGGCGAGCTTGGGACCGGCTGGCGGAAGTGTCTCCAGCATCGGCATAGGCGGCACCATTATCAAAGGCGTTATCTTTTTCGCCCTGATGCTCTGGCTCGGCCGAAAAATTATTCCCCGCATTTTTGACAAAATCGCAACGTCCAAAGAGCTTTTATTTTTAACTAGTCTGGCTTGGTGTTTTCTCATCGCCACATTGACCGTCAAAGTCGGATTTTCAATTGAAATCGGCGGCTTCCTGGCCGGATTATCGCTTGCTAATTCTTCCGGCCATTTCCAGATTGGAAGCAATATACGGTATCTTCGGGATTTTTTCATCCTCATCTTCTTCGTGATATTGGGCTCGTCGCTTATTCTATCGGATTTCACCGGCCTTCTTTGGCCGATTATTTTATACTCGCTCTTCGTGCTCATCGGCAATCCGCTCATCGTGCTTATAATCATGGGCGCTCTCGGCTATACCAAAAGGACAAGCTTTCTTTGCGGCATTGCCGTGGCCCAGATATCGGAATTCAGTTTGATTTTGGCGGCGCTTGGATTCAAGTTGGGCCACCTGTCTCTGCAAGCAGTTTCTCTCATCACGGCGGTCGGCATTATCACCATCACCATCTCGGCCTACATGATGACTTACTCCAAAC
>MFVF01000022.1 GCA_001785965.1 Candidatus Nomurabacteria bacterium RIFCSPLOWO2_01_FULL_42_20
ATTCATCATAGTTTGTAAAGTCACGGGGTTTGGTTTTTGGCGGAGGTGACGCAGGCCGTTTTTTCTTTTTGTTTATAGTTTTTCGATTGCTTTTATTTTTCATCTGGGAAAGAATTTAAAATTTCACTTGGATGTTACCATAATCCTCTTTTTTGTCAAATTTTTTACCGGCTAAGGAAATTTATCATTTTGGAAATAGTTTGAGGGCCGACTCCGCCGTCAGGATCAAGGCCTTGATCTTTTTGGAATTTCTCAACCGCTTTTCGAGTGGAAGGGCCAAAATCTTGATCTTCTTTCATATTTAAATCTTTGTCATAGTAATTGAGAAACTTTTGAACGGGGAGAACAGACACCCCCGAATCTCCCGGCTCCAGAGTTATTTTTCGGGCAAGCAAATCTTCCAAATCTGTTTTTATTTTTTGGGCCTCGCTTGAAATCTCCGCCGGCTCTTGTTCTGCCACGCTCTCTTCCGGCGGCAGTTCTGCTTCAGTTGTTTCGGTCGCCTTATTTTCCAATTCAGCCAGAGCTCTTGCGGCTTCTTCTTCCATCCGCGCTTCCTCTGCCAGCCGGTCAGCCGTCTTTTTAGCAAAATCCGGTCCGGTATCAAGAGTCGTAAATGCTAAGTAACCCCCGCCGATAATGACGGCAAGAATGACAATCCATATTAGAGATGATTTTAAGTTCTCCATATTTCGTAATTATTCGCACCTTAACAACCTTAACTTTTTATTCGCATGAGCGCACCGTGTCCATCCGTAGCTTTAGCGAAGGAGGATTCGTAGCGCGCATTGCCATTTCTGAAACTCGATGTTTCAGAAATGGCAACCTTAACAATAATACACAATTATTAATTAAAAGAAAACATGTTCTAGTTTTCGGCATATGCCGAAAACTAGAACATGTTGCCTTATTTCAAAATTGTGGTATATTAAGGTCAATGAACATTTAAAAATCAATAATAATGAAAGCAAAATGGAAGCCATGGAAGCCCGGCTCTTCGAAAAGAGAATTCAGCTGGACAGTTGAATTTTATTACTTTATTAAAGAACAACTTATCTCCCTTCTTGGTTTTAGAGAAAAAACGATAAGAGAATTTATAAATGAATATGAGCGTTTGGGCTATAAGGCCCCAAGGCCGATTAAGGGACGCGAAAAGGCATTTGTTTTTACGGCAAATGGCCTTACCGTAATTGTCTATACAACATTTGATGAAAAAAACTGGTGCTGGCGGGAGAAGGGGACAGATCAGATGTGGGTGATTATCGTAAAAGGTGATTTATTAAAATTCTCGAATCCTATTAAGAGAACAAAATATTGCCATGAATACCTCATAGATTATGCGGCAATAAATAAAAAAAGGATTTTAAATCGGCCTCTCTGCCCAAAATGCCATGACGATATGGAGATTAAAATCCGTTCCCACAGACACGAGGTGAACGGTAAGATCTGCAAAACATACTCATATTATTGGGGATGTCCAAACAAGAAAAATCGTCATCCAAATGGCAGATTTTCAAAAAGTTGGGATTATGGCTTGAGCGATAAGGCAAAAAATTTCGTACGGACGAAAAGAAAAAGCAGAGAACGATATCGACGGAAGCAGAAAATGGAAGGGAAACCTTTTGGCCGGGCCAGAGAGCGTAGAAAGCTCTGGAAAATAACCAGGCCCGAGAATATTAAGAAATAAAGATTACTTTGATTCGACGTCGCTCGGACGCTGTGTCGGTGAGTACACCGCCACGCGCTCCTCGCTCGTCGAAATAAAACCCCAGAGTTAAGATTAACTCTGGATTTTTTTATGTTCGGGACGCATATTGATTGAGGGGAGTCCTATCTTCTGCTCCGGACTTGCACTTGCTCCTCGTTTGCAAATATATGAGCACAACAATCTCATATATCTGCTGCACTCGCACAATGTGCAAATCCGGCGCTCCGGACTTGCACTTGCTCCTCGTTTGCAGATATAATAAGAATGTGGATATTTTAGACATTGTACTGCGGCTTTTTGTTGCGCTTGTGTTGGGTGGCCTGCTTGGCGCCGAGCGGGTTTTCGCGCACAAGACTGCCGGACTGCGCACATACGCTCTTGTATCAATGGGTGCGGCGCTTTTTATTGTTATTTCGGAAACAGTCGGACGCGAATATCTTTCTTTAGGTTTAACAAATTTTGATCTTATGCGTGTTGCCGCTCAGATTGTTGTCGGGATTGGCTTTCTAGGCGCCGGCCTGATTATATTTCGCGAAAAGAAAAGTGAATTAGTCGGCATCACTACCGCCGCCGGTATTTGGGTTTCAGCTGGCATCGGTATGGCGGCTGGGTTTGGGCTTTATGCACTCGCCATTGTTGCAACATTATTTGCACTTTTTGTCTTTGTGGTGCTGTGGTATTTGGAAGAGAAATTGCGCAAGAAAGAGCCTTATGATTCTAAGGAATGCCCGGAATGCGGCCGGCAAAAAGATAATGAAGAATGAGGATGGACCTCGAAGCATACCTCGCAAAGCTCGGTAGCTACGGGGCGAGAAGTGGAGTATACCAGTCGCATTACCACTACTCGTCCCGTACTCAAATCCGATAAAGATTTGTAGTACCGGGACCCCTTTTCCCCCTCGGAAGCTTTGCTTCCGAGGGTATGTTGCCCTATTTCAAAATTGTGGTAAAATAAAGGCATGAAAAAGATTTATTGGCAAATATTTACCCCCACACCTTCCTGTAAGACAAGAACTGAAGATATTATTCATCATCGCTGTAGGGCTTCGGGGTATTCATGGAAGGTGTGGGGGTTTATTGTTTTTGCAGTTTTTGGGCTTTTCTATCAGACGGCTCTGGCGGAAACAGATGTTTCAGATAGCCCCCAAAATTCAAGCCCCGTTCCTGATGTCTCTGACATTTCTCTTACAAAAGTCATGGAGCAAGCCGACAATTTTTTGAAAAGCGATTCCGTTCAAAAAGCCAAAGACAAAGCCGCGCCTATCTTGGCCAAAGTTGATGCTTGGAGAAAGAATCAAATACCAAAACTTTTGAAATCTAAAGAAAATTCAAAACCAGATGGAGCCAAATATTTTTTTTATGCCGCGGCCCTGAAAGCATTTTCAAGCAAATCAGCATTTTACGGGGGAGCGATCTTCTTGGCGCTCATAGTGCTTTCTAGAATCAAAAAGATCATCTTTTAGTTATGGCCATCGCTAATCAATTATGGGTGAGAATTCTTTCGGACATCATTCTTTTAGGAAGCATTCTTTGGGCGCCTTTTTGGCTAACCATGATTTTGGCGATTATTTTATTTTTTTATTTTGAAAACTTTTATGAATTTTTAGCCGCCGCTCTTTTGATCGATCTTATTTATGGCGTGCCGGAAGCGCGCTTTGCCGGAATAATTCTTATCACCTTCATCCCAAGTCTAATCTTATTCTTCACCCTGAAATTTGTTAAAAAGAGGCTTTTAATTTATCAACCTTAACATGTTTAAATTCCACCCCAGTACTACAATAATTTATCGAGTGCATAAATTATTGAGTACGGGGCGGGAAGTGGTGAAATAAACTTTATAACTTTATAACATTATAACTTTATAACTAATTCAGTATGTTAAACAAACACAGGCGAATTAAAAATTGGGACAATGAGATCGAGCCGGACGAGATTTTTCTCGATTCGGAGAACATTCCGGCTTTTAATCGCCAGCAATTCGAGGGCCGTCTGGAGAAGCCGATTACCAAGCGCACCATTTTTTTTCTGGCCGCCGTTTTTTTAATTATCATTTTTGCTTTCACTTGGCGGGTTTTTGATTTTCAAGTGGTGCACGGAGCAGAATATACCGAGTTGAGCCAGAACATAAGCTTAGACCATCAAATTGTTTTTGCTGATCGCGGAATTATTTATGACCGCAATCATATTCCGCTTGCCTACAACGAGCTTAATGAGAGAAACCAGGATTTTTCAAAGAGAGTTTACATATCAAAAGACGGCTTTGGCCATCTCCTAGGGTATATCGGTTACCCTTTAAAAGATCAGGTCGGCTTCTATTGGCAGAAAGAATTCAAGGGCATTGACGGCATTGAGAAGGAATATAATGTCCTCTTGAACGGCCAAAACGGAGTCAAGGTAATCGAAGTTAATGTCCGAGGCGAGATTCAATCAGAAAACGTTTTAACTCCGCCTCGCTCCGGCGAAAGTTTGACTCTGGCCGTTGACTCCAGAATTCAGGCTGAACTTTTTAGATTGATTAAAAAATGGTCTGACACAGCAAATTTTAAAGGAGGCTCGGGCGTCATTATGGACGTAAAGACGGGGGAGATTCTGGCGATTACTAATTTCCCGGAATACAATTCGTCTATTATATCCGAAGGCAAAGAAGGCGGCATAATAGAGGGTTATTTGTCTGACAGCCGCAAGCCTTTTTTGAACCGCGCTCTCTCCGGCCTCTATACTCCCGGCTCCATCGTCAAACCCTTTATCGCTCTTGGCGCCTTGAAGGAAGGCGTAATCGATCAGAATAAAAAAATTCTGTCGACTGGGTCAATCTCGATTCCTAATCCGTATTTTCCGGAGCTGAAATCTGTTTTTCGCGACTGGAAGGCTCACGGCTGGGTGGATATGCGCCGCGCTCTGGCCGTTTCATCCGATGTTTACTTTTATGAAATCGGCGGCGGTTTTGAAGATCAGCGCGGTTTGGGCATCAGCAATATTGAAAAATATGTTCGGATGTTTGGGGTGGGGGAAAAGACAGGCATTGATCTGCCGGGAGAAGTGTCTGGAATTATTCCAACGCCGGAGTGGAAGAAAAAAGTTTTCCCGAATGATCCATGGCGGATCGGCGATACTTATAATACTTCAATCGGCCAGTATGGCTTCCAGATAACGCCGGTTGAAGCGGCGCGGTCGGCGGCGGCCGTCGGGAACGGCGGCAAAATACTCCAGCCGCGGCTTGTCCGCGATGACAATTTATCCCTCGAGAATACTCGGGACCTTCGGTCGGCCGTTGTCCGTCTTGTTGATATAGAAAAAGAATTTTTTGATGTTGTGAAAGAAGGCATGCGAATGACGGCGACAGTCGGCACGGCGCCTCGGCTGAACCTGCCTTTTGTCAAAGTGGCGGCCAAGACGGGTACCGCTCAAGTCGGGGCTAAAAATCAATTTATGAATTCTTGGGTGATCGGCTTTTTTCCGTATGACTCTCCGCGCTACGCCTTCGCCGTCATTTTGGATGGCGCGCCTAAAACTAACTCAATTGGAGCCTCGAATATTATGGCCGATTTGCTGGAATGGATGAATCTAAATACCCCTGAATATTTTTAGAAGTTTAATCTTCTTGAAGTCTGGCTTCAAATGTGGTAGCCTATAGTCAATTATGGCCAAAGATTACATAACAGAAGAGAAAAAGGGGGAACTTGAAAAAGAACTCAAGGAGCTTAAGACAGTTAAGCGCAAAGAAATCCTGGAGAGTATTGAATTTGCCAAATCTCTCGGCGATCTTTCGGAGAATGCCGAATATCAGCAGGCCAGGGAATCTCAAGCCAAGCTGGAAGACCGCATCCGCCAGATTGAGCACATTCTCAAAGTTTCTACTGTTGTTGCCAAGCATCATAGCGATGTGGTGGAAGTCGGCTCGACCGCAGTAGTTCAAAAAGAGGGAGTTAAGGAGACGAAAAAATATCAAATTGTAGGTTCAGCTGAAGCCGATACGGCAAGAGGAAAAATTTCCAATCGCTCGCCTTTAGGTAAGGCGATGATGGGCAAAAAGGAAGGAGACACTGTTTCCTGTCAAGCTCCAAGCGGAATCATAAAATATAAAATCATTGATATTGAATAAAAGCTAGCTAGTAGTAAATTGTAAAGTATTCTACAATTCTATAGAATTGTAGAATAGATTAAATAACGCTGGACGTTATAAGTTACATGTTACACAATTTGCATCATGCATAAAACCGGCCGGAAATAGTCTACTGCGAAAAATGTTACCAAGCAGAGGTTGTTTAATTTCATAAAATTTGATATATTAAAATTATGAAAAGAGAAACCAAAAAATTTACGGCCGCAATAAAGAAAGAAGGCAAGTGGTATATTGGCTGGGTTGAAGAAGTTCCTGGGGTTAATACTCAAGGTAGGACAATAAAAGAAGTCAGGTCTAATCTTAAAGAAGCTCTTGCCCTTATACTTGAAACAAATCGAATGATGTCCTTACATCAAAAAGCGTCTCTGCCCAAAAAGTCCTTTTTTATTGAGCCGCTGACTATTACGTTTGCGTAAATCATATGAAGAGAATTGAATTGATGCGTTATCTTCGCGAGCATGACTGTTTCCTTATTCGTGAGGGGGCTCGACACAGTGTTATTTTTAATGTTCGCAATGAAAAGAGCTCGACAATCCCTAGACATAACGAAATTAGTTCTAGTTTGGGAAGGAAAATTTGCCGTGATTTAGGAATTTCTGAAATAAAAAAGAAGTAATATGCAAAGCGAAACAAAAATACA
>MFVF01000023.1 GCA_001785965.1 Candidatus Nomurabacteria bacterium RIFCSPLOWO2_01_FULL_42_20
CGCCGGTCACTTCTTCGATTTCTTTCAGGCTTATTTTTTTGTCACGGGAGAAACTGAAAATCTTCTCCAATATGCCGTGCGTATCGCGAAATGAGCCGTCGCCCAATATGGCGATAAGTTCAGCCCCTTCTCCTTCGAGTCCAAAGCCCTCTTTCTTGGCAATCTCTTCTGTGAATGATTTTAAAATTGCTTCAGTGGGCTTTTTAAAAACAAAAGTCTGACAGCGAGAAATAATGGTCTCCGGCACTTTCTCAAGCTCGGTCGTAGCTAAAATAAAAACAACATGAGGAGGCGGCTCCTCGAGAGTTTTAAGAAGAGCATTGAAGGCCTCTTTGGTGAGCATGTGCACTTCGTCGATAATGTAGATTTTGTATTTGGAATCAAAAGGCAAAGACCGAACCGCCTCGCGCAAAGCACGGACATCGTCAATGCCGCGATTAGAAGCGGCGTCAATTTCATGAATATCATTATCCGAGCAGCCAAGCTCTCGGGCCACAATCCTAGCCACCGAGGTCTTGCCTGTTCCCCGACTGCCGGAAAAAAGATAGGCGTGTGAAATATTGCCAAGTTTAAGAGCGCCTTTAAGCACCTTAATAATATGCTCCTGCCCCAAAACCTCATCAAATTTCTGCGGCCGATATTTGCGATATAAGACTTGATTAGACATAGTAGTAGTATATCAAATTAGCGGCCCGATCCATATCGGCGTAAAAAAATATTGATGATCTTTTTCACTTCGGCGGCATTTTCGGCCTCCATTAGTTTAATCCGGAGTTCCTTGGCGCCGGCAAAGCCGGCGACATACGCCTTGAAATGTTTTTTCATAACGGCAAAATTCTTGCGGCCGGTAAATAATTTCTTAAATAGCATGGCATGCTCGAGTAGGACTTTGAGACGTCCCTCGACTTCGTTCGGGACATTTTTGTTTTCAGAAAACAAAAATGGATTGCCCAAGGCCGCTCGGCCTATCATGATGCCGTCACAGCCATATTGTTTTGCTTTCTCTCTTCCCTCTTTTAAATCTTTAATATCGCCGTTGCCGATAATTAAAGTTTCCGGACTTATTTTATTTCTTAACTCAACAATTTTCGGCATAAGCTCCCAGTGCGCCGGAACTTCCGACATCTCTTTTCTCGTGCGCAGGTGGACCGTCAAAGCCGCGAGATTTTCTTTGAGAATTTCTATAAAAAAATTTTCATCAAACTTACTATAGCCAATTCTTGTCTTCACGCTAACCGGCAGCGCCGGAGCCCCATTTTTAGCCGCTTGGATAATTTTTCTAGCCAGCTTCGGATTTTTCATGAGCGCCGCGCCAGCGCCTTGGTCTTCAACGCTGCGATCGGGACAGCCCATATTTATATCAAGTCCGTCAAAACTAAGTTTTTTCACAAGCTCGGCGGATTTTTCCATATGTTCGGGATTGGCCCCGAAAAGTTGAGCCACGATCGGCCGTTCTTCTTCATTATATTGCAAATTAATCAAAAGCTTTTTCCGCCCAATGGTATTGCACAAACCGTCAGCCGAAGTAAATTCGGTAAACATTATATCCGGCTTGCCATATTTGGCAATAATACGCCGAAAGGCCGCGTCCGTCACATCCGCCATCGGCGCTAAGCAAAAGAGGGGTTTATTCTCCACCAGAGGTGGACCAGTCTTTGGCTGGAATTTTTGCCAAAAATTATTCACTGTTTTTCGCCTTGAGCGGAGAATTTATATAAAACCTTATTGTCATAACGCAGGTCAAGATATTCTAACGAATCAATCTTATCTTTAAGCTCTAGAGATAAGGGTTCTGCTCCTATGGCCAAGGCAAGATTGTCAAAAATCTTGTCGAAATCGCCCGATTTTTTAAAAGCAATATAAGGATTCAAATTATTGCCGTCGATCTCAAGCAGAAATTTATAATCTCCATTTTCCCCTATCTCTAAAGCTTTGATCTGAAAAAACTTGCCGATCTTCTCTTTGAAATCAAGCAGCTCGGCAAATTCCTCCATGGGCATGAAAGTTTGTCCGATTAAATCATCAGTTTCTTTGAAAAAATTGCTGGAATAGATTCTAAAATAAACACTGCCGGAGAAATTAGGCGCCTTATCGAAAACAAAGCCGGAGCTGTTCATAAAGTAGCAATCATCATCCGAGTTCATCTCGCATAGCAAATATTTCCCCTGCCATTCTTTCAAAGACACGGCCAAGGTGTTGCGATCCAGCCGCTTGATAGAAAGATATTCTATCCGATGAAACTTGTCCAAAAGATCTTTCTCCAGTGAGCGCTTGGGATAAATTAAAAAATTCTTTTTTGAAAAAAGAAAAAAATAATTGCCTGATATTTTCTCTAGAACAGTATCTTTAATTTCTTCCGCCGGTATGACCCGATTGCCTTCAACTAAAATATTTTGAATTATCACCTTAGGATGCCGGGAAAAATAAGAAAGACCCCATAACAAGGCAATAAAAAGAACACTAATCAAGCCTATTTTCCTAATTAAGACACGCCTTCGCTGGCGATAAATACTTTTCCTATTTAATAACATCTTTGCCAATGTATTTCTTAAGCACTTCCGGAACTGCAATGGAGCCGTCGGCTTGCTGATAGTTTTCAATAATTGCAGCTATGATGCGCGGGGTGGCAATTGCGGTATTATTAAGCGAATGCGCATATTTTGTTTTTCCTTCCGCGTCTTTGTATTTAATTCCCAGCCGCCTGGTTTGGAAATCGTGATAGTAAGATGAAGAATGAGTTTCTCTATATTTTCCCTCGGATGGAATCCATGTCTCGATGTCGTAAGTTTTAACATGCGGCTTGCCCATTTCTCCACCGCAAAGTGTAACTATTCTGTATGGAAGTTTAAGGGCTTGCAAAAGCTCTTCGGCGTTTTTTGTAAGCTCCTCGTGCCATTTTACGCTTTCTTCATGACTTGCTTCGCATAAAATTAGCTGTTCGACTTTAAAAAATTCGTGCACACGGATCAAGCCTTTGACATCTTTGCCGTAGCTTCCTGCTTCCCTGCGAAAACAAGGAGAGAAAGCTGCAATTTTTATGGGCAAGTCAGTGCCCGCAATAACATCATTCATAAAGTATCCCATTGTCCCCACTTCACCCGTACCGGCAAGATAATCATCATCCTGCGTCTTAAACAAATCATCTTCTCCGTGTGGTAAATATCCTGTGCCTAAAAGAACCTCTTTTTTTACTCGCGATGGCACTATGAGCGGAGAAAAACCTTTAGTGACGAGAGCGTCCATGGCATATTGCCAAATTGCAAAAGAAAGCAACGCCGCTTCATTTTTTAAAAAATAACCTCGAAATCCAGAAACTTTTACCCCGCGCTCCAAATCAACTAAATCCAATTTCTCCATCAGCTCGATGTGGTCTTTGGGCTTGAAAGAAAAAGTCGGAATATCGCCCCAGCGTTTTATTTCCTGATTAGCGGTTTCATCCGCTCCTTCCGGCACGGACATGTCCGGCACATTCGGCGCTTGGATCATGAGGTCGCGCCACTTTTTCATAACCCCTTCAAGTTTCGCTTCTTTTTCTTTCAGGTGTTCTTTGAACGTTCGCATCTCGTCGATCAATTGCTCGCGCGCCACCTTATCAGTGGTCTGACTGATTTTTTCCGTCACTTTATTCTGCTCGGCCCGCAGATTTTCAACTAAAAGAAGATTCTGTGTTCTTTCTTCCTCAACTTTTAGAAGCTCGTCCACGTCGAACTTAACATGCTTTTTGCGCACTGCTTCCTTGATTAAATCCGGATTCTCCTTGATAAATTTTATGTCGAGCATAATATTAATAATGCGAAAATAGCGAAATAAACTATACGAATAACGCGAAAAATACAAGGGCATTATCTTTCGCATGATTCGCATAAATTAATTTGTAGTTTCGCATTATATTTTATTATACTTAATTTTTGCTATAATAACAATGTGGACAAAGCTATCAGACAACTTACACCAAATGAATTTCCCAAGGCGCTCTTGGAAATTCCGGAGCCGCCGGAGAAGCTTTATATCCGCGGAGAACTGCCCTCCGAAGACAATATCTTTTTGACTGTTGTCGGCTCTCGTCGATACACCAGCTACGGCAAAGAGGCCTGCGAAAAATTAATTGGGGGTCTGAAAGGCTATCCCGTCGTCATCGTCTCTGGTCTTGCTTTGGGTATTGACAGTATTGCTCACAAAAAAGCGCTCGAAGTAGGACTTACCACAGTATCTTTTCCCGGCTCCGGTCTCTCAAGCGCCGTCCTCTACCCTGCTTCAAATGCGAAGTTGGCCGACTTGATTGAGAAATCCGGAGGCTGTCTTCTCTCCGAATTTGAATCTGATTTCAACGCAACCCAATACAGCTTCCCCCAGCGCAATCGCCTAATGGCCGGAATTTCTAAGGCAATTCTCATCATTGAAGCGCAAGAAAAATCCGGCACCTTGATAACGGCCAGATTGGGACTTGATTATAATCGGGACATCTTGGCCGTTCCCGGGCGAATTGATTCTCTGACTTCGAAAGGCACGAATAGACTTATACGCCAAGGCGCGGTCCCGATCACTTGCACCGAGGATCTGCTTGGGGCTTTAGGTTTCGAAATAAAAGCAAGCGAAGAAAAACAGCAAAAACTTTTTGCCGAGTGTTCGGATGATGAGAAAAAAGTTTTAGAAATTTTGATCGAGCCAAGATCGCGCGACGAACTCATTCGCGAACTTTCCGCAAACCGGCAAATGCCAACCCCCACAGCCAACGCCCTCCTCTCCATCATGGAACTCAAAGACCTGATAAAAGAAGTCGGCGGCCTCATCCAGCGCAATCTATAAAATTTGCCAAAAGTTTTTGTTTAGTGTAATACTGGGGGTTAGGTTCTAGTAATCAGGGACTAGGTGTTAGTAGAAATACTAAAACCTAGAAGCCAGAACCTAAAACCTAATTTATGAAACTACTCATTGTCGAGTCGCCGTCGAAGGCGAAAACAATTGAAAAATATTTAGATAAAAAATTTACTGTCCGCGCTTCGGTCGGGCATATTCGCGACTTGCCAAAATCAAACAAGAAAGCCATTGATATCAAAGGCGGTTTTATTCCGCACTATGAAATAAGCAAAGGAAAGGAACACATTATTGATGAACTTTCAAAGCTCGCCCGAAAATCCGACGAAGTCGTGCTGGCGACCGACCCGGACCGCGAGGGCGAAGCGATCGCTTGGCATTTGAAAGAAGCTCTTGGTTTGAAAAAACCTAAAAGAATTGTCTTCCATGAAATCACGAAGGAAGCAGTGAACGAAGCGCTCAAACACCCGCGAGACATTGACCAAAATTTAAAAACCGCCCAAGAGGCGCGGCGCGTTTTGGACAGGCTCTTCGGTTATGATTTGTCCGGCCTCATCTGGAAAAAAGTGCGCTACGGCCTCTCGGCCGGCCGCGTCCAATCCCCCGCTTTAAGAATTATCATGGAGCGCGAGCGGGAAATCAGAGCTTTTGTGCCGGAGAAATATTGGGTCTTGTCCGGGCTTTTCAAAACTAAAAAGGAAGAAAGTCTCGCCCTCGTTTGCATCGAGGAGCCACGCGACGAAAAATTAGTAGAAAAAATTCTGGAACTTGGCAATAAAAATGACTGGTTTGTAAAAGACGTCAAAGAATCCGAACAGAAACGAGTCCCTCGAGCGCCTTTCACGACTTCCACTCTCCAGCAGACCGCCAGCTCGCGCTTGGGTTATTCCCCATCGCGGACCATGCAGATCGCTCAAAAGCTATACGAGGCCGGACATATCACTTACATGAGAACGGACTCGACTGCGCTCGCCGCAAGCGCGACAGCATCAATAATCTCACTTATTGAAAAAAAATACGGCAAAGAATATGCCGAAGCTCATTTCTATAAAGCAAAAAGCAAGAATGCCCAAGAAGCGCACGAGGCCGTCCGCCCGACGCATGCTGAAAATATGTCGGCCGGCTCCACGCCCGAGCAGGAAAAACTTTACAAATTGATCTGGGAAAGAGCCGTCTCTTCTCAAATGGCGGACGCCAAATTAGCTAAGACAAAAATCATAGCTAATATTTCTTCCCCCTCTCCTTTACAAGGAGAGGACCGGGGTGAGGTGAATTTAAGAACCTCCCCTCATTCCCCTCCCTATCAAGGAGGGGAAGAAATTCCGGATTTTGTCGCCACCGGCTCGAGACTTCTCTTCCCCGGCTGGCTCAAAGTTGATTCTGACGCTCGAGGCGAAGACGTGGAACTGCCGAAAGTGGAAATCGGAGAAAAATTAAAACTGGAAAAATTGGAAAGCACGGAAAAACAAACGGAGCCGCCGCCGCGCTATAGCGAAGCCGGATTAGTGAAAGAACTTGAGGCACGGGACATAGGCCGGCCGTCCACATACGCTTCTATAATAAAAACTCTTGAAGAGCGCGGCTATGTGACAAAAGAAAATAGAACTCTATTCCCAACTGATACCGGCGAAGTTGTTTCGGATTTTATTGAAAAGAATTTTAGCCAATACATCAGCGATACTTTTACCGCCCTGATGGAAGACGAGCTTGATGATATCGCCTTGGGCAAATGCGAATATGTTAAAACTTTGAAAGATTTTTACACGCCTTTCAGTAAATCCATCAAAGAAAAAGAAAAACTGGAAAAAGCGACGACGTTGGGCGATGCGCCGAAGGATATCTTGTGCCCCAAATGCAGCTCTCCCATGGTGATTAAACTCGGCCGCGGCGGAAAATTTTATTCCTGCAGCCGCTATCCGGATTGCGAGGGCGCTCTCACTATGGAAGGCAAGGAATTGCAAGGGCCGAAAGAAACTGGCGAAATGTGTCCGCAGTGCGGAGAAAAACACAAAGGCAAATTAGTCGAGCGCGAAGGAAAATTTGGCAAGTTTATTTCCTGCTCTCGCTATCCAAAATGCAAATATATTCAAAAAAGCAAAGAAGAGGAGGAAAAAGCCAAAACCGGCGTAAAATGCCCCGTTTGTAAAACTGGAGAAATCGTGGAACGCCGCGGCCGCTTTGGAATTTTTTACAGTTGTTCCAACTACCCCGACTGCAAGTTCGCCATGAAAGCCAAGCCGACCGGCAAAATCTGCGACCTCTGCGGCTCCCTCATGATGCAAGGGACGAAAACTATTCCGGAACGTTGCAGTAATGTTAAATGCCCGAATAATAGACCAGATAAATTAAACAAGATAAAATAAAGATTACTTTGATTCGACTTCGACTCGGACATTGTGAATGTGATTACACATTCACATGCTCCTCGCTCGTCGAAATAAAGAAACAAAAAGGAGGCTCGGTATGTTGAGCCTCCAGCGAAAAAATAATTTTCTTTTATACTTTTATATACTCCTCAATCAATCTTTCGCCTATTCTGTTGAATTTTTTATTTCCGCTCCCTTTAGAAAGGATTCTGATTCGATCACTTTCAAAAACAAATTCGTCGCCCTCCAAAAAGTAATTGGGCTTTTCTGTTCCATTCATTTGACCGGAAATTAGAATAGCTGGGTCTCCGTCATTATAACGGAGATGCCCCGGAGCCGGCATAGAAACTCTTGCGTTATCAAGGTTCCCAACATTATGTTCGGCTTTCTGGCTTGTGACAGTTTCAGAATGGAGAAATTTTTCCTTCGCAGAAAGTTCAGGAACATTGTTGTTGAAAATTAAGCGAGGAGCTTTCACTATAAAATCAGAACATTTAATAAGAATTTCCGC
>MFVF01000024.1 GCA_001785965.1 Candidatus Nomurabacteria bacterium RIFCSPLOWO2_01_FULL_42_20
AAGTTCTAAACAAGGGCTACCGGACCCAAAATACCGTGCTTAGACCCGCAAGAGTTAATGTGTTTGCTCTGTCTTCTAAATAATGGTAGTATTTTAATATGTCAAAAGATTGGTCAAAATTATATAAGAAATACAAGGGTCTTTGGGTGGCTCTAGCAGAAGATGAGCTGACCGTTTTAGGGGTTGGCAAGACAGTAAAGGAAGCCGTTACGAAAGCTAAACAAAAAAGTTCTCAAACTCCAATTTTAACTCGTATGCCGGAAACCCTCGATGCTTTTGCCGGCTCCTTATGAAGTTTTCTTACAAAAATTATAACAGTATTCTTCGTCCCGTTATTCCAATAAAATTAAAAAATGCAGGACAAGAAATTGGTTATGAAGTGTTGGTTGATTCTGGTGCGGATTCTTGCTTTTTTGATGCCGCGATGGGTGAAGAAATAGGAATTGACGTTAAAAAAGGAAAACCACGCGAGGTGTTTGGGATTGGAGGTAAGGCATCTCTTTATTATCTTCATAGAATAATTATTGAAGTGGGTGGCTTGGATTATGAGATAGAAGCTGGTTTTATGCCAAATGTTTCTGGCCATGTTATGCGCTACGGACTTGTCGGGCAAAAAGGATTTTTTGAGAATTTTATTGTTAAATTTGACCTGAAAAAAGAGGAAATAGAATTAAAACCGAGAAATTAATTTTTTTATTTTATTACTAATAACCAATTTTTTATGAAAACAAACAAAGGTTTTGCATCAGTTGGTATTATTATTACAATTATTGCCATACTAGCTGTTGGTAGTGTTGCATATTATGCGGGGAAGAGTTCAAAAAAAATAGAAAACAAAGAAGAGACTAAAAATGCTACCGCGCAAGATGAACAAGTAACCTCACTTATTACCCCAAAACAATTATCGTCCTGCTTCATTTCTCCTCAGACAGGTGAAACTTGGCCGTTTGGCAGCACAAATACAATCCAGCTTAAAAATGCCCCCGTATATAATAGTCACTGCTCAAATACCTTCAGCCTTATAAATACAACAACAAACCAGCGAGCAGGTTATTTAGGTATTCAATCCAATCAAGGACAATCTTCGTATCCATGGACATCTACTGATACAATTCTTAGTTTTAGTTGTGGCACATCAGGTGATGAATTTCCTGCATATGTGTCCCCGGGTCAATACAAAATTCGTTTTGAAGAACAAGATACGGTAAGTGGTATGGGGCCTATTATATCCTGTGAAAGTGATACCTTTACTATTCAGTAGTCATATAGAGTTATCTTTTAAGATTTACATCCGGAATGTTTTGAATAATTCTTTTTTTGTTTCTTCGTCTATGAATTGAGTGACGATGATCATGAGCTCGGTTTGAAGATTGAGATCTTTTTTAATATTCATGAAAAGGTGCTCGAAAGGGTAGGGAGAAACCCAGACAGAGTTCTTGAGCGCAACGAAGCCCGCTTTTTTTAAAAGATAGCGGAGGGCTTCGCGCTCGCTTTTACGTTCTTCCGGCAGGTCAAGCAGGATGATACGCCAAAAGCCATCCCAGCCTGCAACTATCGGGGCAGTGCTTTTTTTGCCTAAAATACGGAGAATTTTATGCCGAGTGCCGCTTTTTTTCATATTTCCTATGATTTTAGCATAAAAATAGAGCTTGACAAGTTTTTCGCGATCGCGGAAATATACTTGCCAAAATTCTGGATATGTATATAATGTGACTATTACATTAAATTTTCTACGGCTTTCATTTTAGTTTTTGCTAGAAGCTAGCCGCTAGGAGCTAGAAGCTATGAGTAAAATTATTGGTATTGATTTAGGTACAACTTATTCGGCGGTCGCGGTTGTTGAGGGCGGACAGCCGAAAATGATTGAGAATTTAGAAGGTCTTCGAACGACCCCTTCTGTTGCGGCGGTGGCCAGGAATGGCGAGCGCTTGGTTGGCGTTTTAGCCCGCCGGCAGGCCGTAACTAATCCAGAAAATACTATTTATGGCATCAAGCGCTTTATGGGCCACGTCTATGATGATCCAGCTGTTCAAACTGATACTAAGACCGCGCCATACAAAGTCGAGAAGGGAAAGGATAATGGCGTTTTGGTTAAAATGGGAGACAAGTCGTATCGGCCGGAGGAAATATCGGCCATGATTCT
This sequence comes from Candidatus Nomurabacteria bacterium RIFCSPLOWO2_01_FULL_42_20, assembly GCA_001785965.1. Taxonomy (GTDB): domain Bacteria; phylum Patescibacteriota; class Minisyncoccia; order Phycocordibacterales; family CAZVEC01; genus 2-01-FULL-42-20. The sequence goes on from MFVF01000024.1 coordinate 2,144, forward strand.
CCAGAAAATAAAAACGGACACGGAAGCTAAGCTGGGTATTAAAATTACCGAAGCGGTTATTACCGTGCCGGCTTATTTCAACGACGCTCAAAGAAAAGCCACTAAAGATGCAGGAGCGATTGCCGGTCTCGATGTCAAAAGAATCATCAATGAACCCACGGCGGCGGCTTTGGCTTACGGATTAAATAAAAAAGCAAATGAAAAAATTGCCGTTTATGATTTTGGCGGCGGAACTTTTGATATTTCCGTACTGGAAGTCTCGAACGATGTGATTGAAGTTAAATCAACTGACGGAGACCATCATCTTGGCGGCGAGGACTTTGATCAGATCATAGTCAAATGGATTGCCGGAGAATTCAAGAAGCAATCCGGCATTGATGTCTCCAAGGATACCCTGGCCCTGCAACGCTTGAAAGAAGAGGGCCAAAAGGCCAAGCACGAACTTTCAACCACTCTCGAGACGGATATAAATATTCCTTTCATAACTTCCGATGCCGCCGGGCCGAAACATCTTTTCATGAAGATGAGCCGGACCAAACTCGAGGAACTGACTAGGTCTTTCATTGACCGCTCGATTGAAATTACCAAGAGAGCTATGGAAGCTTCGCCATTTAAAATTTCTGACATTGATGAAATTATTATGGTTGGCGGCCAGACCAGAATGCCGGCTATTGTGGCGGCCGTTAAGAATTATTTCAACAAGGAGCCGAATCTTTCGATCAATCCGGACGAAGTGGTGGCGCTCGGCGCGGCGATTCAGGCGGGAATTCTGGGGGGCGATGTCAGGGACGTGCTCTTGCTTGACGTTATTCCGCTGTCTCTCGGCATTGAAACTCTGGGCAGTGTCGCTACGAAACTTATTGAAAAAAATACAACCATTCCGGCTTCAAAATCGCAAGTATTTTCAACGGCGGCCGATAATCAGACTTCCGTTGAAATACACATAGTCCAAGGCGAGCGTCCGATGGCCAGTGATAACAAAAGTCTGGGCAGATTTATTCTGGACGGCATTCCGCCCTCTGTGCGCGGACTGCCGCAAATCGAAGTGGTATTTGACGTTGATGTCAACGGGATCCTGAAAGTCACCGCCAAGGACAAAACTACCGGCAAAACGCAGTCTATCAGAATTGAAGCCAGTTCCGGCCTTTCCCAAGATGATATTAAAAAAATGCAAGCCGACGCGGAAACTCATGCCGAGGATGATCGAAAAAAGAAAGAATTGGCTGATTTTAAAAATACGGCCGAGATGTCAATTTATGCGGCCGAAAAGGCTCTCAAGGATAATGAGGCTAAAATTCCGGAAGATGTAAAGAAAGAAGTCAATGATAAGATTTCCGCTTTGCGAGCTGTTAAGGACGGCTCTGACTTGGCGGCTCTTAAGAGGGCCACGGAAGATCTTTCAACTTCTCTTAGCAAGATTGGCGAGGCGATATCCAAAGCCCAGCCTTCGCCTGAGGCTTCGGCGGGCACGGCAAGCGAGTCAAGTAAATCAAGTGAAGAAAGTAAATCAAGTGAAACAGGAGACAAGAAAGATGAAGGGGATAATCCAGATGGCAATATTCGCGACGCTGAGGTAAAATAAGTAATATAATTAGTTGATAGATTAAAGATTTAAGATTTAAGAAATTACTTTTAACTTTAATCTTTAATCTTTAATCTTTAATCTTTATGTCAAAAGATTACTACAATACACTGGGCGTCGAAAAAGGCGCCTCAAAAGAAGAAATAAAAAATGCTTTCCATAAGCTGGCTCATAAATATCATCCGGATAAAAAGGGCGGAGATGAGGGCAAATTTAAAGAAATAAACGAAGCTTATCAAATTCTTTCGGACGATAGAAAGAGAGCCCAGTACGATCAATTCGGCACCTATTCGACGGGCGGAGGGCAAGGCGCGGGCTTTGGCGGTTTTTCCGCCGGAGGCGGATCCGCCTTCGGCGGAGATTTTGACAATATTAATTTTGGCGGCATGGGAGACCTCGGCGATATTTTTGGCGAATTCTTTTCCGGCGGAGGCGGATCCGCCTTTGGCGGAGGCGGCGGCAGACGGGAAGTCCGCCGCGGCCGCGATATTTCTACAGAGATTGAAATAGCTTTCCATGAAGCCATATTTGGCGCGGAAAGAAATCTGCTCATTACCAAAACTTCTCTTTGCGAAATTTGCCAGGGTTCAGGCGGCCAGAGAGGTTCGGCTATGAAGAAATGCGAGAGTTGCAACGGGGCTGGCAAAATCCATGAAACAAAAAGATCCATCTTTGGAACTTTTACTTCGGTTCGCGCCTGCGATGCTTGCGGAGCGACCGGCGAAGTCCCAGCCGAGAAATGTTCTGATTGCCGAGGAGGCGGGGTTTTGAAGAGAGAACAGGAGATAAAAGTGATTATTCCGGCCGGCATCAAAGACGGAGAAATGATCAGAATGAGTGGCATGGGCGAGGCGGTCAGTCGCGGAACGCCGGGAGACTTGTACATTAAAGTAAATGTGGAGCCGCACCGCATCTATAGGCGCGAGGGGAATAATTTGATTATGGATTTAAACGTCAGGCTTTCTGATGCCCTGCTTGGAACAGAATATACTATTCCGACTCTGGAAGAGCCGGTTAAAATAAAAATTCCGGAAGGCATTTCTTTCGGAGAAGTACTCCGAGTCAAAGGCCGCGGTGTGCCTTATGCCAAAGGCAGGCGCGGAGATATTCTCATCAACCTTAACATCAAATTGCCGTCCAAGCTCTCTCGAACTGCCCGCGAATTTATCGAAAAACTCAAAGGCGAAGGGGTTTAAAAAAAATGACCCCGTAATATGGGGTCTTTGTGTTTTTTTATACTATTCTCCAACTTAATTTCCTGTCCGGTCTGGGCTTGGAATTTGTGGTGAAATCTTTGCCAGTTTTAGCCGATGCGATTAAGGCGCCCCTTATCTTTTTTTGGTTTTTTCTGGACGTTCTCCCTTTCAGATAAATATCAGGATCATTGGGTACAACGCACTGATATGCTTCCAGGGTTTTACCTTTAAATTTACCAAAACCCAATTCTTTTCTTATTACAAAAAATTCATTATTAAAATTCTTTGTAACAGCTGTTTCCATCACCAACCTAGCAATTTGCTGAATGTTTCTGACCTTTTTCTCCATATTCAATATTGTTAAAAGTTATACAAAATTTTTCTTTATTCTACAGATTAACTAGTCACTAGTCAAATTTTTACAGCACTATCATGCTTAGTAGTATGGTAGTGAAAATTAAATTACGTTTTAGAAATTTTTGGCCCTTCGACTTGGCTCAGGACCTTTGGTCCCTCGGGGGTGTCTTTGACGGAAAAGCCGAGGGATTTTATTTTTTCGCGCAATTCGTCTGATTTTTTGAAGTCACCTGATTGCCTGTATTTTTCTCGCTCTTCAACTAATTTTTTAATCTCTGCCGGAATTTCAACTGGTTTTAATTTGTCCAAGCCGAGCCCTAATACTTTATCAAAATCAAGCAAGGTTGCTTTTTTATCATAGTCAGAAATTTTTTCATCTTTGATCAATTCCCAGACAATTGCCAAAGCTTCCGGTGTTCCTAAGTCGTCGTCCATAGTCTCTT
>MFVF01000025.1:0-5067 GCA_001785965.1 Candidatus Nomurabacteria bacterium RIFCSPLOWO2_01_FULL_42_20
TATGTCTACATGTCAATACCTGGTGTAGACACCAGGTATTGACACTTTTTTGACTTTGGTTTGAGGGAGGGTATAATGGGAATATGCATATCACTAAGTGCGATATTTGTAAAAAACAACTAAAAGATAGAAATGACTCCGTAAGGGCAGGCATAGGTCTTTTTCGCGAAAAAGACCTATGCCCAGACTGCGGAAAACCAATTTTAAACTTTTTGAAGAAACATAAGCTTATTAAGGAAGAAAAAAAATAATATGGCTAATGAAAATAACAAAGAAATAACCAACCAGCAACTTTTAGAATCCATCACTAAAGGTTTTTCTCGTGTTAATAAAAAGATAGATGAGAAAATTGGCGGACTTGATAAAAAGATAGATGAGAAAATTGGCGGACTTAATAAAAAGATAGATACCAGGATTGATGAAGTTTTAGCATCTGTCAGCCGAAGTTTTACTAATGTAGAAACCAAAATGGCCACCAAAGAAGACATCAAGGCCATTAGAGCTGAAATGACCACCAAGGAAGATTTACGATCTTTCAAAGAAGAAACCAAGGAAAACTTTAAGGAAGTTAATGAAAAATTAGATCTTGTAATTGAAGATGTGGCTGGTCATAGTGAGCGCATTGAAGTTTTAGAACAAAAAGTTGGAATTTAATTTATGTTAAACAAACACCCCAGTACTACAAAAATTTATCGAATGCATAAATTTTTGAGTACGGGGCGGGAAGTGGTGATACGGACTTTATAACTTTATGAACTTTATAACTTTATAACTACTATTGTATGTTAAACAAACATTTTTTTAAGTCTCTTTTTGGATTCATTGCCATACTTTTCATTGGCTTGGTTATTTTATTTGTTCTAAACGAATATGATCGTTCGGGTTCGGACTTTAAGGCGACAGTCGAGCCCACCCGTTGACCCCCACACCTTTCGTTTTATTGTCTCAAATCATATATTCTATGTACTACATGTATATATTAAAAAGTAAAAAAGATGAGAAATTATACATTGGCTCCACAAATGATTTGAGACGCAGGCTTTCAGAACATAATGCGGGTGAAGTGTCTTCTACCAAACCAAGAAGACCTTTTGATATTAGGTATTATGAAGCATTCTATAGTGAAAGTGACGCAAGAAAAAGAGAAGCATCTCTTAAAAAAGACGGCAAAGCATTGGGGCAACTAAAAAGAAGAATTTCTGAAAGCCTGGAATAAAACAAAAGGTGTGGGGGTTGACAGATAATAAATTTTAAATAGAATTTGAATATATCGATTACGATATATTGACGTCGCTCGGACATAGTGAAAGTAAACTTTCACTTGCTCCTCGCTAGTCAATATAAGGTCAAAGACGACAGGCGGTTAAATTAAGTCCTGTCTAGGCAAAATCTCTTTAGACCTTTATGGGTCGATTTTTTATTAACAGTTGATAGTCAATAGTTTTTAGTTTATAGAATTTATCACTACCAACTATAAACTACCAACTATAAACTAGCTCATGATTACTAAAGAAAAAAAAGGAGAAATTCTGAAAGCCCTCCAAGATATCGTGAAAAAGGCCAAGACAATAGTTTTCGTCAATTTTCACGGCCTGCCGGTCAATGAAACTGTTTCTCTTAGGAAAATTTTAACTAGAGAGAAAGTCGGCTACAAGGTGGCCAAGAAAACTCTCATTAAGCGAGCTTTAGAGGCGGGAAAGTACGAGGGGTCTATGCCGCCTCTCGACGGCGAGATTGGCCTGGCCTATTCAGAGGCAAGCGATTTGCTCGCGCCCGCTCGCGAAGTCTTTAATTTCGGCAAAGATAAGTCTTTGCAGATCGTCGGAGGAGTCTTTGAAGGAAAATTCTTGGATGCTGCCGGCATGCTCGGAATCGCCGCCATTCCGCCGATTAAAATTCTTTACGGGCAGTTGGTTTCGTTGTTATCCTCGCCTTATCGCAGTTTGGTGGTGGCCCTAAACCAAATCGCTCTATCTAAAGAAAAATCATAGAGCGATTTGGTCGTCAGATTACGAAGTCGAGAAAGTAAGGAGTAAAAAGTAAAAGGTAAAAAGTAATTAATAATTTAATACAAATACCACGAATCTTTCCCCGCTTTTCGATCGAAAAGCGGGGACAAATACCACGAATATTTATTATTAGTGGTATTCGATTGAGATTAGTGGTATTAGTGATTTATGCAAAAAGATTTAATTGAAAAAATTGAGAAATTATCAGTTCTTGAACTTAATGAATTAGTCAAAGCCCTGGAAGAAAAGTTCGGTGTTTCCTCCGCCGCCATGGCCGCGCCCGCCGCCGGAGGCTCCGGCGAGGCAAAGGAGGAGAAAGACAGCTTTACAGTTAGCCTAGCGGGAGCCGGCGATAACAAAATAGCCGTGATGAAAGTCATCAAAGAAGCTCTGGCTCTTGGGTTAAAAGAAGCTAAGGACTTAGTTGACGGCGTGCCGTCTGTTTTGAAAGAAGGCATGAAGAAAGCCGAAGCCGAAGATTTAAAGAAGAAGATCGAGGCGGCTGGCGGCAAAGTGGAATTGAAATAGCAACTAGCACCTAGCACCTAGAACCTAACCCATCATGGATATTTTGGAAAAATTATTTGGTAGTCCGGCCCGAGTCAAGCTCATGCGGCTTTTTCTGTCTAATCCGGAAGCCTTTTTTGAGGTGGGGGAAATTGCCCGCCGGACCAGAATAAGCAAGGCGGGTCTTAGGAGAGAAATTAATCTGCTCCAATCCGCCGGCCTGATCAAAAGAAAAAAAGTTAACCCTCCTTCGCATCCTCCTTCGCACAAGGCTTCGGACGGACACGGTAAAGCTACGGGAGGGCGAAGAAAAATAACCAATTGGTATTTAAACTTTGATTTTCCCTATCGAGAGAATCTTAAAACCTTGCTTTCTTCCGACACTCTTTTGAAAAAAAATGATATTGCCAAAGAGTTCAAGTCGGCCGGCAAAATTAAGCTCCTGCTTGTCTCCGGGCTGTTTATTGGGAGCCAACCTGCCCGCCCGCTAACGCCCCCGCACCCGTCGAGCTCAAGCGATGGCGGGCGGGCCCGCAATGCTCCCGCCACAACTTCGCAGATGTGCGCCGACAAAGACAGCCGGATTGATCTTCTGCTTGTAGGGGATAACTTGAATCGCCGGCGGATTGAGGACCGTATCAGGACTATCGAGGCCGAGATTGGGCAGGAGCTCCGCTATGCCATTTTTACCACTCCAGAATTCCTTTATCGTTTAAATATGTACGATAAACTTATTCGGGAAATCCTCGACCGCCCTCATGAGCGGCTGATTGATACGTTACAGATAGCACCGTAATCTCTACGAAATACGAAAAATTACGAAAATACGAACAATGCAAATCCTTAATTCTTTTCGTACTTTCGTACAAAATTCGTATTTCGTAGAGATATCGAGTTATCCACAGTAGCCCCTTAAAAGGGTCATATAAAATGCTATAATTGTAAGGTCGTATTAATAATTATTATAAATCATAATTTATCTAGATAATATTATGTTACAAACTTGGGGTGAAGTATTTAGTTCGTCTTTACAAGGCCTTTGGGCGGGCTTCATAAGCTTTGGGGCGAATCTGATTCTTGCCGTTGTTCTCTTTATCATCGGCTGGGTCTTAGGCGGAGTCATTGGCAAGGCCGTGGCTCAACTTATTTCTGCTTTGAAGATAGACAGATTCTTCCAAAGCATTGGCACGGAAGAAGTTTTAGCCCGCGCCGGGCTCAAGCTTAACGTAGGCGCATTTATCGGCGTGATCGTTAAGTGGTTTATTATCATCGTTTTCTTGATAGCTTCCTTGGATATTCTGGGTCTTCAAGAAGTTAACAATTTCCTAAGAGAAGTTGTTCTGGCCTACATTCCAAAGGTTATCATTGCTGCTTTGATTTTGGTCATTGCCGCAGTCATCTCGGACGCCTTCTCTAAGATTGTCGTCTCTACTGCTAAGGCGGCCAATGTCAGGCAGGCTAATTTCTTGGGTACGGCTACCAGCTATGCCGTTTGGATTTTTGCTTTGATAATTGCTCTCTCTGAACTCGGCATTGCTCCGCAATTCATGCAAATTCTCTTCACGGGCATTGTGGCCACCCTCGTCTTATCTCTAGGTTTAGCTTTTGGTCTGGGGGGCAAAGATACGGCCTCTCGGTCTATTGAAAAATTGAGAGATCGAATGTCTAATAAATAAGTAAAAAAGCCTAAAAACAGGGTTTTTTGACCCCGTCGCTCGGAAGCGACGGGGTTTTTTTATATTTGTGCTTGACTTATCTTTTCTTTCGGCTAAAATGGAATTTACTGATATATGATGACTAAGAAACACAAATTAAGGCGGTAGAAAAACCAGCTCTTGCTTTTAATTCTACCGCCTTAAGAGGCGGTTTTTTTGTTAAAATTATAATTTTTTGACATCGAGTCAAAAAATTATAATGCGCGCTACGACGAAAAGTCGCGTGGCGACCTCGTCGCTTTACGCGAATGCGCTCACCCCCACACCTTTCATAGCGACACTGCCGAAGACAACACGCAAAAGCGCATCGCTATGAAAGGTGTGGGGGCTCATGCGAATAATCCTGATACAATTTTTGTTTCCGACTTTCGGGATCAAAAATTGGATTGGGATAGTTAAAAAAAGATTGAGGCGGATTGCAGATTGAAAAACGAATAGGTAGTATCTAATCTCGCCCGCAATGCTTAAGCATAGCTTTGCAGGCGGGAAAAAATTTGTATTAAGTCCCGATGTTCGCTTTGCGAAATCGGGATCCCGACTCCGACGATAAATGTCGGAGTCGGGAATTTTGTGGTTTTTAGATTTCCTAACAGGAATCTAAGAGCATATGGTGGATGCCTTGGCTCTCTAAGGCGATGAAGGACGCAGCGTGGCGGCGATATGTCTCGGGGAGGTGCCTAGCAACCTTCGATCCGAGAATTTCCGAATGGGGAAACCCGATCCGATCAAAATCGGATCGCCCCGACTTAAGGTCGGGGCGCATACCCAGGGAAGTGAAACATCTCAGTACCTGGAGGAAGAGAAACTAAATAAAGCATTCCGTCAGTAGCGGCGAG
>MFVF01000025.1:5107-5715 GCA_001785965.1 Candidatus Nomurabacteria bacterium RIFCSPLOWO2_01_FULL_42_20
CGCGCGGACAGTCGCAGACTGGACGCGGACTTACGCAGAAGGAATACAAATGCATTAATTTTTTGCATTTTGAATTTTTTCTGCGTCGGTCTGCGTGATGTCAGCGTAGGTCGGCGCGCCAATGCTACGCGTTGGCGAGGTTGTAGGGAAACAACGTGGTTTTATTACTAGAGAAGTAAAAAAAGAAAATATTAGCTTAAGCTGTTGGAAAGCAGCGCCAGAGGAGGTGATAGCCCCATGAGCGAAAATATTTTCTCTTCTTTGTTGTTTTACCTGAGTACCTCAAGACACGAATAGCTTGAGGGAATCTGCCGGAACTAACCGGTAAGGCTAAATACTTAGAGAGACCGATAGTGAACTAGTACCGCGAGGGAAAGGTGAAAAGCAGCCCGATTAGGGCGATGAAATAGACCTGAAACCATATGCTTACAAGGAGTCAGAGCCGTGGCTCACTTTAGTGAAGCCACGGAAATTCCAAATTCCAATTTCCAAATCACAAATAAATCCCAAATTTCAAATTCAAAATCCCAAACGAATCCGTTTGGAATTTAGAGTTTAGTGTTTGGAATTTGTTTGTAATTTGTTGCTTGGTGCTTGGTGTTTCCGTG
>MFVF01000025.1:5726-6343 GCA_001785965.1 Candidatus Nomurabacteria bacterium RIFCSPLOWO2_01_FULL_42_20
TCATGGCGTGCCTATTGAAGAATGAGCCAACGAGTTTATCTTAGCCCTTTGTCTAATCCTTTAAACGGGATGAGGCACAGGGAAACCGAGTCTGAATAGGGCGATGTTTTTGGCGTAAGCTAAAAACAGAGGGCTGGGATAAGACCCGAAACCAGGTGAGCTACCCATGGGCAGGATGAAAGCCGCAGAAATGCGGCTGGAGGTCCGAACCGGTGAGTCGTACAACGCTCTCGGATGACCTGTGGGTTGGAGTGAAAAGCTTATCGAACCTGGTAATAGCTGGTTCTCTCCGAAATAGCTTTTGGGCTAGCGTCAAGTGTTCCTTCCGGGGGTAGAGCACTGGAAGAATCGAATAGGGAGAAATCTCGTCTATTCTATCAAACTCCGAATACCGGAAGTTATAGCTTGGCAGTTAGACTGTGGGGGCGAAGCTCCACTTAGTCAAAAGGAGAAGAGTCCTGATCTCAAGTTAAGGTCCCAAAATTTACGCTAAGTGCATCTTAAGGAGGTGAGGTTTCCCTGACAGTGAGGATGTTGGCTTAGAAGCAGCCATCATTTAAAGAAAGCGTAACAGCTCACTCATCGAGAGATCTTGCGCCGCAGATAATCGGGGCTAA
>MFVF01000026.1:0-2629 GCA_001785965.1 Candidatus Nomurabacteria bacterium RIFCSPLOWO2_01_FULL_42_20
CCACCCGATTTTTACTACGTGCTCTCCATGAAAGCCGTTTTCTAAGTGGCAATCTGTCAAGAAGACCACTTCAACGCCCTTTTCCTCATAGCAGAGGCGAGCGCAAGCTACCGCCATGAGCCGGTCTGCCGACATGGTGGTGCTGGTAACAATCGTTCTTTTCATTATTTATGATTTTAATAAAAGGTTAAACAATCAATTTATTTTAAACAACAAATTTTTCCCGCCTAGCAGGAAAAGAAGACAGCATAGCAAAACCCCCATTTCTTGTCAACACCCGCAGGCTCTTTAAGAATTAGTGTGGTGGATAATTCAATCTGGAGCTTTAGGTGGGCCATAAAACATCAATTTCCAACATAAACGACCCCTCCTCAGTCCTCCCCTTATAAAGGGGAGGAGGAATTAATCTTCTCCCCCTTTATAAGGGGGAGATTAAGAGGGGGTCGTTTTGCTTTTCAAAATATAAACATAATACATAATTAAATTATATAACAACTTGCCCCACGCCGCTAAAGCTCTGCGGGGCCACCGCTTCAAACACAAAAACCACCCGAAGGTGGTTTTTGTGTTTACGCAGTGCCGTGCACCGCGTAGCTCAGACTCTGTCTGAGCGAAGTGGTGGAGATGGGCGGAATTGAACCGCCGTCCAAAAGGCCGTCCTTAAAGAATCTACATGCGTAGTCAGACTTGTATTTTAAGCGCTTAGAGTAAAAAGTCAGACGAAACCTCAAAGCGCCGAGCCAGAATTTTTGTCCAAGAAGTTCGGCAATCTTCTTGGCTTATCCGAAAAATGACACCCTGTTCCGCTTATCGGAGTGGGCGGACAAGATGCCGGCTTAGGCTAAAGCGTAAACCGGGACTCCGGCGTATGGGCTTGCCACGCCCCGGAGTTTTGCAGTAACGTTGTTTACACGTACTTTTTCCAAGCAGTTTTTCGAGTTACTTGGAGCTCGGCATGCACTTTAAAGATCAAATCTTTTGTCGAGGCCTATCATCCCCGAACTGCGAAGCAGTTCGCCCCGAGCATAGTCGAGGGGCTGCCTAGCAATTCGCGAATGACCGGCTTTAAAATTAGTTTTCCGCCAGAGGCAGCTTGTCCGCCTCTGGAGGAGATCAGCCTTTGGCTGACATTTCTCTTTTGATTTCTCTTTCCGTATCGCGCTTCTTAATTATCTCTCTCTTGTCGCGCTTCTTTTTTCCTCGTCCGACTGCGATGAGAACTTTAATCACCCGGCCCTTATTATATACTGAAATTGGCACAATTGTCAAACCTCTTGTTTTCTCCTTGCCAATAAGCTCTTTTATTTCTTTTTTAGTCAAAAGAAGCTTACGGCTCCGGTATGGATCGTAGCTCCCGGGCGTGTTTTTGGGCTGGTAGGCCGGGATGTGGGCATTTATCAGATAAGGTTCATTGCCGAGAATTTTTACAAAAGATCCCTCCAAAGAGCCTCGTTTATTTCGCAGAGATTTAACCTCAAAACCCAAAAGCCCGATTCCGGCTTCGTATTTTTCCATTATTTCATATTCAAATTTGGCTTTTCTGTTTTCTATTAAGACTGACATATTTAGATTTTAGCATAGAACTAGTCTCCAAGACTTTTTTAGTATATAATTCCTTTTACTATGCCGCTGCCTATGGGAAAAAATAAAAAACCTAATCAGAAAATGAAGACTCCCAAATTCTCCAATTTGATTCTGACCAGTCTTTTGATTCTGATGGTCATCACGGCCCTGTACTCGGTTGTATCGCAGGAGACTAAAAAAGTTGAAGATATTTCTATTTCCGAATTGGCTAAAAAACTTGAAGTCGGAGAGGTCAAGAAAATCCAAGTTGCCGGAGAAAAACTTTCTGTCGAACTCTCGGACGGCAGTTTAAGAAAAGCTAAAAAAGAAAGAGAAGCCTCTCTTTCTGAATCTTTTTCAAATTTGGGAGTAAGCCCCGACAAGCTCGCTCAAACGGAAATCGTTATTGAAAGCGAATCAGGTTTCGGCTTTTTCCTGCTCAATATTCTGCCTTTCGCCATACCCATCATCTTCATTCTCCTTTTCTTCTGGTTTATCTCACGGCAGGTCAAGGGCGCCGGCATGCAGGCTTTTTCTTTCGGCCAATCAAAGGCCAGAATGATCGATCCGGCTGATAAGAGCAACCGCGTGACCTTCAAAGACGTGGCCGGCTGCAAAGAGGCCAAGGAAGAGCTCAAAGAAATTGTTGACTTCCTAAAAAATCCGAAGAAATTTTTAGACATCGGCGCGCGAATTCCGAAGGGCGTCCTTCTGATGGGCGCCGCCGGCACAGGAAAAACGCTTTTGGCAAGAGCCGTTTCCGGCGAAGCCGGCGTTCCATTCTTCCATATTTCCGGCTCCGAGTTCGTTGAGCTTTTCGTAGGTGTTGGGGCAAGCAGAGTAAGGGACTTGTTTCGCATGGCCAAAAAAACTGCGCCGGCCATTATCTTCATTGATGAGATTGATGCGGTCGGCCGGGTCCGCGGGGTGGGCTTGGGCGGCGGCTCCGACGAGCGCGAGCAGACCTTGAATCAAATTTTAGTGGAGATGGACGGCTTCGATCCGCACGAGAAAGTCATCATCATGGCGGCAACCAATCGGCCGGACGTCCTGGACCCGGCCCTGG
>MFVF01000026.1:2652-5663 GCA_001785965.1 Candidatus Nomurabacteria bacterium RIFCSPLOWO2_01_FULL_42_20
CCGGTGGTTTTAGACTTGCCGGACAGGAATGACCGCGAAGAAATTCTGAAGATTCACTCCAGAGGCAAGCCATTTGCCGAGGATGTTAACTTGCGCTTGATCGCCGAGCGCACCCCCGGCTTCTCCGGCGCTGATCTATACTCGCTTATGAACGAAGGTGCGATCCTGGCCGCGCGCGAGGACCGCAAGCTTGTTTCTCAATTTGATTTGATTCAGGCCATTGAAAAAGTAATGCTCGGGCCCGAGCGCAAGAGCCACCTCTTTTCCAAAAAGGAAAAAGAAATCACCGCTTATCACGAAGCCGGCCACGCCCTCATTTCTTCCGTCCTGCCGTATGCCGATCCGGTGCACAAAGTCTCCATCGTGGCCCGCGGCCACGCCGGCGGCTACACCCTGAAGCTTCCGCTTGAAGACCGGAAGCTTCAATCCAGCAATGAATTCCTCGACGACATCGCCGTTTCCTTGGGCGGCTATGTAACCGAAAAAATGATTTTCGGCGATGTGACCACCGGCCCTTCTTCCGATCTTCAGGTCGCGACGGCCCTGGCGCGCGACATGGTGACAAAGTACGGCATGTCGGAGAAATTGGGACCGCTGGCTCTTGAGAGTCTAGGCGGGCGAGTGCTTTTCGGCGCCAGAGGAATAAATGAAAGCGAATATTCCGAGGAGATGGCGGCCAAGATTGATGAGGAGGTTTCTAAAATCATCAATGATAATTTGAAAAGAGCGGAGAGTGTCCTGAAAAAACATCGCAAGGTCTTGAATATGATTGCCAAAAAATTAATGGAAGTTGAAACCTTGGAACAAGCAGAGTACGAAAAAATAATTATTGCCGGCGGCATCTTGCCCAAAAAGCTTCCGATAAAATGACAATTGACCTAATGTTTTCACCATCTTCTTTTTCGCGTGATTAGCATGACTTATTTCGCTATTTTCGCATTACTTTTAATAACTTAACTCTTCAACTATCGAGAATTGTTGCATGAATTGTTGCAGAATGCTACAATTCTTTTATGGCCCCTCGACTGGGCTCGGGGTCATACTGAATAAAATTGAAGTATGAATGAATTAACCCAAAGACAAAGAAAAATAGCTGAATTTATTGCTTCAAAAGAACGGGCTAAAATCTCGGACATTCTTGATTATCTAAAAACAAAAGAGATTGAGGTTAGCCGTTTTTCAATTATTCGCGATTTGGAGCGCCTCATAAGCGCGGGAATAATAAAAAGAGAAGGCCGCGGCCGGGGAATTCATTATACTGAAAAAATTTTGAGTACCGTAGAGCGCTATATAGATGTTGATGAATATTTTAATTTACCCCCCGACAAAAGACCAATTGTTTCCGAGCATTTTGACAGCTCCATTTTTAAGAAATTAAAAAATATTTTTTCGACCAATGAGAAGAAAAAGATAAATCAGCTTAACGCAATTTATCTTGATCACCGAAACAAAATTTCTAAAACAATAGAAAAAAAGGAATTAGAAAGATTAATTATTGAACTTTCTTGGAAGTCCTCGGAGATCGAAGGCAATACTTATACCTTGCTCGATACGGAATTACTCATTAAAGAAAATATCGAAGCCAAAGGGCACCCCAAAGAAGAGGCGATTATGATTTTGAATCATAAGAAGGCGCTCCAGTATGTTTGGAATAATAAAGAAAGATTTAAAAAATTATCTTTAAGAGACATTGAAGATGTTCATAAATTAATTGTTTCGGGGCTTGGCGTTTCGTACGGTCTTCGGAGATCTCCGGTTGGGATCACGGGCACGGCCTACAAACCGCTCGGCAATATTTTTCAGATAGAAGAAGCAGCCCGCCAAATGACTAAAGTTGTTAATGCTGAAAATTATCCGCCCGGGAAAGCTTTGGTTCTTCTCGCCCTCCTCTCCTACATCCAGCCTTTCGAAGACGGCAACAAGCGCTCCGCTCGCCTTCTGGCCAATGCCATACTCTTGGCTTACGGCTATGCGCCGATCTCATATCGAAGCGTTGACGAGAAAGAATACAAGAAAGCTGTTCTTCTGTTTTATGAAAAGCACAACATTAATTACTTAAAGAAAATTTTTGTCGGCCAGTTTATCTTCGCCGTCAATAATTATTTTGCCTAGTAATCTTTATTTTGCCTAGCGAGGAGCGCGTGAGAATCTACTCATTCTCACGGCGTCCGATTTTTCGCGTGATTAGCATGGCTTATTTCGCTATTTTCGCATTACTTCTTCTTGACAGCTATTTTAATTTAATGTCAAATGTTAATTGTTGATTGCGGGGGCTTGCCCCGAGCGCAGTCGAGGGGTATAATAAATCTGCTTCATTTAGGAGTTGGAGCAAAGTGTTTTTCTCGGCTAAATCCGAGAGTCGTTTTTGCATCATTCGTAGATTCGGATAAAGTTCGTAGGTTCGGATCGGTCACCAGTTATTAGTTAATTAAGTTAATTAGTTAGTCATATGTTTCAGTCATACATCATAAAAGCGCATGCTAAGCAAAGAATAAGAGAGCGCGGAATCAAGGAGGAATTAATAAAAGAGGCGCTGTTCAAACCCACTAAAATATTGTATGATGTTCAAAGTAGAATTTTAATAAAAAAATTATACAAAAAAGGCGGTAAAGAAAGACTTTTGCTTATCGCAGGCGAAATAAAAAATGATTTACTTGAAATAATTACCGTAATTGAAACATCAAAAGTTAAAAAATATTTATGACCCGTTCGACATGCTCAGGGTCATGGTGAGTAGAATCGAACCATGAAAAAAAGTATAAATAAAATTTCATATGATAAAGATAGCAAGGTTTTATCTTTCGAAATCAAAAAGACCAAAAGTGTTGATTCCGATATTTTCGGCAATCTGGTTGTTGATTACGATAAGAAAGGCGCCGCCGTTAGAGCGAGTCTTTATGATATGGATTTCAGCAGGTTTAAAGAAAATTTGAAAGCCGTACGAAGTTATGCGCGTAAGTTTGGGTTACCAATAAATGTCAGTTAGTTATAAGTTATTAGTTATTAGTTAT
>MFVF01000027.1 GCA_001785965.1 Candidatus Nomurabacteria bacterium RIFCSPLOWO2_01_FULL_42_20
GTCGACCTGCCCGCCGAAGCCTCGGCACAGGCGGGGAAGAAAGGGTTAAAAAACTCAAATACCACATCCAAACCGGAGACTATTTCGGCACGCTTGCCACAGTTTTAGATCTCATGAATCAAACTTCTGAAAAAACCAGCAAAAAAGTGCAAGAAATCAAAAAAGACTTATTGCTTCTTCAAAAGAATTACAAAATCGTCAGAAAAATTAAAAACCCAAAATAAAAGTAGCGATGCCTAAATAAATAAAAACAGAGAGTAAGTCTCTGATTGTCGTAGCAAGGGGGCCAGAGGCAATGGCCGGATCAATATCCATTTTCGAAAAAAACCAAGGCAAAAACAAAGCAATTAGAACAGCTAAAATAATTGTGGCAAAAAGTGAAAACCCAAGAATCAGTCCCAGTGCGGCCGGCTCCCACCAAATAAATGAAACTATGCTGATAATAAATCCTAGGACTACTGCCAGGGCAATTCCGACTAAAATTTCTCGAACTGCGTATTTTCTAAAATTAAAAGATGGTTCAATAGCCAAACTTCGAATGAAGACAGTTTGAGTCTGAACACCGACGGCATCGGCCATATAAACTATGGCCGGCACAAAAGCGGCCAGAGTCAGAAGTTCCTTCAAGGCATTTTCAAAAAAACCAACAACAAGAGCGGCCAGCAATCCGCCGCCAAGCCCAAAAATAAGCCAGGGCAGTCTCTTTTTAAAATATGTTCCGCTTGAGGAAGTGATGATATCTTTCACGAATGTTTTAGCGGCAATAAAGCCCCCAGCTTTCAAAGCGTCCTCAACGTGCTCCTCGTGCATGATATTTAAAATAACGTCCGAAGGAATAACCCCTAAAAGTTTTTTTTCTTTATCAACGACTGGCACAACTTTGATATTGTGCTTGATGGCAAGCATGGCGGCGCGTTCCTGATGCGAATGCGGATGGACGACCGCTATATCTTTTTTAGTAAAATCTCCAAGCGGCCTGTCTTTCGGCAAAGAAAAAATTTCTTTAATTGAAATAACGCCAAGGAGCTCTCCGTTTTCATTGACTGTATAAATATAATTTATCGTCGCAAAATCTTTGGCTTTCTCCATCAGCATTTTGACGACGCTTTCCACCGAATCGCTCTCTCTTGCCCTCGGTACATTTGAAACCATCCTCGCGCCCGCCTCACTGTGTTTAAACGATATGTGATTTTCCATATTTTATATTTGAGTATTTTTGATTATTGGGGTAAAGTATTAGAGAAAATTGCCGGATCGTCTAATGGTAGGACTTCGCCCTCTGGAGGCGAGTATCTTGGTTCGAATCCAAGTCCGGCAGCCATGCGCCATAAATAAAGCACCAAATTACAAATTCCAAATTACAAACAATACCAAAATTCTAATGATCGAAATATGAAACCATTTGAAATTTAGAATTTAGATATTAGAATTTGTTTGTAATTTGGTGCTTGTGATTTGGAATTTTTCATGCTTTAAGATATTTGTTGACAGCTAGGAAGCTTGAGATAACGCCGAGGAGAATTCCGAAACCGAGCAGAATGACAAGCATTTGCCAGATATTTTGGAGATAATATTCAAAAAGATTCAAACCTAAGAAAGTCGTCATCTTGTTGCCGAGCCACAACGTAGCCGGCAAGAAAAGCAGCATGGCGATAAGGCCGGAGAGAATGCCGCTAATCGCCCCTTCTACCAGAAATGGCCCGCGAATATAAGCCCGGCTGGCGCCAACCAACCGCATCACCCTAATCTCTTCCCGGAATGTAAAAATGGCCAGGCGAATCGTGTTGAAGGTAACCAAAATCGAGATCAAAATCAAAATAGCTGTGACAATAAATCCTAGCTTCTGCGCCCCGTTGATAATCCCGACCAGACGGTCAATAATAAACTTATTCTGATTGTAATTGATCTTGTCGATAATCGAAGCGCCGCCTAAGACCTTGGCGCTGTCGCCTTCAAGAAACTTAACAATGCCTTCATATTGGCTGGCCTCCATGGCTTTAACATTGAGATAGGCGTTGAGCGGATTTTCGTCCAATTCTTCCAGGGCTTGAATGACCAAATAATCATTTTCGTGTTTTTTGCGAAAAGCCTGCAGAGCTTCGTCGGCAGAAACATAAGCTATGGCTTTAACCTCCGGCAATTTTTCGAGCGCCCCCTTGAGAGAAAAAATTTTGTCTTCCGAAGTGTTCAAGGTGAAGTAGATGGTGATATCAACTTTGTCCTTGATCCCTTCCAGGGAATTTTGCAAAACTGCTTGCAGAAAAATCAGAGAACCGATGACGGAAAGAGTAATGGTCATGACAAGAACGGCGGCGGCCGAAACAACCCCGTTTCGGGTAAAATTTATCCAGCCAGCTTTTAAAATTCTTTTGAAGTTTCCCATATGTGACCTCTACGAACTACGAATTTTGTACGAAAGTACGAAAAGGATTAAGTATTTGTATTGTTCGTATTTTCGTAATTTTTCGTATTTCGTAGATTATTAAATAACGTATTTCCCATCCTTATCATCGCGCACGATGCGCCCCTTATCTATGGTGACAACTCTTTTGCCAATTGATTCAACAATCCCCTTATTGTGCGTGGTGAGAATCACCGTAGTCCCGAGGTCGTTGATTCTCTTCAGAATCTGTACAATATCATGAGCGCTTATCGGATCTAAGTTGCCGGTCGGCTCGTCGGCTACAACAACTTTAGGTTGATTGATGATCGCTCTCCCAATAGCCAGTCTTTGTTTTTCTCCTCCGGACATCTGATGCGGGAAGTGGTGAATTTTATTGCTCAAGTTTACAAGCTCCAAAACATGCGGGACATCTCCTATAATTTCTTCATCGGTCTTGCCAACCGCCTCCATGGCAAAAGCTAAATTCTCGTAAGCAGTTTTATTCGGCAAAAGTTTGAAATCTTGAAAAACTGTCCCGATCTGGCGGCGAAATTTCGTCAGATCGCCGCTGTTTAAAGAATGAATGTCGACTGACTGGAAATAAACATTGCCGCTCGAGGGCTTTTCTTCGGCTAAAAGCATTTTGACCAAAGTAGTCTTGCCGGCGCCAGAGTGGCCTACAACAGAAACAAACTCCCCGGCGGAAACCGTTAAGTTAATGCAATCGAGGCAAACATTTTCGGGCGGGTAAACTTTGCAGACGTTGTTGAAGTAAATCATAGCAATCAGTAAATAAAGTAAATTAAGCGAGGGCAGTAAATTAAGCTTAATAAATAATTCTGGCTGCATTTACTTAATTTACTGTTTAGTATATCATAAATTCTTTTCAGCTACAATAAAATCATCAATATCCCCTGCTAAAACCGCTTCCACATTGCTTGTTTCTCTGCCTGTCCGATGATCTTTGACCATTTTGTAGGGATGGAGCACATAGGAGCGAATCTGATTGCCCCACTCAATTTCGGTTGTTTTTGAAATTTGCATGCTTTCTTTCAGATTTTTTCGCTCTTCTTCCGCCTTCTTGAAAAGCTTGGCTTTGAGTATTTCCAGGGCTTTTTCGCGGTTCTGCGCCTGGCTGCGCTCTCCCGTCGCATGGACTGAAAGGCCGGTCGGAATATGCACCACTCGCACGGCTGTCTCGCGCTTGTTCACATTCTGGCCGCCCGGGCCGCCGGCCCGGGCGAATTCCACCCGCAAATCCTTTTCTGGAATTTCTATTGCAATCACTTTTGACAATTTAGGCAAAACTTCCACTAAAGAAAAAGAAGTGTGGCGGAGCTTTTTGGCGTCAAAAGGCGAAATGCGGACAAGGCGGTGCACGCCCGATTCGTTCTTCAAATCCCCATAAGAATTTTTTCCATGAATTTCTATAGTAATATTTCTGTAGCCCCCATGGTCGTTTTTATTCTCGTGGACAAGACTTGTCTGCCAGCCCTTCTTTCCAAAATATTTCAGATACATCTCAAGAAGCATGGCCGAAAAATCCTCGGCGTCGTCTCCGCCAGCGCCGGAGAGAATCGTAAGAATGGCATCACCCCGATCAATGACTTTCGCGCCTTCCAATTTTTGTTTGAGCTCATTTAATTCCCTGACCGCCGCCTGGGCCTTCTCTTTGTTCTCCCAAAAATCAGCCGAGCTCATTTCGGCCTCAATTTCCTTTATTCGACTTTCGATTTGTTTTTCATCTGTCATGAGCCACCCCCGAGGATCGAACTCGGGACCCCCACTTTACGAAAGTGGTGCTCTACCAACTGAGCTAGGGTGGCGCATAATAGAAATTAGAAGCGACTTCTAACTTCCATTATTTGGGAGCCGATGGCCAGACTTGCACTGGCGACCTTATTCTTACCATGAATATGCTCTACTACCTGAGCTACATCGGCAATATTGTTTTATTTTATCTTACTAATTTACTATGTGGTAATTTGTTATGCGCCTCCGGCGGATCAAAAGCTCCAAGTATTCGCTTTTGATAGCCACATCGGCAGTATTTAATTGTTTATTGATTTTACTATATTTTCACAATTTTTCAATCAAATATAAAAATGTCCACTATCTTAGTAGCTACGTTCGTAGTAGACATTTTTTATCTAGGTCTTTTAATTTTGCTTTATTATTCAAATAAGAGCAGGGCGAACATGAGGCCGAGGCCGAGAAGAATAGCTAAAATCTGAACTAAAGACTTCTTCATGTCCTTGGTTTTGTGAAGTTCCGGCACTAAATCCGAGCCGGCGATATAGATAAAGCCGCCGGCGGCAATCATCAGGCCGTACGGAATAAAATCCTCTAGCTGGGCGCCAATCACGAGAGCGAGAACTGTACCGAGGATTGCCGTCGCCGCTGAAGCAAAATTAAGAAAAAGGGCCTTAGCCCGACTATAGCCGGCGTGAAGCAAAAGACCGAAATCGCTGATCTCTTGCGGTATTTCGTGAAATATAATGGCAAGCGTAGTGGCAATACCAACTTCAATACTCACTAAAAAACTTAGGCCGATAATCACTCCGTCAATAAAATTGTGAATGCCATCGGCCATCAAAATCATCGGCCCGAGAGACTTTATCCGGTTCTCATCCGTGCCGCAATCCTTGCACTGATCGTGCTCCGCATGAGAGTGGCGCCAGAGCATAAATTTCTCCAAGAGAAAGAAAAATATTATGCCGGCAAGAATCAGAACTGAAAGAATTCCCGCTTCAAGTCCGCTTTCAAAGGCCTCTGGGATAAGGTGGATGAATGTATCGCCGAAAAGAGCGCCGACTGACAAGCTAACAATGACGAAAATAATCTTTTTGAGAAGATTTTTATTAATTGAGAGAACAAACAATCCGGCAAAAGAAATAAAACTGACGATAACAACGCTTAAAATAGCATAAAAATTTATCATAAATTTACTTCCCCTCTTCGGTCAAAATTGTATTTTGAAAAATTAGGTCAAAGGCGGCCAGCACTTCTTCGTCCTGGCTGTCGGTATAGAAAGGCACTTGAATTTTATTTTTCAAGCAGTAATTCTTCGCGTACTGGAGAGCGGTCGCGCAAGTTGCTGATTGGCCGCCGATGAAAATTTCATCAGCCGGATTGCCTGTCGGCGGTACGACTTTCAGGCCGGTAATTACATTGCCTGTTTGAATTTCCAAAAGCTGCCAATCGCTGGGGTACTTGGTATTAATTTTCTCCGGCCAAAAATAATTGCGCCACGACAGAACGTCTGAAGAAAAAAGCGGCTTTTCTTCAACTGGAGCCGTTGGGGCGACTAAATCGCTTGGCGAAATCTCGCCCACTTTCACCGTCTCTTTTGAGCCCCGGCCAAGAAAGAAAAACAAAACGGTCAAACCGGCCAAGACGGCAATGCCGCCAGCTATCCAAATTATCTTTTTAAAATCTCTTTTATTTTCCGGCACATCAAATTCTTGCATATCTCTTATATTAGCATAAATTATAAATTATTTATAATTTCATTTTTAGATACTTGTTAAAATCATCTTGGGAATAAATACCAATTCCCTTATTAGCCATGGGCTCGTAATCAGAACCACTGAATAATGTTATGTGTGGAAATGGGCTTGTGAGTTTCAAGCCCATGATTTTATTTAACTTTGAATAGTAATTGTGTAAATCATCAAGCTTAATTTTCTGTATTAAAGTGGAACGATTGTGATTAGGAACATTTTTGTACCCTGATTTTTCAATTTCTTCTTGATTGTAAAATTTTTCTATTAAATAATATTCGTCAAGAAGTTCGTATTTCCACGGGAGTTTTAAAAACCCCTCTCGAATTTGATTTTTTATAGTCTCGGACTTTTTAGATGCTGAGAGAAAATCAGTGATAATCTTCCCGTTTCTGGTCGCTATAGCACTTATGTGAAATTCCGGTTTTTCTAACAAACCAAGAGTTCGCGCTTTCTCCAATATATTACTGGGAATATTAGGTTGTTTTATCTTTATTAAGGCATTACAAGTATCTTCTATAAAAAGTTTTTCTTTGGGTATCATTTCTTTTTTTACATTCACTTCCTTCTTTGATTCCATTTGCATAAGTATAACAAAAATTTGGTTCAACTGTCTATTAGACCAGTAAAGTAAAAACAAACTTTGATAAAGGGCTTACGGCAAGTCCTGGACTTGCCGCAGGCATTAAAAATGCGCGAG
>MFVF01000028.1:0-573 GCA_001785965.1 Candidatus Nomurabacteria bacterium RIFCSPLOWO2_01_FULL_42_20
TTAATATCTGAAATCGTAAGTTTAAATTCAAACAATGTACCTTTGTACACGCCATCAGTGTTGTGAGTGAGTTCAACATCGGCAGTGATTCTTAGATTACTAAAAAACTTTATTTGACCTTCGCGTTCAGAGTGGAAACTTTTATTTGATGATTTTTTATTCATATTTCTTTTATATTACTTCATCCCATTAGAAATTTCACATTGAGAGTCCTCACTATTTCTATCGGGACAGATTAAACTCCATTTTTTCCAATACGCCACCCGCGTGGCGTATTCGCCCCGAAGGAAAGCGAGGCTTCCTACGGGGTAAATTTTTTGTCGTAATTTTTTTAATTATAGCACAAAGTGTGCTTTGTTTAGGCGGTTTTTTCGGGGGAAAATAAAAAAGTCCCGAGAAAACTGGGACCTTTTAATATCAACATTATATGCTATTTAGTTGATATCTGCAATACAAATATCAACTTTTGGTACTTCGACCCTGCTCAGTATAAAAAATCCTTAATTTTCACCATAATTATTTTAATTATATCACAAATTATGCTTTATTTAAACGGTTTTTGCGGGGGGGGGG
>MFVF01000028.1:590-5157 GCA_001785965.1 Candidatus Nomurabacteria bacterium RIFCSPLOWO2_01_FULL_42_20
GGGGGGGGGGGGGGGAAGAAAAAAGCCTCGAAAAAAACTTGGGCCTTGGTTTACAACATCCTTACAAACTCCAGTTTTTAAGGATGTTAATATGTAGCAAGAAAAAATTTTGAGATTTTTTAATCAAAAACAGCCGCCTTGCTTTATAGGCATTTTGTTTAAGCAGGAATCGTTCTTGCTTATTATAAAGCTATTGACTTTGCAAATTTAGTAAGTATAATCTGGATAGGAACTCAAAAAATTAACTTCTTTAAAAAATCAACATTATGGAAAGATTAGAAAAATTATTAATCCGTTCGCGGATTTTTGATTACTTCAGAATGAACGGAAATGTTCATAAAGAATTACAGAAAGCGGTTTATAAAATAACCACTGATTCTTTGCTGGCTCCATTGTCAGAGAAACATAAATTGTTCCTTCTGCATAAACACTGGCACCAACCAGACCCGAATGGCTATACAGAAGGCCAGAATTTACCTCTCATTGAAGTTTTAATCAATGATGCCTGTTTTTTCAGTATGGCGTCACCAAAGTTTCCTCTCAGCACAAAATTCTCCATAGGAAACATTAAACTTTTTACTGGTTTAGAATCAGAAGAAGTTTTATCAACCTATGTACACGAAATCAATGAAATTTGGCAGAAAGAAAAACTTGCAAAAATTGAGTATGAAAACCAAACATTAAAATTTGAAATCATACTAAAAACAAATTCTTAATGCAACCATTGCAAATCCTCGCTGGCTCAGCGAGGATTTTTAATTACCAGGAAACCCTGTCCGAACAGGGCGTCGTTAGCATAGGGAAAAGGTGTCAGGAACCTTTATATACAAGTAAGGGTAATCCTTACTTGACTTACATGTAATCGCGGGACGAGACCAAACAAATCTTGCTTATTTTATAATGAAAAAAGCCCCGAAAAAAATGGGACCTTTTAATATCAACATTATATGCCTTTTAGTTGATATCTGTAATACAAATATCAACTTTTGGTAAATCCTTTCAAGAAAATTATACCATTTTTGGCTAATTTTCAAAGGATTTTGAGGGGATCTAAAAAAGAAAAAAGGCGGAGTGTACCGCCTGTGGATAACTTGTTTTATTTTTATAATTTGCTATTATGTACTTACCTGCCCGTGGATACGGGTTTACGATCCGCAAGACATGGCTCACCGCCAGGTTTTTGCTTTTTTATTACAGAAATATACCTTTTTATATCTTGGGCATTCACGACTTTATCCGCTATATCTTTTAACTGATGAACTATATTACCGCCTTTTATGATTATAATCTTCTTTTCCTTTCCTTTCAAAAATCTTGCTAAAGCAGCCTGCGGCAGGACTTATCTTGCCGCAGGCTCAGAAATGCTTCTTGTGGGTGCCTGCTATAAACTTGTTATTTGTGGTGTTTTTGCCATAGATTTAAATCTAAGTTGAAATACGATAATTCCATATTACCAGATATGCAGAAAAGTTGCAATAAGAATATGTGTATTGCGACTTTGTGTAAAAACTTGCTATAAAATGTTTTAATTATTTACTTTCGTTTTTTAGTAAACCCTATTAGAAGCTTATACTGGTGCTATATAATCTGCCATCTGCAAAAGAGAAATTCTCTCTTTTCAACCGGAAATTTTGAGATTTTTTAAGATTTTTTGACTACTTTATACACTACGCCGGCTTTGTCGTCGGAGATAAAAATGGTTCCACCGGGCTGTATTAAAATGTCGACTGGCCGGCCATAGACTTTGTTTTTCTCGTCAATCCAACCGACAATGAAATCTTCTTGGCCAAGATAATTCCCCTCTGCATCCAATTTATATCGGACTATTTTATATCCGGTCGGAACGGTTCTGTTCCATGATCCATGGTAGGCCACCAAAAGATTGTGCCAATATTCTTCTGGCCGGCCTTCTTCTGGGAAAAAAGCCAGCCCCAAGGGCGCGGAATGAGCCGGAATGTCAATATGAGATGGCTCAAAACTTTTACAAGCATCGTTTTTGCCCGCCCCGTTATCGCGGAGCGATTTTACGGGGTCAAAATTATCGTCGTGAATATTTTTACCGTAGCAGATCGGCCAGCCAAAATTCGGCACTTGTGCCGAATTTTGTCCCGAGCCCATCGAGGGACTACTTATTATATTGATTTCATCCGGCGGAATATCATCGCCCAGAAGATCGCGGCCCATTTCGGTCGCCCAAATCGCGCCCGTTACCGGATGAATCGCCATGAAGACCGAATTCCTAAGGCCTACGGCAAAGTCGGCTAATTGCCCTGTTTCAAAATCATATTCCAAAATCTTGGCCCGGCGGGAATCACTTTCCGTGCAGACATTACAGGAAGAACCGACCGACACGAGCATTTTGGAATCGTTCGGATATGGCCTGAACCCCGTTAGAGGCAGAGGGTCGCTGTGAGCCCTCGCGGCCTCTAACGGGGTGAAAATAATCGTGCGCGTGAAATGATTGCCGCCGCCCGGCAGATCAAAAAGCTTCTTTTTATTTACGGCTTTCAAATTTTCCGCATCATAATCATACTCCGCCACTTGATCCGTCTCCGCAATGTAGAATTTGCAAACTTCAGGCGTGCTTATGTCAGCACAGCGAAAAGCCATTCCGTGCGGACGGTTTAATTTGTCTATGACAGTTTTCTGCAACTCGGCTACCCCGTCTTTATCCTGATCAATCAGCGCGACCACCCTGCCCTCGCTCGGAATGCTTGCCAATATGTGGCCGGAGGGGGCATAGGCGAGCACCCTCGGATTCACTAAATCTTCAGCATAAATGGAAATTGAAAATCCGGCCGGCAACGTAAGCGGCAGGCCGGTCGTATTTATGTCAGTAATAAATGCTTCATCTTGTGCCGCCGGCCTCTCGATAACAACCCCCGCTCCGCGCAGATTTTCCCAATAAAATTTTCCCGCCCAAATCAAGGCAGTCAGGACAGCCGCTATTAAAAGTATTTTAAGTATTTTTCCCGTCATTACTGTTTACACTGGCGGCAAAGATCGCGGACTTCTTCCGGCACGTAGTCGCAGGAAGGAGCAAGGGTGAATTTTTCGCAGATTTCTCCCATCATCTCCGGCGGTATCGTACCCATCATTTCCAAAGGCGCTGTCATACCTTCCGGCAGTGGAGTCATCATTCCTTCTGTCGGCATCATGCCTTCACCCACTGCGGGCGGCACATAGCCTTCCGGCGGGATCATTCCCCCTTCCATCATTTTCTCCTGCATTATTTCTTGCATTGCCTCTCCGCATTTTTGCATCACCTCGCCCATCTCCGGACCGATTTCAACATCTTCGCCGGCTTCTATTTTTGCGATAGTTTCAGCGCCAAGTTTTTCTTCAATGCACGCTCTCATTTCCGGCGGCATTTGGGAAAGGCCTTCTCTGAACTGCTTCATTCCTTCTTTCATCATTGGTGCGAAACAGTCTTTTATCTTCTCGCCAATGGCCGGTCCGGGCGCCATCGTGCCGGCTTTAATTTCTTCAATGATATTTTCTCCGAGCTGATCTTCAAGACAGGAGATCACTTCTTCCGGCGCCTGCTCTAATCCTTCTTTCAAACGGGCCATACCTGTTCTCATTTCTTCAAGTTTTTCAGGGGGAATCAGATCGTGTTCTTCGGCAAATTTGAAACAGGTCTCCTGATTTGCTGAATCATTGCAGTATGCTTCGCATTCTTCCCTGCCTCGGCAATCCCCCGGCCCCTTGCCGCCTGTTTTCCGGACCATCTCCGCTTCTTCTTTGCCGATAAAACCCGCTTCTTCCGCGAAAGCTACACATTCCAAAATATTATCTTCAATGGCGCAATAAGATTCGCATTTTTCCTTAGTTGTACAGCCGCCGGGCGATTTGCCCGCCTTAATCAAAGGCAGAGCCTTTTTCGCGTGTTCGGCTTCTTCAGGCGAAATAAAACCGGCTTGTTCAGCGAAAGCAAGGCATTGTTCAATATTATTAGGATCTCCGCAATATTCATCGCAGGATTTTTTGTTCGTGCAGCCGCCCGGCAGTTTCGCGCCAGCCTTGAGAGCTTTCTGAACTTGTTTTGCTTCTTTCAGTTCGGAAGCCGGAATAAGATTATGTTCTTCGGCAAAAGAAAGACATTCGTTTATATTATTAATGTCATCGCAGTAGTTTTCGCATGCGTCTTTAGTGGTGCAGCCGCCGGGGCCCTCGCCCTTTAAGACATCGGCAAATTCCCGCGCTTGCGCCGCTTCTTCAGATGTCATCAGTCTGTTCTTTTCGGCAAAATTGACGCAGGGCAAAATATTCTCCGTCTTGTCGCAGTAACTTTTGCAAGCGCTTTCGTTTTGGCACCCGCCGAGTTCAGCTACTGGAAAAACGATATTTTTCGGAGAGGCTGCGCTGGCAACAAAAGCCGCGGAGAATAAAAAAATGGATAATAAAATTAATTTGTTTTTACACATAAATTTTTATATTAATAATAATAATAATTTTTACTCAAATGGATTTTTATAGCCGTCTGAATAAGGATTGAGCGCGCCCCCTTCAAACGGATTAAGCTCCGGCAAATTTTCGGCCGGATTTTCCGTCCCGCCTGAAATTG
>MFVF01000028.1:5185-9414 GCA_001785965.1 Candidatus Nomurabacteria bacterium RIFCSPLOWO2_01_FULL_42_20
CCCGCCTGAAATTGCTCCGCCGAGCGTTTCCGGCCCGCCTGCCTCTTCCCCGACTTTCTCGGCCTTTTGGCGGGAAGAAGAAAGCCACCAACCCAAAATTATAAGAACTACAACGACTAGAAAGATGATAGTTTTTTTCATCCCGTTAGAAGCAGATCGCGATCATGTTGGTAATCTACGACTGCCTAAAATTAAATAATAATTAAACTATTACTGTGACCCTTTGTTTTCCCGAGAAGCGATCGCGGCTTCTAACGGGATTCATATCTAAATTTGCGCTATAATTATACCATGTCCAAGACAGAACAACTGCAAGATATCCACAAGAGATGGTTTGAGAAATGCCAGTGCGAACTCAAAAAGACGGCAAAGCAGGCCGTACCGGGCGACGGCCGCGCCGACGCAGAGATAGTCTTTATCGGCGAGGCGCCGGGTAAACAGGAAGACGAGCAAGGCAAACCGTTCGTCGGCGCGGCCGGCAAATTCTTAAACGAAATGCTTGGTGAAATTGGTATGAAGCGCGAAGACGTCTACATCACCAACATTGTCAAATACCGCCCGCCCAACAATCGCGATCCGGAACCGAATGAAAAAGATGCTTGTCGAGAGTGGCTGATAGAGGAGCTTAATTTTATCAAGCCGAAATTGATTGTTTTTCTTGGCCGCCATTCAATGAACGATTTTTTCCCAGACCAAAAAATTTCTCAAGTCCACGGTAAACTGCTTATCAAAAAATTCTCTAATTTGAAAACAAAACATTTTCTGGCCCTCTATCACCCAGCCGCCGCTCTTTACAATGGCGGTATGCGCGAAACCCTGATTGAGGACTTTAAAAAAATCCCAAAAGTGTTGGAGAAAATTCAAGAGAAGAATTTTTCCGCCGAAGGCGGATCCTCCTCTGGAGGAAAAGAAGATAACGGATTAATAATTATTCTATAAGGAAGAATTGTCTCCGTCGTCCCCGTAGCTTGAGTTTTTGAAGAATGTGAGGAAATAAAAAAAATCACATCTCTGATTTGATGTGATTTAAAATTCTGATTTGTTATTTCTCTTTTAGTGGATAGAAAATCCGCAATAATAATGATGTTATAAAACCAAATACTGCAGAAAATCCGATTGCGCGTCCTAATAGCTTTAAATTTTGCTGTGTTTGCCAAGGTAAATCAGAAAAGTCATCAATAAAAATCTCCATGACTAGAAACGATACAGAAATCAAAAGCATAATTATAGACAGTAATAGGGATAATATAATCTTTACATTACTATTCGGGCGATGGGTACAAAAATAAACAAAGGCTTCCATCCACATGAAAACCCCCCAACACATCGTAAGAGTCATAATAAAAATACCACTATCCACAGGATAAAAAAATCTTAGAACAATTGTAACAACAGTTACGCTGATGAGGCCAATGTAAAAAGTTTTCATATAGTAATTTTAAATGAACCTTTTCGGTCCGGTTAGATATTTTATGAATTGCTGAAATTTCATTAACATTATAGCATAATCAATGTTTTCCTGTCAATGCCGATAGGTAATGTCTATACACATTTTATATTCTCCTATTCGCTCGAATTAGAGATTAGAATAATTGAGGCAGTAAAAAAAACAATGGTCAAATTTTATCAAAATCTGATATAATGGCCAAATTGTAAGAATAAGCTTATTTTAACGTCTTAAGAAATGGATCCTGAAAATACACAACGAGAATTTGTGGCAGTTTATGATGAGTTTTCCGACGCTATTTTTAGATACTGCTATATTCAAACCTCTGATCGCGACATTGCCCGCGATCTCACTCAAGATACCTTTATGAAAGCTTGGGAGTATTTAGTAAATGTGGAACATACGCGGAAAAAAATTGAATACATGAAGGCCTTCTTGTACAAAATTGCCACTAATCTCATCATCGACTATCGTCGGAAGAAAAAACCAACCGTTTCTCTTGAAACACTTATGGAAGAAGGCTTCGATGTAGGAACTCCAGAAAAAGCCCAAGAAAAACATGAGATAGTATTTGAAGGAGAAGAAGCAATAAAAACATTAAGTCAGTTAGATGAAAAATATCGAGATGTCCTCACTATGCGCTATGTTGACGATCTTTCAATAAAAGAAATTGCCGAAATTACCGGTGAAACTGAAAACAATGTTTCCGTCAGAATTCACCGCGGTTTGGAAAAACTAAGAGAGCTAGTAGCTAGATAATATATGAATAATTTTGAACAATTTATAAATAAACTTAAAAATATAAAACTCACTCAAAATGAGAAGTTTGTTATCCGTCAGAATATCATTACTTCAATCAGTCTTGGTTCGCCAAAAGTTAAATCTCCTTACTTTTTGGCCAAGGTTTTTCGGCACTTCCAGTACCTTCGGCTTGTGCCGGTGATAATTTTACTTATCGTTCTTTCGAGTTTCAGCCTGCCGGGTATTTTAAAAAACTATGAATTACAAAAGGTTTTTAACCAAGATTCCAAGGAATTAGAGCAGTTCGCCCTTGAAACTGACGATTTAGAGAATGACTTAGACGTCCTAGAAATAGAAATTGAACTTGATGAATTAGAAAAATCAAGGATTGAGCTTGACGCAGTTATTCTGTAATCTCGAAATCATCAGCTTTCAAACCGCCCGCTTCCGGAATATCCGGTTTAGATTTTTTGCGCAAAAGAAAAACAGAGCCGATGCCGATAATTATAAGTCCGGCCAAGCCGGCCAGATAAATACTTTTTGAGTCACCGGCTGGAATAGATTTTATGGCTGAAGCAGATAAACTTTGCTTTTCTGATTCCGTTTGTTCTATTTGTATCTGTTCAGTTTGTATTTGTTCAGTTATCGGTTTTGTTTCGTCTTTGGCAATAATTGACTCTGCTTTTGCCTTTGGTTTTTCTTCAATAATCTCGAGCGATGATCCATAAACGTAAGCCACTTCCCCATTCGGATACAAAAGCTTTAAATTGTTTTTGTCGATTATATTTAACCGGGTTACCTCCGGAGACAAAACGATTTTTTTACCGGCTAAAATGATGGTGTTTCCCGGAATGGTGAAACTTTTATCTGCCGAAAGCAGCCATCCGCCTAAATCAATTTCACTCTTGCCTTTATTGTTGAGCTCAACGGAGTTTCCAAAAACATTGCTGATGATAACTTCGGCAAGAGAAACCTTGATAGTGGCGCGAGTGGCCGCCTTTGGTTCTGAATCAGAAGCATTGCCATAATATTCAAACACAACAACATAGTCGCCGGGATAATCATAAATATGCCCTGTTTTCTGGCTTTGATTAAAGACGGAAACCGTCAGATCGCCAAAGTTCCAAACAAATTTTCCCGTTGTTAAGATTTCCTTGTTTAAGCCTAAAACTTTAATGTCAAAATTTATCGGCACTTTAGCGATGGCCGTATCTTTGCTTATAATTTCTGCCGAAATTTTCGGTTCGGTCTGGCTTGGGCTAGGATTTGTATTTGTATTTTCATTATTATCTAGAGTGCCGTCTTGGTTATTTCCACCACCGCTGACATTTGCCTCGCCGGGAGTCGGGTCCTCTGGGCTAAAGCTGCCAGAAATTAAGGAAAGTGACTGGCCGTCGCCGGCGGCGCCATCGCCTGAAGAATAAGTTACGGAATCCACGGGAGAAGCTTTATCTCCATTATTTATTTCGATTTTTCCGCCAGCATTTGACAAAGTAAAACTGCTGGTAAAAATATTTCCGGCATTGCCCCACTTACTCGTGTAATTTGAAATAAGCGAACTGACAACAATCACTCCGTAATCTCCCGAACCCAAAATAGAAGAACCGGAATAATTATTGATGGCATGATTGGAAGTTGAATTGCTGACGAGGAGTTTGAGCGAGGCTAGGTCAAGATCGGCCCCGCCTTGGTTCTCTACTTCGACCCAGTCAATATCGGCGCCGTCGAGATCATACACGAACTCGGAAATAATAATACTTCCAGTACCTGCGGCTTGCACCGAAGTAGCACTGGCTAAGAAAAAAATAAATAAAATTGTAAGTAAAATTTTTTTAAGCATTTTATTTATGGCTATCCGGGGAAAATTCTTTTTTTGGGGTGTCTCGCAGCGCGACGGCGCGAGAGTCAGCGCTCCGCCAGCAGGCGGAGACAGCGACCCCAAAAAGAGAATTTTCCCCGGATAGTTTTATTTTAAAATTTCTTCAAGAACGCGCTTGGGCACTTCTTTTGACTGGCGGGGTGTTGGCAGAGTCCGGGCCCG
>MFVF01000028.1:9448-10664 GCA_001785965.1 Candidatus Nomurabacteria bacterium RIFCSPLOWO2_01_FULL_42_20
TTCCAGCAATTTAGCATCTTCGGGAGAGAGCCGCAAAGCGATAATTGTCCCAACTTCATTAAAAATAAAATTTTTGGCTTCTGCCGGCAGGTCTTTCAAAAATTCACATGCCACTACTGAATCTATATTTAAATTTTCCAAAAGGACTGACCGGTCTTGATCACTGCCGCCAATAATAACAATGGGCCGCAGGCAATCTTCGGCTTTAATTCCAAAAGAGACTTTATTCCCTTTAAAATCCGTTTCGGCAAAATAAATTACCTGGTTTTCCATTGATTTATCTTTCATTAATTGAGATTATAGCACCCGAAAAGCCCTTAGGCAAAACTCTAATCTGCAAACTAACTTAAGCAAGAACGGTTCTTGCTTAAGTCTGAAAACGGCTAAAGTATTACCGAGGTACTCATCTCGTACAAAAATTTGACAAGTCAAGTAAAATCTGCTATATTTATAACGGTTCTTTGAAAAACCTTGATTTTAATGGGGGTTTGGTGGATTGCTTCAGTCCGCAGAAAATCTGTTGATTGAATTAAATTCACTAAATTTCTAAACAATTAAAATCAAAATAAAATGAAAATAACATTCAAAAAAGCCGCATTCTTTTTTTCTCCAAGAGGTAAAAGAATTGCAAAAATTGAAGGGACATTAGCTATCATTATTTTAGCAATAATCCCCTCACTCATGATGTTTGTATTGGGAAAAGCTGTTTTCTTCCCAAAGGAGCTCATCTTATTTGCTGTTAGCTTAACTTTCATTCTTTCTTGTGTATTTCTTTGGTATTTTGTTTTCGGAATATTATCATCAAACGGCATTTCGTTCTTCATCAGCAGATTCTTTGAGGCAACACCTGAAGAATTAAGACAATTTATTGAGATGAAAATAAAGAAAGTTGAAGATG
This sequence comes from Candidatus Nomurabacteria bacterium RIFCSPLOWO2_01_FULL_42_20, assembly GCA_001785965.1. Classification (GTDB taxonomy): domain Bacteria; phylum Patescibacteriota; class Minisyncoccia; order Phycocordibacterales; family CAZVEC01; genus 2-01-FULL-42-20. The sequence goes on from MFVF01000028.1 coordinate 10,347, forward strand.
CTATCAATGATACGGATAACCGCAGGGTAAAGCTGGAGTTTGAAAAAGAAGAGCTGGAAAGAGAAATTAATAAGTTAAGTGACGAAGCGCTTGAACTAATCTCTGAAAGAGAAGAGTTATTAAAAAATAAAATTTGAAAAAATCAGATTTTATCCTGACGAGACAGTGAAAATTTTCATTGTCTCGTTTTTATTTCTCCAAAATCTTTTTCAATTTTTCTGAGTTAAGCAAGAACGGTTCTTGCTTAATTTTAACTGCTAAAAAATATGCTTTGAACGCCTTTAATTATAAGGAGAATGGCTAAAATTATCAAGGCCG
>MFVF01000029.1 GCA_001785965.1 Candidatus Nomurabacteria bacterium RIFCSPLOWO2_01_FULL_42_20
ACGCCTTTAATTATAAGGAGAATGGCTAAAATTATCAAGGCCGCCTTCGGCAAGACAATGAACATGGAGAGAAATAAAGCTACGCCCGACAAGATATCCAAGGCTCCGGCGACGTCAAACGAATATTGCATAATAAAGAAAATGGCTTTGATTATGAGATAGAGACTGAAAACAAAAGCTACCGCCGCCAAAGATAGCGGCGAAAAAGCCTGCACCGCTAAAATCAAGGCGGCTGCAATATCTAAAATGCCGAGAATAAGCATATTTAAAATATAGCTGTCCGGGGAAAATTCTCTTTTTGGGGGTCGCTGTCTCTGCCTGCTGGCAGAGCGCTGCCTCTCGGCCCGTCGGCCTGCGAGACACCCCCAAAAAGAGAATTTTCCCCGGACAGTAGTGTATTTAAAACTCAACTTATTATTTATAAGTTGGGGATTTTTCCTTTATACCATTTTTTTGATTGGCGAGTCTAGCCAGAGCGTAGCATAGGCTTGAGAGACGATTTATATAGGCGAGCGTCTCTTGGCTGAAATCGGCCTGCTTAGCTTCTTTAGCTTTTAACATTTGCCGTTCCGCCCGGCGCACGACCGTTCTGGCAATATCGAAAAGGGCTCCGAGCTCCGTCTCGCCGGGAATTAAAAAGCTTTTGATTGGCGGCAGGGCAAGTTCAATGCCGTCTATGGCTTCTTCCATTTTTTTAATTTTCTCCTCGAAGTCAGGCTTCGGGCCGCCCTTGAAGCCTGACTTCGGGTCTGCGCCAGCCAGCTCGGCCTGAATAATAAAAAGATTTTCTTGAGCATCCAAAACTATGGGAGCGATTTCGGGGCCGGCCAAGGCACGGCAGAGGCCCAAAAAAGAATTGGCTTCATCAAGCGTTCCGATTGCATGCGTAAGTAGCGAGCCTTTAGAAAAACGCTCCTTACTGCCGATTACTTTTGTCGTGCCGGCGTCCCCTTTTCGAGTGTAGAGCATGTTGTTTTCTTTTTAGACTTCGCAAAGTCCGGCCACGCAAGCCAGCTCTTTCTTAACTTCAGTTTCATCTTCTATTTCGTACGTAACGATCTTGGCAAAATCAATGTGTCCTATCTTTTTAAACATCTCATCGTATTTTTCTTTGGTTATCGGTTCATAGGGCGCGAGCTGGTAAACATGGTTTGAGCGAGGCAGGAACGAGAGCCCGCCGACAATCTCCCAATTTTTATGGATCCAATTAGCCACGTCTATCCACTCATCATCGCCGACATATATGGTCACTGAAGGATTGTGCTCGGTGTAGTTCTCTTTCACCATCTTCCAGTGCATCAGCTGATCTATGGCCGTAAGGTCGTCATTGCAAACTGCGCCGGACGGAGCTTTAACCGGAAATTCCATAACATAAGTGGTTACATTTTCATTCAATTGACCAACTTCCGGATAATAAGGCACCCCCTGATCTTTGAGCATGGTAAAGAGCGCGTCGGTCGCCGAAATCCTAATTCTTCTGATGTAGTAGGGGGCAAAGCGGGGATGCATGCCGGAAGCGCAATCAAAAGCCTGTGAAACGGTGCCCGACGGCTTAACGCAAGTTATGCAGGTCGATTCATTAATCCCAAAACGCTTGGCGTAAGCTTTATTTATTCGAATAGTCTCCTCTTTTAATTTTCTCAAAATCTCGGGATTACGAACAGTCTTGCAGTCCCATTGGCCCGTTATGGAAACCCCTAGAAGTCTTTCTTCTTCGCAGTTTTGCTTCCAATCCTTGGAAAGATATTCAAATTTGGTCAAGGTTGACTGATAAGTGCCTAAAATAGTGGCAATTCTGATCTTTTGCATCAGAGTTTCTTCGGTGTCTTCGGCTCGGGCAATAACCTCTGAAAGATTGCAAAACTGTTTTGATCGCAAAATAATTTCTCCGCATGGATTTGTGCCGATCGGCTTTACAATCTGATCTCTCAAGATATAGTCTGCGTTCTTTAAGCTCTCGATGCGGCGCTCCGGCAAAGTTTTAAGCAATCCGCCCCGATTGAAAATTCCCCGCTCGCCGGAATTTGATTTCATAAGGGCCAGCCATTCACTCATAAATTCAACCGTTGGGGGCTTGCTATTATAGACGGCAGAATTATTGGCCAGCATGCGTTGGCCTTCCGAAATCCAAAATTGCCCTTTTTTAGCGTCGCGCATCACCTTATCATCCAAGTCAGAAAGTGAAATAAGTGCGCTTCGGCGAACTCCGCCCGCCACAACAATCTCCCCTATTTTGCAAATAATATCGTGAACATCGATCGTGGAGAGCCTTCGGCCCTGTTTTTTCATTATTTTACCCCTGGCAAAATCCATTAACTGCTTAAGCGGCTCCGGGCCCGACGCCTTGCCGCCGAAAGTTTTCAATCTTGCCCCGGATGACCTTATTTTCGAATAATCAAAAATAATATCGTCCCCATTGAACCAAGCCTTGACGCCGAGAGTCAGGGCGTCGCACCAGCCTTCTTTGCTGTCCTCCACAACGTGAACCGGCAATTTTCGGTCCATTTGTATCTTGATCTGCGGCAAAGATTCAACATTTTGGCTTTCAACTGAAAAGCCGACTCCTGTTCCGCACATCGAGATATACATAATTTCGGCAAAATCCTCGAGCTTTGAGGGCGCGATAAAAGAACAGTTATAAGCGCAAACGTTAGTCTTCCTGGCCGCCGGGCCAGAAAATTGCATTAATCTCATGGAAGGCATTGACTTTTGATTTAAAATATATTCTCTTATTTCAGCGTATTCGGCATCCTTAAGCTTGTCCCCCATATTTTCTTTCATAAAAGAAACATAGCGATCTACTGTCTCAATCCAAGTCTCCCTTCTATTCTCCCCGTCAATCCAGCGCGAATATGTCCGGTAATAAACAAATTCCCCCAGCGGGTTGCGAAAATATTTTTTGCTTTCATCGGACAGTTTTCTAACATGCTCCGGAACGGGTCCGTACTCTTTTCTAAATTCCTTTCTTTTGTTGCGATAAAGGATGTAGGATTTCGCGGTTTCAGCCAAGTTCTCGGCAATCAATGCTCTCTCAACCAAATCTTGAATCATTTCAACTGTCGAAATAAAACCTTTAATTTTTAATCTTTTTTGGAATTTTATGAGCGATTTTAGCACCTTTTTGGCCAATTCTGACGCCTTTTTGTCGTCGCCTTCGCCGGTTACTTGAAAGGCCTTTAAAATAGCCTCTTTTATTTTTTCCAAATCAAATGGAATAACCTGGCCATCTCGGTTAATAATACTTTTAACGACCGACAGACTTTTATCGCTTGTTTTTTTTCTTGGCATAAATCAAAAAAGATTAGTGATAATTTTTTTCTAAATGATTACTTTTCCATTATACCAAAATATTACGCAAGTCAAAAATCTGTGGATAACTTTGTCTCCGAAGTTTATTATAAAAACTTTTCACTACAACACTAGAAAAACATCTTGTTCCAGATTTACTTAGAAAAAAAGTGGAATTTAGGGCGGAAACGGGAGCCCGAGCCCGCGCCTTTGGCGCGGGCGAGGTCAATCTTTCTTCAAATTCGGAATTGTGGACCTATGGGGAATCGGACCCCAACCTCATCCATGCCATGGATGCGTAATACCATTTTACTATAGGCCCAAGTTAAGGAATAATGGGAGCTTGTTTACAGGGTCTATATCGAATTTTGATATAAGCCCAGTGCGCTCTGTAGGATTCGAACCTGCGGCCTTTCCCGTGTGAGGGGAACGCTCTAACCAACTGAGCTAAGAGCGCGCCTAATATATAACCAGATATAATACTAGTTATTATATAGCAAATATAGTAAAATAGCTCCTATTGAAAGGGCCCGTGGCTATCAAAAGCGAATACTTGGAGCTTTTGATCCGCCGGAGGCGCAGAGCAAGCCACCACTAATGTGGCATTGAAAACTAAAGAGTAGAATAATTTGGGCCCGTAGCTTAGTTGGTAGAGCGCCTCATTTGCAATGAGGAGGTCAGCGGTTCGAATCCGCTCGGGTCCACCAAGAGAAACATTCGTGAAATTAGAAATGCGGAGCGGATTTTTGGAACAAAAATCCGAGAAAAAGGTGTCAGGAACCTTTTTCTTAGCGCGGTTTATAACATGATACGCATATCCGCCTAAATTTAATCTCGGTTGTCTTGGCATAAAAATATTGCATCATAAATATTTTTATGGAAAGAAATCCAGTCAGGGCCAGGTTGGTAAAGAAAGCAGAATTATGGAAATGGAGCAGTTTATACAGAAGAATAAACGGCACAGAGAAACAAAAGAAATTATTATCAGATTGGCCTTTTGAAATTCCAGAAGATTATCTTTTATTTGTTAATGAGCCGTTAGAAAAAGAAATGATTGAAGAAATCAGACAATCAACAAAAAGAGAACGACCGCTAGGCAATCAGAAATGGCGTGAAGATATGATTAAGAAATATGGACTAGAATACACAGAAAGAAACAAAGGCAGACCAAGAAAAAGCTCCTGACCCCTTTTCTTATCCCTCCATTGTAGCTTTTAATTTTTTCAGGGTTTTCATATTAAAAGGATGCCGGAGTTCGCTGGAATCAACCCATTCAAAATATTCTAATTCTGTTTCATTTGGAGATACTGATTTATATGTATATTTAACATGATAATCGGAGTTTAATGACTTTAATTCAAAAACTTTGTCCTGCTCAAAATTAATGACAATATATTCTGAAACATTGCCAGCTGTATCTTTATTTACATATTTTGTCCCCAAGCCGATTAGTGAATCAGCTTTTTCTTCAACGATCGAATCAACCCAAAGATGAGTATTACTAGGATTTATAGTAAATTCAAAAACTTCCGTAATTGGGCGCTTTATTTTGATAGTAATTCTGTTCTCTTTCATAAATTTGTTATCTACACACTAAATAGCTAACTCCCATGCTTGGGTCACTCGAACCTCCGGTGATGCCAGATTCGGTAAATACGCTCAGGCCAGTTAATTTATTTAAAATAAATGTTTTGGTAATTGGGCCGTAAATTGAGGGCCAAGTTTCGGCTGCTCCTAGGAAGCCATTATCATTTGAAAAAATTTTTAGCTCAAATCGCCTACCGTCATCAATTCTTGTAAGAAATAGCTTATCGCCCTCTATTTGAAAGGGGTAATTGCCGCTAGATTTGTTTATTCGACCGAAAATCTTATCATAGGATGAAAAAGGCCCGGTATCAAAATCAGCATCAATAAGTGATTCGCACCCGAAAAAAGATTTTTCTCCAACAAGTAAAGCAGTTGGTTTAGAAATCACAATTTCATTTTTATCTATTTGACCTTTGTAATACGAAACGCCTAAAACAATCACAATTAAAGTCAATATACCAATTACAATATTTTTATTCATAAGTTAATTATATCACTCAGAGGGGGAAAAGGGGTCAGGAGCCTTTTTATTCTGAGACAAAAAAAATGAAAAATAAATCCCGTCGCACGCGAGCGACGGGATTTATTTTTCTAGGGTTTTGTTGATGACACATTCTAAAAATTCCGGCACCCCGGCGCCGACTTCTGCGAGCGAACGGCAGAAGAGACTGTGCTCGCCCAAGTCCGGTAAACTGTCCACTTCTAGAACGCGCACTCCATTTTTCGTCAAAATAAGATCAACGAGCGAATATTGGCCGAGATCAAAATGCTCGTGGATTTTAGCGGCCGCTTCCCCGATGAGCACTTTCTCATCGAGAGTGAGATCGGCTGGACGAAGCAAGCGGTAATCACCGCCATGCCGCGTTTCATAATCAAAAACCGGTTTTGATTTAATGATCTCAAGCGGAATTAAAGTATAATTTTCTTTATCCCGGAAATTTTCAATAATGCCGACAACAATTTCCCGGCCCCGCACAAATTCCTCCACTAAGGCGCTTTCGTGATTTTGCAAAACTTTAGTCAAAGCCGCGACAAGCTCGGCAAAATTTTCCGCCAAATAGACATCAATCGAACAAGTGCCGAGGAGCGGCTTGACTATCCAAGGCGGAGAAATTTTTTGGAAAATTTCTCTGGCTTTGTCTTCTACGTAACGTTCCGAATCTCCGCCGTAATTCCAAAATTCAATCTCATCGCCAACCATTTCTCCGAAAGGCGACCGCAGGCCGAGCTTGCTGAATTTATTTTTAGCCAAAGATTTATTTAAGCTCACATAGGCTGGCAGAGAGCGAGGTCCGGTGAACGGCACCCCGGCGCCTTCCAGAAAATTTTGAATCCGGCCGTCCTCGCCGAGGTAGCCGTGCATGCCGTTCCAAACAACATCTACAATAGACTTGAGATTTTCTTTGCTCTTCAAGGGAATACCGTCCGCGTGCCAAATACCCTCTTTATCAATAAGAATATCAACAGGGCGGTACTTTTCCCTGTCTAAATTAGCTAAAACCGCCCCGCCGGTTTTAAGCGAAATGTCGTATTCGGGGCCCACGCCCCCGCGCAAAACTCCCACCTTTAATTTCATATTTTCATTATACTCCTGTGATACTTTACCGCAAACCTGTGAGCCTCGTGATTAGCTAATAGTATTTCTTTTTCGTATTTCTGAATTATATTTCGATTCCCTAAAATATTTTTGGGCCTGTGACGCTCATCCTTAACCACGCTTACAACTTCAATTATCTCGCCCAAGCCTGATTCATCAAGAACACGCTTGGCAACATTAATCTGCGCCTTGCCGCCATCAACTACAATCAAATTTGGAAATTTCCATTCCGGATGTGAAAACCTTCGCTCTAAAACTTCTCGTAACGCTCCCGTATCATTCGACTTCTCATAGCCGCGAATCCTAAATTTTCGATATTGGCTTTTCGCCGCTTCTCCGTCCTCCACCACCGTCATCGCTCCGACCATGTCTTTACCTGAAGTATGGGCGATATCATACGCCTCAATGCGAAAACTAGCGCCTAGCGCCTGGCTACTAGCTGCTAGCTCTGATTCATTTTTAATTAAAGCAATGTCATTAATATGCTTTAGGGCAAATAACTGTTTTTTAATCTCATTTGCTTTTTCAAATTCATGATGCTTAGCAAACTCCTTCATTTCCCTCTCCAAATTTTTTAAAATTCTCGCTTTCTTGCCCTCGAAAAAGAGTTTAATATTTTTAATATTTCGCAAATATAAACCTCTCCCCAACCCAAAAGTATTTTTCAGGCTAGAAAAATCTTTCGGGCCTGCCTCGCGCCGCCGCGCTCCGGCCTTTCGAAGCTCCAAGTATTCGCTTCTCACTCCCCTGACAGGGGAGGGAGAGGGTGGGGTGATTTCCGGCGCAAGACCAATTTGTCTGTAAAATTCATAACTTCCCTTCACCTTTGATTTTTCATCCAGAAAAGGAAAAATCCGGCGGATTATTTTAAGCGCTTCCTTCAAAGCCGAACCGGAAGTATAAGGCCCATAAGTTTTGAACATTCTCACATTCTTGAGAATGTTGGAATGTCCTTTAAAGTCTTTGCCGCGAACGATAATCACCTTAGGATAGGGCTCGCTGGTGATACCGACATAATTGAAACTTTTATCGGACTTTTCTTTTGTATTGTAAATCGGCTGGTATTTTTTGATCAGATTCGCTTCAAGAATAAGCGCCTCCAGCACGCTGTCGGTTTCAATAAAATCAACTTTCTTCGCTTTGGTCACCATATCCACCAACATCGGCCCTCGTGTTGCGATCAGGTCGTCACCGAAATAGCTTTTTACCCTGTCTTTTAATGAAGTTGCTTTGCCGACGTAGAGAATTTGCCGCCCTTTTTTAAACATATATACCCCCGGCCCATCCGGCAATCTATTAAATTTTATGTCTTGACGATTCATTTTCGATATTATATAATACAAACGGAACATTCGCAACAAAAACTAAAAATTATGCTACTAGCAACGGAAATATGGTCAGCCGTGGAGGTATATTTTATTCTTGTATCAACTATCATTATAGGATTGTTGATAGCTATGATTTGCAAATTGCTTCCCCCGGGGGACCAGCCCAAACCGAAGGGCAGGTGAATAAAATATCATTGAAATGAGCGAGGTTCATCCTCGCTTTTTTTATTTGACGAAAATTTAGTAAAAAGTTAATATTATATTGGATAGTTTATATTAATTAGCATAGAGAGTAAGGCACGAAAGCAGGCACAAAAAAAGATCTATGGACGAATTAGATACTTCTTGTTGCTAAAGTGCCCGTATTATAGGGGTCAAACATACGAGAGTTTAAAGGGACTCTGACTACAAACTCAGTGGAGGAAACGCTGAGATGTCTAGCAAAAACTTATGGAAGGTTCGCCCCTCCGCCATCCAACCACTAGGTTGCGCCTAGTCTTTCTATGATCAACAAGCAAGAAAAATTCTTGCTTGTTTTTATTTTCTAAGCACTTTTTTTAAATATTGCCCGGTATGGGATTTGGGATTGTTCGCAATGTCTTCCGGCGTTCCTTTGGCCACAATCTGCCCGCCGCCCGAGCCGCCTTCGGGACCAAAGTCTAGAATGTAATCGGAATTTTTTATGATGTCCATGTTGTGCTCGATCACCACGACCGTATTACCTTTATCAATCAGACGATTGAGAACGGCAATCAAATTGCGAACATCGTCATAATGGAGCCCCACCGTCGGCTCATCGAGCAAGTAAATTGTTTTTTCCAAAAATGGCCGATAAAGCTCGGAAGAAATCTTAACTCTCTGGGCCTCCCCGCCGGAGAGGCTTGGCGCGTTCTGGCCAAGTTCAATGTAGCCGAGGCCTACATCGGATAGCGTATTCAGCCGATCGGCCACCGCCGGAATGTCTTTGAAAAATTCAAGCCCTTCCTCCACGGTCATTTTGAGCACGTCATGAATATTTTTTTTCTTGAATTTCACTTTCAGGGTCTCTTTATCAAAGCGCTTGCCGCCGCAAACATCACAGGTCACATAAACAGTCGGCAGGAAGTGCATTTCAACGGCGATCTCGCCATTACCCTCGCAAGCTTCGCAGCGCCCGCCCTTCACGTTGAAAGAAAACCTGTTTGACTTCCAGCCTCTAAGGCGCGCTTCTTCCGTTTCAGCAAAAAGATCGCGGATATGGGTGAAGGCGCCGGTATAGGTGGCAACATTAGAGCGCGGAGTCCTACCGATCGGACTCTGATCAATCAAGATCGCCCGAGAAAGATATTCTGAACCGGCGAAAGAAGCGCAATTAAATATTTGATTGCTCCTGTATTTATATTCAAAGCGCGCTTGGAGATTCTTGTGCAGAATTTCATACAAGAACGAAGACTTGCCCGAACCGGAGACGCCCGTAATGCACACGAGCTTGCCGAGCGGTACGTTGGCATTTTGATTTTTAATATTGAAAATTTTTCCGCCTACGATTTTAAGCATGCCCTTCTCCGCTTTCCGTCTTTTGTCTGGCACCGGGATTTTTTCCTCCTCGCGGAGATATGCCAGCGTTCTTGATTTCGAATCATTTTTTTTGGCCGTCAAAAGTTTATCCAAATAATCAGCCACCACAATTTCCCCGCCGTGCACTCCGGCTTTCGGACCTATGTCGACGAGGTAATCGGAAGAAAAAATTGTATTTTCATCGTGCTCAACGACAATGATGGTATTGCCTAAATCGCGCAAGTCGGTCAGGGTTTTTATAAGCTTTTCATTGTCGCGCGGGTGCAGCCCGATCGTCGGCTCATCAAGCACGTAGAGCGCGCCGACGAGCCGCGAGCCGAGCTGGCTCGCGAGACGAATGCGCTGGGCTTCCCCGCCGGAAAGGGTGTTGGCCCGGCGATCAAGTGTTAAATATTCAAGGCCGACATTGAGTAAAAATTGCAGACGCGATTTAATTTCGCGCAAAAGAACGGCCGAAATTTCGCGCTCCTTGGCAGTAAGTTTAGCTTTATTAATAAAATCGTGGGCATCTTCGACAGAGAGGGCAGTAAAATCAACGATGTTGATTTTACTCCCGCCGAGAAAAACATTGAGCGCTTCCGGCCGAAGCCTTTTGCCCATGCACTCATCACATGACTCTTCTCCGAAGAGGTGCTTGGTGCCGAGGCCATGGCAGACCTCGCAAGCGCCATGCGGGCTATTAAAGGAAAAAAGTCGCGGCTCGATTTCAGGGAAAGAAAAACCATCCTTGGGGCAAGAATGTTTTGCCGACATTAAAGTTTCCTCTTCGCCGATCAAAACAGCGACCAGGCCGTCAGCCTCAAGCAGGGCGCGCTCGACGGCCTCCGCGAGACGAAGTTCGGCATCGAAACCAGGCTTCCCCCGCTTCGCCGAGGCTTCGCCGGGCGAGGGGCTGCCCTTGAAGCCTGGTTTCGAAAATTCATGAACTGCCATCTCATCCACCAAAACATCGATGTCATGTTTTTTTGTTTTTGATAAAATGATCTGTTCGCGCAAATTTTTCATCGCGCCGTCCACGCGCACTCGCGTGTAACCTTTACCCAAAAGATCGTAAAGCAATTGATAATATTCCCCTTTCCGGCCGCGCACCACCGGCGCAAAAATCTGGATCGGTGTATCGTCAAATTCCACCCCTAAAATTTTTCTTGTCGCGTTAGAAGTAGATCGCTTGCGATCGTTAGTTCTAATGCGATCTAAAACGAAGCCGATTATTTCTTCATTTGAAAGTTTTTTAATTTCATCCCCGCAGATAAGGCAATGCGGCCGGCCGATCCGCGCGTAGAGCACGCGCAGATAGTCGTAAATCTCCGTGATGGTCGCGACTGTCGAGCGCGGATTATTCGAGCGCGATTTTTGGTCAATCGAAATCGCCGGTGAAAGTCCTTCAATTTCATCAACATCCGGCTTGGGCATTTGCTTCAAAAATTGCCGCGCGTAAGCCGACAGAGATTCGACATAGCGCCTCTGCCCTTCCGCGAAAATAGTATCGAACGCCAAAGAAGACTTCCCGCTTCCAGAAAGTCCGGTGAAAACGATCATTTTATTCCTCGGCATCTCAACACTGATGTTCTTCAGATTATGAGTTCTAGCCCCACGAACTTTTATTTTGTCTTCTTTCATAAATTATGCGCCTGCCCCGTAGTCAGCTTTGCTGTCCTTCGGGGTCCGCGCCCCTTTAACTATTATTTTACCTTGATCATTGTTTTTCATACTTTATAACTTGATAACTTTACAACTTTATAACTAAGAATTCCCCACAGATTGCTCCATAGGGGTAACTATCTCTATTAAATTACTCCCATCATAGCACAAATCAAGAATTTGACAACAGGTAAAAAACATTATACTCTTAAACGAAGTTTAGTTAAAAAATCAAGTTAATTTAAAATTACATATTATGGCTATTGAAATACGTATGGCGGGCTCCGGAGGCGTAGACCCCCGTAAGCTTGCAAAAGTCAAGAAAGGGCAAACATATAAACTGGTTCGGTTTGACCAGTGGTCGTGCCTGGAGCGTTCACCTAATGACAAATTCGATCCGCCGCCCTTAAAGCTATTTGAAGGAATGGCGACAATGATAAAAAAAGGCGGTAAAAGAAAAAAACGCTACTTGGCTAAAATAAAAACCAGCATGAGCACAAAAAAAGTGCAAACTGGAAAATACAAAACTAAAGAGGTTGATGATGAAATAGTTCTTGTAAAAATACCCCGTTAGAGTTACTCTAGCGGTTTTTTATTTTCCTGATTTCCCCATAAATCCTCTCAAACCCAAAAACCAACCTTACAAAACTATGCGGCCGCATAGTTTTGTAAGGTTGGTTGACAAATAAGCTTGAGATTGGTAATGTTTAAAGCGAAATTCACAGTTTCAAGTTTAACCAGATCAGTTGAAAATCAGTTCATTCACAACAAACAAAATAAAAAAACGATAATTAGATAAACATTAAAAATATAAAACCATGTCAAAAAAAGAAACAAGCACAAATCAAGGTCCAACTTATTTCCAAATCGGAATAATTGTAGATAAGACAAACGCAACAAAACATGTGCAGGATGATATGCAAGTATTTAGTCCTGATTATTATGAATCGAAAAAGAAATTGGAAGCATTAGAAAAAAAAGAGGTAAAAAAAAGTTAAAATTAAGTTCTGCTTATTATTTCTTTGGCCGTTTTGGGAGTAAATCCTTGATTTTAAAGACGTAACGAACATTCAAAACTTGGAATGTTCGTTTTTTATTTCCCCATCTTCTCCCTCAATATTTTTATTTCATCTCGCAAAATCGCTGCGCTCTCGAAGTCTAATTCCTTTACTGCGGCGGACATTTCGCGCTCTTTTTGTTTGATGAATTTCTTTGGATTCCTTTCGAAGAGCTTTGTGTCTATGGAGAGATTTTCGGAGACTGATTTGTCGTGCAGAGTTTCGAGGGCTTCGGTGATGTCATGCACTTTTTTGACGATTGTTTTCGGGGTAATTTTGTGTTTTTTGTTGTAAGCAACTTGGATCTTTCGGCGGCGGTTAGTTTCATCTATCGCGCGCTCCATCGAGCTTGTAATATTGTCGGCATAAAGAATAACCCGCCCGGCCACATTACGCGCCGCGCGGCCGATCGTCTGGATAAGCGAGACTTCGCTCCTCAAAAATCCTTCTTTGTCCGCGTCTAAAATTCCAATCAGCGACACTTCCGGCAGATCAAGACCTTCTCTAAGCAAATTCACTCCAACGATTATATCAAACTTGCCTTTTCTAAAATCAGTTAGGATTTTAATTCTTTCTAGCGTTTTTATATCGCTGTGCAAGTATTCTGACTTAATGCCCTGCTCTTTCAGATAACCGGCCAAATCCTCGGCCATTTTTTTTGTGAGAGTTGTGGCAAGCACTCGGCCATTTTTTTTGATCTCTGCAACTGCTTCTTTTATAAAATCCTGCACCTGACCTTCATATTGTTTTGAATTTTGAATTTGAGATTTTGAATTTGTTTGTGATTTGGTGCTTGTGATTTGGTGCTTGCTTGAAGTAACTGGCCTTACTTCCAGCTCCGGATCGGTTAATCCCGTCGGGCGAATTATTTGCTCCACGATTTTTTGGCTTTCTTTGTGTTCATAGAGAGCCGGTGTGGCAGAAGTATAAACAACCTGCCCCACTCGCTTTTCGAATTCATCAAACATGAGTGGGCGGTTATCAAGCGCGCTCGGTAGGCGAAAGCCGTGCTCCACAAGATTTTGCTTGCGCGCGCGGTCGCCGGCATACATTCCGCCGATTTGCGGAACGGTGACATGCGATTCGTCGATAATTGTCAAAAAGTCATTTCCAAAGTAATCCAACAACGTAAACGGCGCGGAACCGGCCGCGCGGCCGGAAAGATGGCGCGAATAATTTTCAATGCCCGAGCAATAACCAACCTCTTTGAGCATCGCGAGATCATAATTAGTCCTTCTCTTTAAGCGCTCGGCCTCCAGAATTTTTCCTTCTTTTTTAAATTGCTTCAACTGGCCCTCTAATTCATTTTTAATTAACTTAATCGCTGTTTTTAATTTTTCTTTCGAGGTGACGAAGTGTTTCGCCGGAAAAATAAAAATACTTGTTTCTTCGCCTAAAATTTTGGAAGACACGGGGTCGATTTTTAGAATGCGAAGAATTATGGGCGACCCTCCCCTCCTTATCGAGGAGGGGATTTGAGGGGTGGTGATCTTTTTTGAATTACCACCCCCTGCCCCCTCCTTAATTAAGGAGGGGGTGCCAAACTCTAGACTATAAACAAAAGTCTCCGAGATCGGCATAATTTCTATTTTATTGCCCAAAGCCCGAAACTGCCCCGGATTTAAATCCGCATTCGTCCTTTCATAATGAAGCTTGATCAGCCGCTCCATGATTTCCGTCCGTGAAATTTTACCTGCCTTGCCGGCAGGCAGACTACCAATTTTAATATTAAAATTTTCTTCTTTGTATTCTTCCGGAGAACCAAGACCGTAAATACAAGAAACCGAAGCGACAATAATCACGTCGCGGCGCGTCAGCAGTGCCTGTGTTGACGCGTGGCGGAGCCGATCAATTTCTTTATTGATCTGCGCGTCTTTCTCTATATATGTATCGGTAATAGGCATATACGCCTCCGGCTGGTAATAATCATAATATGAGACGAAATAATGCACCGCATTATCCGGAAAAAAAGTTTTGTATTCTTGCGCCAATTGGGCGGCTAAAGTTTTGTTATGCGCGATAACCAAGGTCGGCTTCTGAATTTTCTCTATAACATTAGCCATGGTAAAAGTCTTTCCGCTTCCGGTCACGCCTAAAAGCGTCTGCTTCCTGAAACCCTTCTTGAGCCCATTGGCCAACTCCAAAATCGCCCGCGGTTGGTCACCCGCCGGCTTGTATTCGGTTTTCAGTTTGAATTTATTATTTAACACGCCAATAGTTTACCATAAAAAAATAAACAGCGATTGACCTTATTTACCATTGACGTCAATGGTTGAATGCTTAAATACCTTAATTTTGACAAATGAAGTTTATATATCCAGTTTATATACCCTAAAGTTTTGAAAGCAGATCTTTAATAATTGGAGCTTGTTCCCCTTTTAAAGAATAAACCCCATAAAAACTTTTTTGTTCTCTTTGTAAAATATCAGCTCTCCATAAAATAAGAAGGTGTTTAGATGCAGCCGCAAAAGAAAATTTCAGATTTTTAGCTATTTCATCAACGGAAGCTCTTTGGTTCTTTTTTAAATACTTCAAAATAGCAAGGCGCCGCTCATTGGCAACAGCTTTTAGAGTTTTTGTCAGCTTTTCCATAATAAAACACAGTATATCATAATAACTAATCTATACAACCATTGACGTCAATGGTTGTATAGATTAGTTGGATTCGGGGGCAAATACATATAATGACCATTTCCCTATTTTAAGGGAAAACCGCCATATGTGTGTGCACATTACCCAAAAGACTTGACAAATGGCTATGTTTTGTGCTATCATTTAGGCAGATTTGTTCGGTTGAATAAATCAAAAATAACTGAATATATTTAACTTTTAAAAAAAACACTATGAAAAAATTACAGCAAATCAGAATCGACCTCATACTTATATGGAGTGTTGGGGTGGTATTTACTCAGATTTTAGCGATGCCATTAACTGTAGCATTACAATCATTAACGCTTTTTTCTCTCATATGGCTAAGCCGATATATCCCATATAAACATCCTTACGGATATAAAGGTGATTGGTATGGCTATAAGGAAGGAACAATAAAATAAAAAAATAGTTAGTTTGCTTTCAAGGTCCCAGAATTGGGACCTTTTATTTTTTAAACTCTCTTAAAAATTTTTCTTTAAATTCAAAAAAGTTGCCGTCCAAAATTGATTGGCGAATTTTTTTGACTAGGTTGACGATGAAATAAAGATTGTGAATGGAAGCTAATGTGGAGGCGAGAATTTCTTTTGAGCGGAATAAATGAGCAAGGTAAGCACGAGAATATTTAGTGGAGGTCAAGGAAACACCTTCCCTTTCTGGTAAGGAGTCACCTTGACCGCAAACATAACATTCGCAGTCATCTTCAATTAGCGAAAGGTCATTGCGATATTTGGCATTTAAAATATTTATTTTGCCGTGTTTGGTGTAAAGCGTGCCGTTGCGCGCAATTCTAGTCGGCGCCACGCAATCAAAAAGATCGCAGCCGTTTTCTATGCCGCCAAAAAGATCTTCCGGCTCCCCTATTCCTAAAAGATGCCGCGGTTTTTCTTCGGGCAGAATTTTATTGACCCATTCTACGACCGTGTACATATCTTCTTTATCAAAAGAGCCGCCGATGCCGAACCCCGAAAAGCCGACTTTGTCGTCCTCGGGGCGGGGGCCGTCAATTCTCATTTCTGATAAAATTTTAGCTGATTCTTCACGAAGGTCTTTGTGCCGACCACCTTGGACTATCCCGAACAAAGCTTGATCATGCATAGCGGGGACAGTCCCCCCATCCTGCGGAGCTGGAGACAGTCCCCTTTCTGCGTTTTTCTGCGTTTTGTCTGCGTTTTTCTGCGACGCGAGCTCATGATGTTTAGTGAGCGAGCGTATGGCCCAGTGGTGCGTGCGCTCCATTGCTTCGCGCTGATATTCGTAAGGCGCGTCAGGGGCGGTGCACTCGTCAAAAGCAAAAATAATATCGGCACCAAGATTAGCTTGGATTTCCATAGAACGCTCGGGCGTGAAGCGGTGAGAAGAACCGTCAATAACCGATTTGAAAGTCACCCCGCCTTCGTCAATTTTGGCAAGTTTTACAATCGGCTCTTCCGTTTCCATTTCTCCATGCTGGAGCTGGACCCGGTCCAGCTCCAGCTTCTGGATTTTGGAAAGTTTTAGGCCAAACGCGGCGCCGAGCGAAAAAACTTGAAAGCCGCCGGAGTCAGTCATGGTGGGGCCTTGCCAATTCATGAATTTACCGAGGCCGCCGGCTTTTTTCACTATTTCATCGCCCGGCTGTAAATAAAGATGATAAGTATTTGCCAAAACGACTTGCGCTCCCAAATCTTTAATTTGTTCCGGCGTCAGCGCCTTCACAGTCGCCTTCGTTCCAACCGCGACAAAGGCCGGCGTCTCAATCGCGCCATGTGGGGTATTTAAGATGCCGGCACGAGCCAGCGTGCCTTCCAACTTTTTTTCGATTTTGAAATTGAATTTCATGTTTTAGTAAATTCAGTAAATACAGCAAGTACAGTAAGTACAGTAAATTCAGTTTTGGGGAGCTTAATTTACTTGATTTACTTGCCTCGCTTGATTTACTTATCTTGCTTCTACCTGCACGAATTTCAGCTCAAATAAATTCACCATGCCTCGAATCAGAATTTTCTTGATCGGATCGCGCTCGTCTGAAATTATCTCTTTGACTTTACCTAAGGCATAAGGCCTAATGCCTGCAATGCCGAGTTCTTGGTCTATCTCAATAGGCAAGTCTCTCGGAACAGAAATTTCAAAATTGCCGCCGCCGCGTCCAATCGCAGTCATCGTTACGGCCCCACCTACACCAGGTGTGAAGGATGCCCCCACACCTGGTGTAGGTGGGATGCTCAAAACCACTTCAGTCTTCTCGCCGGGCGTAGAAAAAAGTTTAACTTTTGAAGTTTTATCATAGACCTCTGCCAGTTCACCGATTAAAATATCGCCATAAGCAAAAACTCTCTGTCCGGGCAGAACCGCATCCTGTGCGCCAACATCAATAATGAAAGTATCATAAAGTGAGCGGTTAGGCTTGGCTAAAATTACACCAAGAATAAAATTCTCCTCGGCCGGATGGCGATTCAAAATTTCTTTGAGCTTCAAATTCTCTTCCCAAATAATATTGCGGTCCGCCAAGCGCGCTTCGAGCTCCCGCAATTCCTCGGTCAAAGCCTTATTATCGTCAAATAAAGATCGCGTACTTTTAAACCAAGCCAGAAGAGAAGAGAAGCTCTCGCCAGCCTTATGGCCGGAGCGCCAAAATGGCCGGCTTACGGCCTGCAGAACTTCAGAAAAAAAACCTTTGATCGGACTTCGAAAATTAAAAAAGAGTCCGGCCACAATTAAAATCAAGAGAGCAAGATAGAATATTTTCCCAAAATTTTTTTTAGCGCGGCGGGATTTCATCTTGAGTCGAAATTAAAATCTCTTGGAAGTCCTTGATATTTTCTAAAACAATGCCCGTCCCGCGCGCCACGGCCGAAAGAGGATCAGGGGCCACATAGACCGGTATTTTCAAAACATTCTGTAAAAGTAAATCCAAGCCCTGAATGAGGCCTCCGCCGCCGACGAGCACTATTCCCCGATGCATGATGTCAGAGAGAATTTCTGGAGGAGTCATTTCCAGGACTTCTTTAATCCCGTCAATTAAAGTATTAACCGAAGCAGAAATAGCCTCGCGAATATCGCCGTCGGTCACGATAATCTGCCGCGGCAGACCGGTGACTAAGTCCCGTCCGCGAATTTCCGCCTCCAAGGTCGGCCCGGAAACAACCCGGCCGATCGCGATTTTAACATTTTCAGCCGTCTTCTCGCCGATCAATAGTTTAAATTCGTCGCGAGTGTAGGTCATAATATCGGCATTAAAACAATCCCCGGCGATTTTCAAGTTCTTTGACCGGACAATTCCGCCTAAAGATATTACGGCGATGTCAGTAGTGCCGCCGCCGATATCAATCACCATCGAGCCGACCGGCTCTTTGACCGGCAGTCTGATGCCGATGGCCGCGGCCATAGGTTCTTCAATGATGTGAACCTCTCTGGCTCCGGCCGACCTGGCTGCGTCGTAAACCGCCCGAGTTTCAACATTGGTTATGCCTGAAGGCACGCCGATGACGACTCTCGGACGGAAAAATTTCTTATTCATTTTCTCGGCCTTATTAATAAGATATGAGAGCATTTCTTCCGTGACTTCGAAGTCCGAAATAACTCCATCCACTAGCGGCCGGATGGCTTTGATATGCTTCGGGGTACGGCCGAGCATATCTTTAGCCTCGGCTCCGACAGCCACAATCTGACCCGTTTTTTGATTAACCGCTACGACCGAAGGCTCATTGATCACGATGCCGTGCCCGCCCAAATAGACCAGGGTGTTAGCCGTTCCCAAATCTATGCCGATTTCATTTGAAAATGTTTTGTAAAATTTTTTTATCATATAAATTAGGTTCTAGGGACTAGGTTCTAGGGACTAGTAAATTCATTAACTCATCAACATTAATAATTTTACCTTTTTCTTCGGTACGCTTTTTTATTTCCACTCCGCCTTCCTTCAAACTCCGCTCGGATATAACCACCCGGTAAGGCAGGCCTATCAAATCAGCATCGGCGAATTTCTCCCCAGCGCTTATATCGTGCCGGTCATCATAGAGTACTTCAATGCCCTTATTTTGTAAATCCTCATATATTTTATCTGCTTTTTTAAAGACTTCGCCATCCTCACCCAATACAAGCACATGGATAGAGAAGGGGGCAATCGATTCCGGCCACACAATCCCGCGCTCATCGGAAAACACTTCAACTACCGTGGCCATAAGCCGCGGCAAGCCAATGCCATAGCTTCCCATAACCACCCTACGCTCTTCTCCGCCCTCTGTTTTATAAGTCAAACCAATTGGTTCGGAATATTTAGTCCCAAGAGGAAAAATGTTCCCTACTTCAATAGACTTTTCCTTTTTTATTTTACCCTTGCATAAAGGACAGCTATCGCCTTCCTTAAGATTCGAAATTTCTTTGTTCTCCGCGTATCTGCACTGATCACAAACAAAAATTGTATCTTCTCCAACGGGTGCAACCACTTGAAACTCATGCGTATAACTTGCCGTGAAAGCTCCGCCGGCGGCCTTAGTATAGATTGCGTCTAGTCCGCAGCGATTAAATATTTTAAAATAAGCATCTTTCGTCTTATCATAATAATTTAGCATATCATCCTCGGATTCATGAAAACTATAAAGGTCTTTCATTAAAAATTCTCTTCCCCGGAGCAGTCCGCTTTTGGCGCGCGTTTCATTTCTAAATTTATTCTGAAATTGATACACATACTTAGGCAGATCTCGATATGATGAAATAAAAGATTTCATGATGACTGTGAGCGGTTCTTCGTGAGTAAAACCAAGTCCGAGCTCGGTACCGCTTTTGAGTTTTGTTTTAAACCACGCATCCACTTTTTGGTCTTCCCAGCGATCAGTTTTCTCCCATAGATTTTTATCCTGCAAAACTGACATACTGACTTCCTGCCCGCCAATGGCATTCATTTCTTCCCTAATAATATTTTCTATTTTTTTAAGAACACGGAGACCAAGCGGCAAAAATGAATAAACCCCGGCCATTTCCTTGTGAATAAACCCGGCCTTTATGAGAAGCTTGGCGTTTTTAGAAACTTCGTCAGAGGGCGCCTCCTTTTTTGTTCGGGTAAAAAGCTTAGTTTGCAACATGATTTGATAATACCTAAAAAATAGCAGTCAGTCAAAGAAAGGGGCTAAAGGGGCCCGCCCCGTGAGTCAAAAAAGATGCTGTACTAAAAACAGCATAAAAGATACTGGAAAACAAATTAAAATGGGAGTCCAGAAATTTCTGAACTCCCTTTTTTATTATTTGTGTAAATCATACTGTTGCCAGATACTTTTGACGGAAATCAGCAATCGCAGTATGCAGCTTCAGTGTCTCTCTGCGGGCCGCTTCGGCAAAATCTTCACCACTTGACGCGTAAATAATTCCGCGCGAAGAATTAATGATAACTCCTTCACCCTTAGAATCGAGCCCTGCCTCAAGAGTCGCTTGCAAATCCCCGCCTTGCGCGCCTATGCCGGGAATCAAAATCGGCATATCACCGACAATCTTCCGTACTTGTTTTAATTCTCCGGGATATGTCGCGCCAACCACGAGTAGGCAGTTATTGTTATAATTCCATGTTTTGGTAATATTGCGCGCAACAATTTTATACAATTCCACAGAATCCGTGTAAAATTCCCGTTGAAGCAAGTTTTTTTTATCCTGAAATTCTCCTGCGCCTTTGTTGGAAGTGCGACAAAGAACAATGATGCCCTTATCTTTGCAATCAAGAAATGGCTTCATCGCTTCACTGCCTAAATATGGATGCACGGTCACTGCATCGGCTTCCAGATAATTAAAAGCGAATTTGACATAACCTTCGTTGGTATTACCGATGTCGCCACGCTTATAATCCAGTATTACCGGCATATTTGGCGCGGTTTCATGAACATGGTCAATTGTTCTCCTCAAAGCATTAATTCCTTCGGCCCCATACTGCTCGTAAAAAGCAGAATTGGGTTTGTAGGCGCAAGCGTAATCACTGGTCGCATCAATAATTGTTTTATTAAATTCAATTATCGTGCCGCTTACAGGATAATTCTTATCCTTTACGCATTGAGGGATTTTGTTGAAATCAGTATCAAGCCCAACACAGACGAATTTGCCTTCGGCCCATTTGGCGCGAAGCATTTGCATAAAGTTTCTATTTTTCATAACGGTAAATTTAGTATTGATTAGTATAATTGAATTTAAAAGGACAATGTCCTGAATTACTCTATTTTTACCCTATAGAAACAAAATAGT
>MFVF01000030.1 GCA_001785965.1 Candidatus Nomurabacteria bacterium RIFCSPLOWO2_01_FULL_42_20
GTAAAATACGATTTTTGGTATATTCTACTTGTTTGCTTGCCCTTCGTAGCTTTTAAGCGAAGTAGGGCGTGTGTAGCCCCGACGTCATTAGAGTCGGGATCCCGACTTCCGACATTAAGGTCGGAACGTCGGGATTCAGTGGTACCCGCCCGCCAGCCCGACAGAGTCATTCTGGCGGGTACCGAACGTGGTTCGGCACGTTCGGGCGGGGAACGCTGTCCTGATATCGATTACGATATATTTAGTTCGCTCGTTCATAATGAAAATAAAGCCCTAATTTTTTGCGTGCGCGTGTAGTTCAGTGGTAGAACGCTGTCCTGATAAGACAGAGGTCGAAGGTCCGATTCCTTCCACGCGCACGCAGAACGGTAGGCTTTATTTTCATTAGAACTCGCTGCCAAATATAAGACAGAGGTCGAAGGTTCGATTCCTTCCACACGCACAAAATGGAGCAAAGCGGAATTTTGTGCGTGTGGAACAAGCCAATTGCTTGACTTGCGTAAGGAATCGAAAGCCGCAGCCATGTTTTTTCAGCAGAAAAAACAGGCGAGACAGGGTCGTGAAAATTTTAAAGCGACGGCTTTAAAATTATTCCTGACCGATTCCATCCGCCCGCACAAATTAATTGTATTTTATTTTAATCTTGCTTTTTTCCTTGATTTGATGTAATTTACGACAAAGGATGTCAAGCCATAGCTTGACTTAATTTGTAAACCAAAAAGAAAAAAGGAGGAAAAATCATGACAAAAAAAATGACCTATGCCGGCGTCGGCGTGAACTACGACGCGATGGATCCGTTCAAACGCGATGCGCAAGCAGTCGCAGCGACAACGGATCACTTTGTCGAGCGTTTTGGTTTCAAGGTCGTACCATGGAGCCGAGGCGAGAGCGTTTTTCTTATCGAAACGCCTTGGGGGTATCTGGGATTCGTTGTGGAGGGTCTCGGCACTAAGAATATGGTAGCCGATGACCTCTATCGGCTCGGAAAACAGGTGGAATCGCTCTTTGGTAAATCGTTCTATGATCAAGTAGCGCAATGCAATGTGGCCATGGTGGTCAATGACACGATCACGCTCGGCACACTTCCTGTTTCTCTCGGCCAGTACCTGGCCGTTGGCGACTCCGGGTGGTTCAGCGACGAGCGGCGCCGCGCTGACCTGATCGAAGGAACGCGGAAGGCCTGTGTTCTGGCACGATGCGTATGGGGCGGCGGAGAAACACCAACACTCAAAGGCATCATCATGCCTGGAACTTCAGATCTTTCGGGTGCCGCCATGGGATGGCTTGCAAAGAAGGATCGTGTTTTAGGGCCACATAAAATCCAACACGACGATGCGATCATTCTCATCGAGAGTTCTGGTATCCACGCGAACGGCCTCACGATGGCGCGGAAGATCGCTGACAAGCTGCCTGACGGCTATCTTACGCGGCTCGACGATGGGCGAACGTACGGAGAGACTCTGCTCGATCCTACGCACATTTACGTTGCACTCGTTGAGGATTGCCTCAATCGCGGAGTGAGTATTCACTACGCGGTGAACATCACGGGCCATGGCTGGCGCAAGCTCATGCGGGCGACGCAATCGTTCGCCTACATCATCGAGTATCTGCCAAAGCAGCTTCCGATCTTCGACTTTCTGCAGAAGCACGGCCCGGTGGACGATAAGGAAGCATATGGCAACTTCAACATGGGTGCGGGCTTCGCACTCTATGTTTCGGAAGCCGATGTGGCTACTGTTCTTGAAGTCGCTGCTTCGCACAAACTCGGCGCGCTTCGTGCCGGATACATTGAGCAAAGCAACGAGAAGAAAGTCGTCATCCGACCGAAGGGCCTCGAATACTCCGGCTCAACGCTCCGCCTACGTTAAAACTTCGGCGGACAAATCGGTGTCCGATGACTCGCAATTTCAAATTAATGGGTTCTCTGCCAGAAGGCAGTGAACCCTTTTTCTTTTTGTAAAAATACTAAAGAATTTGCCGCCATTGGACTTTGTGATTTTTGTAGTATAATTAAGTAATTAATAGATAATATCCGCCGTCGCTTGCGAAGCTATGGCGAGACAAAGTAAAAATATATGGCAAAAGGAACAGGAATGAGGAAAGAGGTAAAAAAGCCGAAGAAAAATAAGAAGAAATAGATGACTCAATTAGAGGCACTGAATGTTTTAAAGACTGGCGCCAATGTATTTCTGACCGGCGAGCCCGGATCGGGGAAGACTTATGTTGTCAATCAATATGTGAAGTATTTGCGCGAACGAAAAATCGAGCCGGCGATTACCGCTTCGACCGGCATTGCCGCCACGCACATCGGCGGATATACCATTCACTCTTGGAGCGGGATCGGCATTAAAAATACGCTGACGAAATATGATCTGGATAAAATTGCGCAGAGCGAATATCTCACTCGCCGGATCCGCAAAGCCAAAGTCTTGATCATTGACGAGATTTCCATGCTCCGCGCCGAGACGCTTTCCATGATTGACGCGGTTTGCCGAGAGGTGAGGCAATCAAGCGAAGCATTTGGAAATTTGCAAGTAGTTTTAGTCGGCGACTTTTTCCAGTTGCCGCCCATCAATAAGGAGAAACAGGAGAACATTCAAGTTTCTTTATTGAGTGAAAAGGAAGCTAATTTCGCGTATGAATCAGGAGCCTGGAAAAATATTAAACCGATAACCTGCTATTTGAGCGAACAGCACCGCCAGGACGACGGCCAATTCTTGGATCTCCTCTGCGCCATTCGGCGCGATACGGTAAATCAAGATCACCTAGATTGTTTGCGGTCGCGTTTTGTCGAAACTGGTCAGGAAAATATCACCAAGCTTTATTCGCACAATGCCGATGTTGACCGGGTTAATTTGGAAATGTTGGAAAAAATTGGCGAAGAAACGGTTAATTTTGAAATGACTTCGGCCGGAGCGCCGGGACTTGTCGCGGGCTTAAAAAAAGGATGCCTCTCGCCGGAGTCGCTTGCGCTCAAAAAACGGGCGGTCGTCATGTGCACAAAAAATAATCCGAAGGAGGGTTTTGTAAATGGCACTTTGGGTGTGGTGGCGGATTTTGACGGCTATACTAAATATCCGATTGTGAAAACTTATTCAGGGCAAACGATTAAAATCTCGCCGATGGATTGGAGCATTGAAGAGCAAGGTAAAATCAAAGCGAAAATCAGCCAAGTTCCGCTTCGGCTGGCCTGGGCGATGACGGTTCATAAAAGCCAGGGGATGAGTTTAGATTCGGCGGTGATGGACTTGTCGGGAGTTTTTGAATACGGGCAGGGCTATGTCGCTCTCTCGCGGGTCTGCCGGCTGTCGGGACTTCATTTGCTTGGTTTGAACGACCGGGCGCTCAAAGTGCATCCGCAAATTTTTGAGCAAGATAATGTTTTTAAAAACGCTTCGGAGGAGACGCGGAAAACTTTCGGCGAATTGCCGGCCGAAGAAATGAAAAAAATGCACCGCAATTTCATTTCGGCCTTGGGCGGTAAATGGAAGGAAAAGGAAGTCCCGATGCCCGGAGGGGTCGGGATCCCGACTTCTCCCCAAAAGGAGAATGTCGGGAAAAAACCAAAAAGCAACTATCTGGAAAAAATTCGCGAAAAGCACAAAAACGCCTACGCTCGGTGGAGAAAGGAAGAGGAGAAAGATTTAGTCCAAAATTTCAATGAAGGAAAAACAATAAAAGAAATTTCGATTTTACTCGGCCGAAAAACCGGCGGCATAAGAGCTAGGCTGGTCAAACTTGGCCTGTTGGAAGAAAATTAAAAAGAGATGTATAATAATTAAACAACATTCTCACATTCTTGAGAATGTGAGAATGTTGCAAAAGATGACCAAGGAAGAATTTGAAAAATTGGTGGCGGCCGCGTCGGAAGAATTACCCGAACGCATTCGGGCTAAGATTAAAAATGTCGCTTTTCTCACTGAAGATAAAATCCGCCGGCGCAAGAAAGGCGAGCTTGGACTTAAGTTGGGCGAGAGCTTGCTTGGTCTTTATGAAGGTGTGCCGAGGACGGAGCGCGGTTCCGGATATTTTGGCGTTTTGCCGGACAGGATCACGATTTTCAAAGAGCCGATTGAAGAAATTTGCGCCAGTGATCCGAAGAAGATTAGACAGCTTGTTTTTGAGGTCGTCTGGCATGAAGTCGGGCATTACTTCGGCTTTGACGAGCCATCTATCCGCAAACTGGAAAAAGAGCGTTTTTTTTCAAATAAATTCACTCATGATAAATAAAATGATAGAATATGGGGGTCGGATTATTATTAGTTAATTTAAATAAAAAAATGTTTTCACAATTACTTGCGTATAATGATATCGGTTTGTTTTTATTGCGCTTGGCGGTAGCGGTAATTTTTATTTACCACGCTTGGCCAAAATTAAAAAATTCCAAAGGGATGGCGGCCATGGTCGGCATGCCCGCGGGCATGATATTTATGCTCGGCGCCGTAGAATTTTTATCATCTGTCGGACTTATTCTAGGTTTATACACCCAGCTGGCCGCGCTACTTCTAGCGATTGTCATGTTGGGCGCGATCGGTTTTAAAGTAATGAAGTGGAAGGTCTCCTTTAGCGCAACGGATAAAACCGGCTGGGAATTTGATTTAATATTGCTCGCCGCCAACATTGCCATTTTATTTTCCGGCGGCGGAGTAATATGATCTATCCGATGAACTATGAATCTAAAAGAATTAACTGCGGAAGAAAAGAGAGTGATTGAGGAGAAGGGGACGGAAGCGCCTTTTTCGGGCGAGTATGAAAATTTTTGGGAAAAAGGAATTTATGTCTGCAAACACTGCGGCGCGCCGCTATACCACTCGGAAAATAAATTTGACGCCAAGTGCGGCTGGCCGAGCTTTGATGATGAGATTGCAGATGCCGTGAAAAGAACGCCTGATCCGGATAATCAGCGTACGGAAATCACTTGCGCCAAATGCGGGGCGCATTTAGGTCACATTTTCCAAGGCGAGGAATTGACTCCGAAAAACATCCGCCACTGCGTGAATTCTATTTCCCTAAAATTCAAACCCAATTAAACCACCCAAATAACACCCTTACAAACTCCAGTTTGTTGGTATGTTTTAAATTAGTCTTGTTAGACGGATTTTGAAAAAATAAGAAGAAGTAGTTTTACTTTGAATAAAACTATTTATATGTTACAATAAGACCGTGCTAAGAAGAAATTTAGTCGAGTTTCTTGGTATAAAAATAATAAAAAACAATCACATGAAAGGAACTATTAAAACTCTTGTGGTAGGAAAACCTTTTGGATTCATTTCTCGAGAAGGTGAAACAAAGGATCTTTTTTTTCACGAGAGTGAACTGAAAAGTGTGACATTGGACGAATTGAAAGTTGGCGATGTTGTCACTTTTGAAGTTGGCCAGGGAGACAAAGGCCCATTTGCCCAAAACGTATCACGCGCCTAAGCCGTCTACAGGTGCCTCACGAAGAAAAAACCACCCCGAGCGTAGTCGAGGGGTGGTTTTTTCTTTAATAGTGTAGACTCATCCTTTTTATAATGATAGAGTTATTTCTCATGGCAAAAGATGAAACAATTCTTCGATTCGATAAAGTGTCGTTTGAATATGGCCACAATAAACCCATCCTAGATGAAGTTAGTTTTCCGCTTCGCCGATGTTCGAAGGTAACCATCATGGGTCAAAATGGCGCAGGAAAAAGCACGATGTTTCAGTTGATCACTGGAACGTTAAAACCAGAATTAGGCATTATTAATATTATTCCAGGCATTACAACCGCCCTGTCTCGACAAGTTATTTCGCAGGCAGACATGCAACTTACAGTGCGTGAATTTTTAGAAAAAAGTTTCTTGAAGAAAGTGTACGATATTGACCCCAAGATTGATAAAGTGCTTGAAGTGGTAAATTTAAAAGGTCACGAAAAGCTTCATGACCGAATTCTGAAAACATTTTCCGGTGGCCAGCAGGCCCGTATATTGCTGGCTTCGGCCCTAATTGCCGAGCCGGATTTACTATTACTTGATGAGCCAACCAACAATCTCGACGCGGCTGGCATCGCTCATTTAACTAAATTCCTGATTGAATATAAGAAAACAGTCGTGGTAATTTCTCACGACGCGGATTTCCTTAATGCCTTTAGCGACAGCGTGCTCTATTTAGATATTTACACGCGCAAAGTTGAACAATATGTAGGGAACTATTCCAATGTGCTCAAAGACATTACCGCTCGGGTTGAAAAAGAAAACAGTAAAAATGCGCGCTTGGCCAAAGCGGCAATAGAGAAGAAAGAAAAAGCGAACTTCTTTGCCATGAAGGGCGGTCGCATGCGTTTGCTCGCCAAGCGCATGCGAGAAGACGCGGCCGTTATGGAAGAAGAGCAGGTTGATGTACGCAAGGAAGATAAAACAATCAGGTCTTTTACGATTCCGTGTCAGACTGACCTCGTCGGAGAAATTATTTCGATTACTTCATTTACGACGATGAACTCAAAAACAGGCAAGGTTATAAAACATAAAGCGGAAATTAAACTCAAAAAAAATCAGCATTTACTTTTGAAAGGCCCAAATGGCATCGGCAAGAGCGCTTTACTTGAACACCTGGCAAATAATACAGCTCCCGGGGCAAAAATTTTAGAAGGCATTCGCGTCGGGTATTATCGTCAGGATTTCTCGACATTAAACTTTGAAGATACTGTCTATGCTTCACTGGCAAGCGCGATGCTTTCAGGCGGAATACCATTAAATGAAGAGCGCTTACGAGCAACGGCGGCAAGTTTTCTCATCACCGGAGATGTTATCCACACAAAGATCGGATCTCTTTCGGAAGGACAAAAGGGTCTTGTTGCTTTTGCGCGTTTGGTGCTTGAACGTCCAGGGCTGCTCATTTTTGATGAACCAACGAATCATATTAACTTTCGCCATATTCCAGTCATTGCCGAAGCCCTCAATAAATATCAAGGCGCGCTCGTTCTCGTCTCCCATGTCCCCGAATTCATTAAAAAGATCCGCATTGATGAAGTGCTTGATCTGGAAAAGTAAAAACTTTTAGTTGTTTTTAGATTGTTTTTGTGATTTAATTATCATTCTGTTATGGATCCCGTAGTAGAATTTTGATTCGATTATGTTCTATACCTATGTTTTACAAAGTAAAATGAATAATCAGCTATATATTGGATATACAGCTGATTTAAAACGCAGATTATCAGAACATAATCAAGGGTTAAATTTTTCTACAAAGAGATACATGCCTTGGCAATTAATTTATTACGAAGCTTCGGTAGAAGAGAGTGACGCCAAACGAAGAGAGAAGTATCTAAAAACAACTCAAGGTGGTAGATTACTAAAGCGGAGAATAAAGGATTATTTATATAAAAGTCGAAAAATTTAACCAAATCAAAATTTCACTACAGGATGGAAATCAGAAATATCGCCATCATTGCTCACGTTGACCATGGTAAGACGACCTTGACCGATGCCTTGCTCAAACAAAGCGGCATGGTGGAGGAAGGTTTTACTATGGACATAAACAAGCTCGAACAAGAGCGGGGTATTACTATTTACTCAAAAAACACTTCGCTTTTTTATCCCTCGATCCATTCGACTAGCGCTCAGGATGGTGAGCAGGGTCGAACCACAAGCTCTGAATCTTCGCAAGCTACGACTAAAATTAACATCGTTGATACGCCCGGCCACGCCGACTTCGGTTCGGAAGTCGAGCGCGTTCTGCGGGCCATAGATTCGGTTCTGCTTGTCGTTGACGCGGGGGAAGGCCCTATGCCGCAGACTCGTTTTGTTCTGAAAAAATCACTCGAGCTCGGGCTTAAACCAATTGTTGTAATAAATAAAATAGATAAACCTGCCGCTAGGCCCGAAAAAGTCCACGAAGAAATTCTGGAGCTTTTTCTTGAACTCGGAGCAAATGAGGAACAGCTTGATTTCAAAACAATATACGCCATCGGTAGACAGGGTATTGCTAAAAGGAACTTAAGCGACCAATCAACTAATTTAAACCCTCTGCTTGATCTTATTTTAGAACAAGTGCCCTCCGCCTCAACTAAGACAGAAAATGATTTTGTGGCTCAAGTTTTTAACTTGGCTTACGACAATTTCTTGGGCCGGTTGGCGATCGTCCGCATATACGGCGGCAAGATAAAATCCGGCGAGCAGATTTTTGTTAAAAAAGCTATAACTAATGAAACGCGCAAAGCAAAGATAACAAAACTTTTCACTTTCGAAGGGATGTCCAGAAAAGATGTGCCGGAAGTCTCGGCCGGAGATATTGTCATCATCGCCGGTATTCCGGATATCTACATTGGAGAAACTATTACTAGCAACGAGAATGAAATTGCCTTGCCCTCTATTGCGATTGACGAGCCGACCATCTCTCTTAATTTCTTGGTCAACGATTCTCCCTTTGCCGGTCAAGACGGAAAATTTGTAACTTCCAGGCAGATCAAAGAAAGATTGGAGAAAGAACTTGAAGTAAATGTGGGTTTGAAAGTAGACTTTTCCGCCTTCGGCGGAAAAGTCTCCGGCCGAGGCGAGCTTCATATTGCCGTCTTGCTTGAAAACATGCGCAGAGAAGGCTATGAGCTTCAGGTTTCCCAGCCGCAAGTGATCATCAAGGAAACAGATGGCAAAAAATTCGAACCATATGAAGAAGTTATTATCGATGTGCCTGAAGAAACATCTGGCGCAGTCATAGAAAAAATTACAAAGCGCCGGGGCGTTATGCAAGAAATGAATAAAAAAGAGGGAATCATGCATCTGCGCTTTGAAATGCCGACCAGGGGGCTTTTGGGCTACAAGAGCCAGTTTATAATTGATACTAAGGGCGAAGGGATACTTTCTTCGCGCGTCATCGGCTTCAAGCCGCATGCCGGCGAGATCAAGAAGAGGGAAGTCGGGTCAATGACTTCAATGGAGAAAGGAACGGCGGTCGCCTTCGCTTTGGATAATCTCCAGAATCGAGGTATTATTTATATTGAACCGGGCACGGAAGTTTATGAGGGCATGGTCATCGGCAATGTACTCAAAGGCGACGAGATGGCGGTCAATCCGACAAAAGGTAAACAGCTCACTAATGTCCGCGCTTCCGGCACTGATGAAGCGATATTTCTAAAACCGGCCTATCTGCTCACAATCGAACGCGGCCTTGAAATCATGGCGGGAGACGAATATCTTGAAGTTACGCCGAAGAATGTGCGCTTGCGCAAAAAATTCCTGACCGAGCGCGACCGCGCCAAGGCCGTTCGATAAGGATTAGTTTAAATAATTATGAAAAATGCCTTGAAGCACGAGGAAAAATGATGAAATAAATCTTATGGCGGAATACGAAGCTACAACAAAAGATAACAAATGTGTTTTCTGCGAAATAGTTGCGGGGAATATTAAAACGCCCGGATTGTTTTGGGAGAATGAAGAATTTATGGCTTGGCTTGCCATTGACCCTAATACAAAAGGGTTTACGTGCGTCATTCCAAAGCAACATTTTGGAAGCGATGTTTTGAAAATGCCAGATGATGTTTTACAAAGATTTATAATCGCTTCCAAAAAAGTTGCTGGCATACTTGAAAACTATTTTGACGATGTTGGGCGAGTTGGACTGATGATGGAGGGAACAGGAATTGACCACGCACACATTAAACTTGTTCCGCTCCACGGAACAGAAAACCTAAAGAAAGGTGTTTGGAAGCAAGTTTTGAGTAGTAAAGAATTTTGGTTTGATAAATACGAGGGTTGGATTTCTTCTGGAAGCGGACCAATGGCTGACCCTGAAGAATTGAAAAAACTTGCTTCCGAACTTATTAATAGCCAGAAATAGAATTATGAAAATCACAAAATTTGGACATTGTTGCTTGTTGATTGAAGAAAACGGAGTCAGAATTTTGACTGACCCTGGAACTTACTCAATGCAACAGAGCGAAGTAAAAAATATTGATTTTGTGCTAATCACGCACGAACACGCTGACCATCTTCATATTGAATCACTCCAAGCGCTTTTGAAAAATAATCCCCAAGCAAAAGTTATCACTAACAAAAGTGTTGGTGCGCTTTTGGAAAAAGAAAATATTGCTTTCAGCATAGTAGAAGACGGTCAAAATTATGACGCAAATGGAGTTTTGATTGAGGGATTTGGAAAGGATCATGCCCTCATGCACACTTCCATTCCGCCAATCCAAAATACCGGCTATTTTATCGCTAACAAACTCTTTTACCCCGGTGATGCTTTCACTAATCCAGGAAAACAAGTTGAGGTTTTGGCTCTGCCTGTTGCGGGACCCTGGATGAGATTGCTAGAGGCGATTGATTATGCGCTTGAAATCAAACCGAAAACTTGTTTTCCTGTCCATGAGGGCATTTTGAAACAGCCCGGCTCTACGCACGTTATACCGCCTAAAGTGCTAGAGCCGAATGGGATAAAATTCGTGGTTCTAGAAATTGATAAGGAACACGAATTTTAAGCGGTAAAAAAATTTTGGGCCTCCCGTGAGAACTTAAATAAAAAAAACCGTTCCGACCTAGGTCGGAACGGGGTTAAAATAATTCTATTTGATTTGTTTTCTTTTTCTTCTTTGGCCATGGAAAAGAGCTCATGTAGGGAGCTTTGTCAAAATCGTGATTAAGGCAGATGAAGTAAACTTGACCGCCGCGAATATATTTGCTCTTAGCGGCAATATTGCTTCGGGCAATTCGCCATACCTTTCTTTTGGGCATGGAAAAATGGATTACCATGTCGGCTTTAGTTTCTTTGTCTTCTTCATCTTCCTTTATCACCTTGCTGACAAAAACAATGTCCAACTCTCTGCTTTCCAATTTTCTGAAAATTTCTGCGTACTCTTCCCGTTCTTTTTTGTTTTTAGGCCGGCCAATCACCGCTTCTGTTTTCAATTTATGGACGTTATTGAAATAACACTTGAAGCTCTCTGCGGTGCTTTTCTGGTTTACAAATACCACCGTGGCAAAATCTTTCCACATTGGGTACATGGGATCAACAGTTAAAAACAGAAGATCGCGAACCTTGGGATGGGGGGAGGTATCACAATTAACCAAGTCGCGTATTTTTCTGAACCGTTCATCTTTAAAAAGTTTTTTGGCAGACGATTTTCCTTTCTCTTTTTCCATATCTACATAATCAATAAATGCCTCATAACCTTCCACCAAACATAATTCATAAGAGCGATAGATTTTCATGTAGTAGCCATAGTCAAGACCAAATCCATAAGAACCGTTATCGAATGAACATTGATTCGCGATGAAGCCAATTTCTTTTTGGGAAAACAAATCTGATTTTGGCGGCTGGCGAAAAAAACCTTTAAGGGGAGTAGCAGCTTCTTTGATGAGATCTTGAAAGAGTTCATCAATTGTCTTCAAAGTGGGATTAAGCGAAACTATCCGACAATGCTCTCTTTCCCGATCATTTTGGGACGAAATGACAGAATTAGGATTAATCATAATATTTTGTTTTTTAAAGAAGTTAAGAACTTTACTTTAAACCATTTTTTGCTAAAAGTCAAAACCATCGTTCGGGGGCCTTTAAAAAAGGGAAAAATTCTTTTTTGGGGGTGTCTCGCAGGCCGACGGGCCGAGAGGCAGCGCTCTGCCAGCAGGCAGAGACAGCGACCCCCAAAAAGAGTTTTTCTCTTTTTTAACAGAAAAATTTCAAACTACTAATAAAATGATATATGGATTACCATATATCAACTGCGTTCGGATGTTGTGTAAGTGATTACACTTCCACACATCCTCACTTGTTGATATAATAACAAAATGGGTATTTTGGATTTATTTTTTATAAAAAGGAAGGTTAAGGAGGGAATTCAAAATCCGGGCGGATTTGTTGTTGAACAAGCCACCGATTTCATCAAAGGATATTTAATTGTCGGCACTGTCATTTCCGCAGTTTTCCTGATACTTATCGGATTATTCGCCTTCAGCCCTTGGCTCGGCGGGCCGTTTCAAGCAGCCAAATTTATTTTTTGGATATTATTGATCATAGTTATCTCAAGCGAGTTTGTTTTCATTTCTCTTTTTTTGAGAATCAAAAGAAGTTTTAGAAAGCAAGCAGACAAGGCAGCCTTAAAGATAAAGGCTAAGATTGTAAATAAAAAATAATATAATCGGGCCATCGGATAGTGGTAGTCTACACGCATGGGGTGTGTG
Organism: Candidatus Nomurabacteria bacterium RIFCSPLOWO2_01_FULL_42_20; assembly: GCA_001785965.1. GTDB lineage: Bacteria > Patescibacteriota > Minisyncoccia > Phycocordibacterales > CAZVEC01 > 2-01-FULL-42-20. The sequence continues at coordinate 12,135 of MFVF01000030.1, forward strand.
CGGCGGCAGTTCGATTCTGCCTGGCCCGAAAACTTGAACTGCTTCAAGTTTTCGCCGGTTCTAAAAAATAATATAATTTTATGAAAAAAGTTTTAACAATTTTGATTTTATTATTAGCGATAATTGTCATTGCTTTATTTATAATTTCCAAAAAACCGGAAGTTATGAAAGAAAGCAGTGTCTTAAGCAATATGAAAATAGAAAGTACGGCATTTCAAAATAATCAATCCATTCCGTCGCTCTACACTTGCGACGGGGCAAACATTAATCCGCCTTTAACTTTTAGCGATATTCCGGCGGGAGCAAAAAGTCTTGCCTTAATCATGGACGACCCCGACGCGCCGATGGGCACTTGGGATCACTGGATTATTTTTAATATTCCACCTGAAACCAAAGAAATAAAAGAGGGGCTTGTGCCAGAGGGCGTTTTAGGTGTAACTTCTTTCCGAAAAACCGGCTATGGCGGACCTTGCCCGCCGGACAGGGAACATAGATATTTCTTCAAGCTCTACGCTCTTGATACAATACTTAATCTTCCCGAAGGCTCTTCGAAAAAAGAAGTCGAAGTCGCCATGTCCGGCCATATTATTGCTCAGGCAGAATTGGTGGGGAAATATAATAGGAAATAAAGAAATAAAAATAGCCGCTATAAAGCGGCTAAATTTTCTTTGAGTAGCTGTTCCAATTTTAATGATTCCGATAAAATTTTCCCTGCTTCATGCATCTTAGCGCGATAAGATGGATCTTTTTCCATTAGGTTTCTGCATCTCTTGATACCATGGAGAACCGTAGCATGAGTTCTTTTGCCAACCAGTTCACCTATTTTAGAAAGTAGGAAAAAATTTTTATCATAAGAACGGCAGAAAAAATAAAACGCAAATCTCGCTCCCACAATCGCTCCTTCTCGGCTTCTGCTTTTTATTATCTTTTTTGAAATTAAAAATACCCGATCAAAAAATGCCCGATCAATTGACAGATAAAGTACTTCAACAAAGATATCCTGATGGACAGAAAATTTTTCTTTGTTTAAATTGTCCAAATTAATCTTGATCTCAGAATAACTTGGTACAATTTTTTTAGGAGCAATTTTTTCAGCAACACTCTTAATTGAATCAGTCACAGCTTGAGTTGAAACTGGCCACCTTCCATCAATTATTATTTTTGCTTTTGAATACAAAGAAGAGTACTTGTTGTCAAATCGGCCTTGATAGTTTCTGTGTCGTCTGAATAAATAACCTGCGTAAAAGAGAGGCGAGCGCCGACTTTTATCAATAAAAAATCTGTCAAGCGAGTGATGGTAGACAAATCGTGGATGTCTGTCCAAAATCAGAGCAATAAGCATTATTCGGCCATATGATAAATTATGATTCCAAGTATTTTCTTTGTTGAGAAAAGTCGGTAAATCAAAATTTATAAGTTCTGAAATTACTTGAGCGGCCTGATTTGCTGTCTCGCATACCGTTCCGAACAATTTTTCGTCCTTAACAATGAATTTTTTTGAAGCCAAGTCAAAGAATGATGTTTCGGATTCATTTTGGTTTTGATGCTGATATTTAGTTTTCATAAGTGCTATGGATTTAAGAATTTTCAATTCTTAAACTAACATAAAATAAAGAAATTGTCTAACTTATTTTTTTATTTTCCACCTCAACCCTAATTCGTACGAATAGGTAAATAGGGAAGATAGTGATATGATATTCGTATGAAAGAGCATGAAAAAATATTAAAAGCTCTGGCTAATCGCAGACGATTGCAGATTTTAAAGTATCTTAAGGATAAAAAATTGGCGACAGTCACGCTTCTTGCGGAGCATATAAAGCTGTCTTTCAAATCTACATCAAAACATCTTGCCATATTGTTCGGAGCGGGGATTGTGGACAAAGAACAGAAGAGTCTTTCCATGTTTTATTCTCTGGCCAATCCTTTGCCAAAACTTGCAAAACAAGTGATTGATCTTATTTAATTTAAAAAACTTTATTTATTCTATTTACCTATTCGTACGAATAAGCCAATAACAATAAAATGCACAATCATGCAGTTTTTTGGTTTGCGCTAAAATAGGAAATAAAAAATTTAAGCCGATCCTCAAAAATTATGCTAAAATTGAATCATGTCTAAATTTTATGTAGTGGCGACGCCGATAGGGAACTTGGAGGATATTACTTTAAGAGCATTGAGGGTGCTTAAAGAGGTTGATTTGATTTTATGCGAAGACACAAGAGTGACAAAAAAATTACTTGACCATTACGCCATCAAAAAGCCGCTTCTAAGCTATCACGAACATAGCAAGCTCGCCAAAATTGATTCTATTTTGAAAGAACTAAAAACCGGCAAAAATATCGCCTTGGTTTCAGACGCCGGCACGCCAGCCATTTCTGATCCGGGTTCTTTTTTAATTTCCAAGATTAAGGCTAAATTCAGCAAAACTGAATCGCCCGACCTTTCGACAGAAAGGTTTAGGGAGAAATTTGGCGACGATGTTCAAATTATTCCTATCCCGGGGCCAAGCGCCTTGATTACAGCTCTGTCAGCAAGCGGCATTCCGTCATCTGAATTTACCTTCTTGGGCTTCCTGCCGCACAAGAAGGGCCGGGAAACGCTTTTTAAAGAAATTGCCGAGGCTAAGCGCACGATGGTCTTCTACGAATCCCCGCATAGGATTTTAAAAACTCTGGAATCCCTCCAAAAATTCGCTCCGAATAAGAAAGTCTGCATCGCCCGCGAGCTCACCAAAATTTATGAAGAATTCAAGACCGGCACACCTTTGGAGCTTCTTGCTTATTTTTCTTTGAATCCCGATAAAGTCAGAGGAGAATTTACTGTGCTTGTAAGCTCATAAAATAAAAAAACTGTTCCCAAAAGATTTAATGCTTTACTTTTCGGCATATGCTGAAAAACGAAACAGAGACTAAAAACCATGACTTGCCGTGGGCTCAAAAATTTATTATCTCATTATCCAAGCGATCGCTGAGTTAACGAGACACTTCTTTGGGCTTGCCTGAAGCCCTTTGATTGTTGAACTGGGTTAATAATTACTTGTGTTTTTTTGTCTTTTTGATATATTTAATATAAAATGAACATTAACAATTTAGTACATATACATACATAAAACTATGGCCAAAAAACAATCCAGATCATATGGAGATCAAAAAAAGACCACCAACAAATGGACCCAAAGGGAGCGTGATCAATTTTTTTTCAAAGCATGTCTTGCTAATGTCTTACGAGATGAACACCTCGCTGATGATTAGAGAGAAATTATTAAAAAAAGATTGAGCTCAAAATGATAAGGGGGACAAAATCTGTCCTCCTTTTTTCTTTAAGCTCTGCCACTGTAGCAAGAACCATTCTTGCTATACCAAAATTTAAGCCGATCCTCTTTTGGAGAGATCGGCTTGGGTTTAATACTTTTTTATTTATATTGTGATCCGAACAAAAGTTCGGAAAGAACAGTCGAGGGCTTGCGGTATAACGATGAGTATTACTGACCGCAAGCCGGCAAAAATACATTTCTACAGCATGCATTGCTCTGCTCAAGCCATCGTCTCACCTACAATGACTAGGGAGTTTTATTCAAGGCCTTGGTTTTTGTAGCTTTCTAGCTACAAAAGTAGTTTTTATCTTGCCAAAGCAAACTCAAGTGCAAGTGTAGCATACCAGTAATTTTTGTCAAGTCTTTGTATGGTGGGTTCAACTTGCAAAAAGGCGAATTTGTGATTATTGTCGCGCCGTAGCTGTAGCAAGAACCGTTCTTGCTACACTTGCTACACTGAATTCTTTAATAAAAATAAGGAGAAAGTGCGGGGTGAGTTTGTGGTGATAGCTAGCGCCTAGCATCTAGCTCCAACCCCCTCCTTTCTCCTCCCCCTTAATAAGGGGGAGGATGGTGGGGGTGTTAGTTGCATTAGCTGGTAGCTGGTGTAAAATATGAGTCATGTTGAAAGAACGAACAATTTTTATTGCGGGCATTATTTTGGCCTTTTTGCCATTTTCCGGCTTTCCAATTTTATGGAAAAAAATCCTGATCGCCCTAATCGGGCTGTTTTTAAGCTACATCGCTTATTTGCAATATAAGGAAAAAAACCTGCTCTCGACCGGCCCTAAAAAGACTGAAACTTATACCGAAAACGAAAGCAATATAAATTCTAAACCGCAACAATGATTAAAAAGGGTAAAGTTAATTTAGGCTTAAAACACATTCTTGTGGCTGCCGTGCCTTTTTTATTTATCTTCGCCGGCCTGGCCGCCACTCCCAAATTTGCTTCCGTAAATTACCAAGCGCCGGAACTGCCGCCGGAGGTAGCAGAGAATAATTTAGCGGAGTTGCCTTTACTTCCAGAAAAGCCAAAAATAATAATCACGCACATCCAAACGCCGGAGGCAGTCAAGGGCGTTTATATGACGAGCTATGCCGCCGGCACTGCTTCTTTTCGAGAGAGGATTTTCGGATTGCTGAAAGAGACGGAACTAAATTCCATTATCATCGATATTACCGATTACTCCGGCCGCATTTCGTTCCGAGTGCAAGATCCGCTTCTAGTAAAGTTCGGCGCCTCCGAGAATCGTATTCCGGATATTGTCGAATTCATAGCAACCCTGCACGAGATGAATGTCTATGTCATTGGCCGAATCACTGTTTTCCAAAATCCGTATATTGCGAAAGCCAATCCGAAATGGGCTGTCAAAAAGAAAACAGATCAGAATCAAATCTGGAAAGATAAAAAAGGCCTTAATTTCATCGATCCGGGCGCGCAAGAATATTGGGACTATATTGTCGCCCTAAGCCGCGAGTCCTACGGCCTCGGCTTCGACGAATTTAATTACGACTATATTCGTTTTCCATCGGACGGCGACATGAAAGATATTTATTATCCGTGGAGCCACGACCGAATCAAGGCTGACGTTCTGGAAGAATTTTTTGCTTACTTAAGTGAACAGCTCCGGCCGGAAGGGATTATCACGTCGGCCGATCTCTTCGGCATGACGATGACTAATGTTGACGACCTTAATATCGGGCAGATTCTTGAAAGAACCGCGCCTCACTTTGATTTTATTGCGCCGATGGTCTATCCGTCTCATTGGCCGAAGGGCTGGAACGGTTTCAGTAGTCCGGCTACCATGCCTTATGAAGTTGTTAAAATATCCCTGGAAAAGGGAGCCGAACGCCTGCGGGCGATGGGCGAGGATCCGCTCAAACTAAGGCCGTGGATCCAAGATTTCAATCTCGGCGCGACTTATACGGCCGCCATGGTTCGAAAGCAAATCGAGGCTACTTATGACGCTGGCCTGACTTCTTGGATGCTTTGGGATCCTAAAAATATATATACCAAAGCCGCTTTGGAAAATTGACTATAAAAAATCTTTGTGTTAATTTAACTAAAATGACTTCTCAATATAAATTCTCAAAAAAATATCTTATTTTCATAGGGGTCGTACTCGTCGCCACGGCTTTCGCCTTAGGCTTCCAGCTTGGAGCCCAAAATAATCAGCATACGGCGGCGGCCTACCTCTTGAACAAAAGCGTGCCTCTCGCAATAGAAGAAGGAGGCGTTGATTTCGCCCCATTTTGGAAGGTCTGGAATATTATAGACGAGAAGTATCCCAACGGCCGGGAAGTGGCCGATCAAGATAGAGTTTGGGGAGCAATTTCCGGACTGGCCGGGTCGTTAAATGACCCCTACACAACCTTCTTTCCGCCCCAGGAAGCAAAAATGTTTAAAGAAAGCATCAGCGGCGAATTTGGCGGAGTCGGCATGGAAGTCGGCATTAAGGACAAGGTTCTAACCGTTATCGCCCCGCTTAAAGACACTCCGGCCTATCGGGCCGGCATCAAGTCCGGAGACAAAATTCTAAAAATAGACGAAACGGCGACAAATAATCTTTCTATCGATAAGGCCGTCTCGCTGATTCGCGGAGAGCCGGGCACTAAAGTCAAATTGACAATTTTTAGAGAAGGGGACAGTGAACCGAGTGAAATCGAAGTCATTCGCGAGATTATAAAAATTCCGACTTTGGACACGGAGAAAAGACCGGACGGCATATTCGTCATCAGGCTTTATAATTTCTCAAACCAGTCGCCGCTGCTTTTCCGGGAAGCTTTGCGCGAACTTCTTCGAAGCGGATCGAAAAAATTAATCTTAGATTTGCGCGGCAATCCGGGCGGATTCCTGGAAGCTTCGATTGATATTGCTTCCTGGTTCTTGCCGATTGGCAAGACTGTAGTTATTGAAGACTTCGGCCAAAAATCACCGGAACATATTTATCGAAGCAAGGGTTATAACTTAATTGATAATAAGTACAAAGTCATAGTTTTGATTGACGGCGGCTCGGCCTCGGCTTCGGAGATTCTGGCCGGCGCGTTAAAGGACAACGCTGTTGCAACGCTTGTCGGTGAAAAGACATTCGGCAAGGGCTCGGTCCAAGAACTTGTTGATGTCACGGCGGAGACATCGCTCAAAATTACTATCGCCAAATGGCTGACCCCAAGCAGGATTTCAATTTCCGAACAGGGTCTTGAACCGGACATAGAGGTAAAGATAACCAAAGAAGACATCGAGGCAAAAAAAGATCCGCAGCTGGAGAAAGCGGTAGAACTATTGAAATAGTTATGTCCGAATATTTAAAAACATGGGTTGAAATTAACAGAAGTGCAATAAAAAAAAATTATCGCACTTTTAGAAATATTTTGAGTCCCGGAATCAAGCTAATGGCTGTTGTCAAATCTAACGCTTACGGACATGGATTAGCGCATTTTGCCAAAGAAATCTCAAAACTTGGCGCAGACTTTTTAGCGGTAGATGATATCGATGAAGCTTTAATTTTAAGGAAAAGCGGAATTAAGAAACCAATTTTAGTTTTCGGCTATGTGCCGGATTCATTTATTAAAGAAGCAAGCTTGAAAAATATATCGCTCACTATCTCTAATTTTGATTTTTTAAGGAAGATAATCAAAACAAAATTAATAAAGAAAATAAAAATTCACATTGAAGTCGATACGGGCTTGGGCCGTCAGGGTTTTTTAGGAAAAGATTTGCCTGCTGTATTAGTCTTAATTAAGAAAAGCAAAAACATCGAAATTGAAGGCTTGTATACGCATTTTGCTATTGCTGAAAATCCAAAGTTTTTTTCTTACACAAAAAAACAAATTGAGAATTTCAAAATCTGGATACAAGCTTTTAGACAAAACAGTTTCAAGCCGATTGCTCATTCTTCGGCCAGCGCTGAAACAATGCGAAGCAGCGAATTTCACTTTGATATGGTTCGCGTAGGCATATCTATGTATGGACTTTTTCCATCCAAAGAAATCAAGAAATATGTTAAAACGAAAATAGAGCTAGAGCCAGTATTGTTCTGGAAAACCATAGTGAGCGAAATAAAAAAATTACCCAAAGGTCATAATATTGGATATGATCTTACAGAGACTTTAAAAAGGGATTCAATTATCGGTATTTGCCCAATTGGCTATTGGCATGGTTATCCGAGAGCGCTTTCAGGCAAAGGAGAAGTTTTAGTAAGAGGAAAAAGGGCAAAAGTGCTGGGCAGGGTGTCTATGGATATGATAACTGTTGATTTAACTGAAATTAAAGGGGCTAAAAGAGGAGATGAGGCAGTTTTAATCGGGCAAAGTAAAAACAAAAGAATAACTGCAGAAGAAGTCGCTAATCAAGCAGAAACAATTAATTATGAAATTGTGACAAGAATAAATACGGAAATTATGCGAATTTATAAATAAATATTTTTATGATTAATCCTGAAAAATTTGAAGAAAAGAGCGATCCTATAAAAAAATTTAATGATTTTAAAATAAAACTTGCAGCAAATTCTTTGTATTTGCCAAACTACAAAGAATTGAAGGAAGCTTTTTCACTTTTAGATAGTTCTGATATGGAAAAGTATGATATGGAAACGGCATTGTCCCATTTGTTTGTCGGGAAAGATCTCAAAAACACTCCTTTTGAAATTTGGACAAAAGAGTATGTTGAACAACTTAGTTATTATTTAATTGAGAGACTAAAGGCACTAAAAGAAAATGATCCAAATACTCAAAATACTGTTCTGGAAGTTGGCGCAAGGGATGGCAGATTATCCCATTTCTTAAAAAACATTACTAGAAAAATAAATTCTTTTAAAGATTCTGGTTTAGATTTTGTAGCTACTGATAATCCGGAAAAATACAAAAAAGACTGGACAATTTTACCAAATATACCATTAGAAAAAATTGATTACAAAGATGCGATTGAGAAGTTTAAACCAACATTAGTAATATGTTCATGGATGCCAGAAAATGAAGATTGGACTGAATTTTTCAGATCAAAACCATTTATTAAGGAATATATATTGGTTGGTAATATTGATAAATATGGAGATTTTGAAAAAACATGGGGAGGGAGAGAAATTGTTAATTTATTAGGCAAGGCATTTTTAACGACTGCCAATAAAAACATTCCCAATGAAGTCATGGATAAAATTAAAAAATTACCATTTTATAAAGATGGTTTTGATTTATATAGTCTCAAAAGATTAGAGAGTTATCAAGTTGATCACTCAACTTATTTTTACACAAAGCCTTTGGATAAAAGCGAGTGGAAATACAGTTATGCCAGAAGTGTTTCATTTAGGCGTCGAGATATTCAATAATTCTTTCAAATGTCATTACTCTAGTTTTGGTTGAAGATGCATTAAATTAAAAAATATACTACAATTAAACTGTGAAAATAATTTTATTAAAAGACGTGCCGAAATTGGGACGAAAATACGATATCAAAGAAGCCAGCGACGGCTACGCTTTGAATTTTTTGATTCCCAGAAAATTAGCTGAAAGAGCCACTCCAGAAAAAATCGCCCAAATTGATAAATTAAAAAAAGAAATGCTGATTGCCAAAGAAGCGGGGGAGCAGGAGCTTTTGAAGGCCTTGGGGGCCATCAAAGGTCTAGAATTGATCATGAAAGCCAAAGTTTCCGACCTGCCTGCTCGCCTCGCTGACTCGCCTCGCTTCGCGGGCGAAGCGGGAGCTCCGGCGAAGCGGGCCGGCAAGGCAGGAAAAGGCCACCTTTTCTCGAGCATCAAAAAAGAAGATATAATAGAAAAAATGAAAAAAGATTATAACATAAGTCTCTCCGAGGATTCCATAAAAATGGAAAGCATAAAAGAAACAGGGGAGTTTGAAATACCGGTCGAAGTCAGCGGCAAAAAATCATCCTTCAAATTGATTGTTGAAAAGATTGATTAACTGCTTGGCTGTGCAGTATCCGATGTTACACATAATAATTAAAAATTATTCATTCTAACATTCTATAGAATGTTAGAATGAATAATCGGGCGAAATAAATAAAATAGTAATAATATGGAAAATAAATCAGAAACAAAAACACATTCGACAAGCCCCCACACCTTTTTACAAAAAGGTGTGGGGGCAAGCTCAGTGCAGGCCTGCCAAAACTGCAAGCAAAACTTCACGATCGAACCGGAATCCCAGCACTACATCAATTTATCGAATGCATAAATTGCTGAGTGCGGGATTTCGCTTTCAAAGATAAACATATGGAACAAAGTGAAAATAGAATATGTCAAAACTGCCAGACTTCATTTGAGATAGACGCTCAAGATTTTGATTTTTATAAAAAGATCAATGTCCCGCCGCCGACATTTTGCCCGGAGTGCCGGTTTCAAAGAAGAATCATGTTTAGAAACGAGCGAACTCTTTATCGTAATTCTTGCGGTTTATGCGAGAAACAGATTATAACTATCTTTGATCCAGCTGGAGGCAAAAAAGTTTATTGTGGTAAATGTTGGTGGAGTGATGGTTGGGATGGCAGAGATTATGGACTTGGGTATAATCCCAATATAAACTTTTTCAAACAGCTTCGTGAACTTGTTAATAAAACTCCGTACCAATATCTTATTGTTGATTATTCAACTCTTGTGAATAGTGAGTATGTAAACCATGCCGGCAGTCTTAAAAATTGCTACTTAGTTTTTAACGCAGACCTTTGTGAAAATACTTATTACTCATCGGTAGTGGTAAAAGTTAATGATTCTGCCGACTGCACCATGATGAATAACACGGAACTTGCTTACGGCTGTATCGGCGGAGATGGGTCACAATTATATTTCTCTGAAAATTGCCCCAAATCTGTTAATGTTTGGTATTCGAAAGATTGCGTGGGCTGTACTAATTGTTTTGGCTGTGTAAATTTACGCAATAAAAGCTACCATATCTTTAACAAGCCGGTCACCAAAGAAGAATTTGAGAAAAATATTTCTGAAATGAGGCTCGACCTGCACTCGACACATGTTGCACTGAAGCCAAAAATATATGATTTCTGGAACAAATTTCCGCGAAAATATATGTACGGGCGAATGAATAATAATGCAACAGGAGATTATATTTATGAATCTAAAAATGCTCTTGATTGCTATCAGGCGGTTTTTGTAGAAGATAGCCGGTATTGCCAATTCGTCACCATGCCAACCACCAGGGATTGCTATGATTTTACCGAGTGGGGACATGGTGTGGAGCGCTGTATTGAGACGATAACAACAGGCGAAGGGGCCTATGAAGTCAAATATTGTTCAGGAGTTTGGAGTAATACAAAAAACGTAGAGTATTCTATTTATTCGCCGGGGTGCAATAACTGCTTTGGCTGTGTAAATCTAATAAAAAAAGAATATTGCATCTTAAACAAGCAGTATTCTAAAGAAGAATTTTTCAAGCTCAAAGAAAAAATTATTTCGGATATAAAAACTAGGCCATATGAAGATTCAAAGGGGCGTAAGTTTAGTTATGGAGAATTTCTTCCTTATGATCTGTCACCGTTTGATTATAATGAATCATTTGCCCAACAATATTTTCCTCTAACAAAGGAGGAGACTATTAATAAAGGCTGGCGATATCATAATATTAAAAAACCGGATTATACTCCGACACTTACCACCGATCAGATTCCGGACAGTATTAATGATGTTAAAGACGACTTTTTGAAAGAAATAATTCCGTGCGTTGAATGTGAAAAACCATTTCGTGTTGTAAAGGGCGAACTAGAGCTGCTTAGACGTTTTAAGATACATGTCCCTCGTTCATGCCCGGATTGCCGTCATATGGGCCGACTCAAAAGAATGAATAAACCAAAATTTAACCACCGAAAATGCCAATGGCGATCACTGTCCGAACAAATTCGAAACCAGTTATTCTCCCGACCGGCCGGAAATAGTATACTGTGAGAAATGTTATCAGTCGGAAGTGGTGTAAGCGCTTCTCTAATTCGCACGAATAGGAGAATAATGGAAAATAAATCGGAAAACAGAATATGTCAGAATTGTAAGACTTCTTTCGTAATTGAGATAGATGATTTTTCATTTTATGAAAAAATGAATGTGCCGGCACCCGTTTTATGTCCCAATTGCCGTTTCAAACGCCGGGCGATTTGGCGCAATGAAACCACTCTTTACACCGGCCGCAAATGCGCCAAATGCGGCAAATCAATTGTTTCGATGTATAATCCAAAATCACCTTACACGGTTTATTGTCACGAGTGCTATAATTCCGATTCCTGGGACCCGAGAGACTACGCAATGGATTACAACGAATCAAAACCGTTCTTTGAACAATTTGGCGAATTGATTAAAAAAGTTCCTAAGATGACTACTTACATCACCACTGGATTGGGCCCAAATGTTAATAGTGACTATACTAATACCGCCGGCGGCAATAAGAATTGCTATATGGTTTTTAATAGTGGTTTAAATGAAAATGTTCTGTATTCTCGCGGCGTTACTTCTTGCAGAGACTCTCTTGATATGTATTTTACAACTGAAATAGAACTCGGCTATGAATTAGTAAATACGCACAAAGCAAGCAAAATAATTTGGAGCAAGAACAACCCCGCTTGTCTGGACTGCGCTTTTCTTTTAAATTGCAGTGGGTGCACTAATTGCTTCGGCTGTGTAAACTTGCGCAATAAATCTTATCATTTCTTCAACCAACCATTGAGTAAAGAGGAATATCAAGACAAGGTTAACAAAATCATGGGAAGCTATAGAGAGATGGAAAAATTCCGGAAAGAATTTGAGGATTTTTCTCTTCAATTTCCGCGTCGGGAAAATAATAATCTTAAAACCGTCAATTGCGTCGGAGATTATATCACCGAAGGCAAGAATCTTTTTAACTGTTTTGAGGTGGCGGAAGCCGAAGATTGCAAAAATATGTTTTCCGCCAAAAAAATAAAAGATTCTTATGATGTTATTGGTCACGGTTATTACAGCGAACTTCTTTTAGAGTGTAATGGGACAGGTATTTCAAGTCGGGTTATTGGTTCGTCTAATGTTGAAAATGGTAATAATTTAGAATATTGTTATTTTTTGATGCCTAACAACAAGTATTGTTTTGGTTGTAATTCTCTGCGAAATGCCGAATATTGTATTTTAAACAAGCAATACACTAAAGAATCCTTCGACAAGCTCAGGACGAAAATTATTTCGGAATTAAAAGAAAAAAATTTATATGGTCTTTTTATGCCGCCGGAATTATCGCCTTTTGCCTATAACGAAACGGTTGCCCAAGACAACATGCCTCTCTCCAAAGAAGAAGCTTTAAAACAAGGCTGGCGCTGGGAAGACAACTTGCAAAAAACCGAAGGCAAAGAAACTCTTAAACCGGAGCAAATTCCTGATCATATTAAGGATGTGCAAGACGGCATTACCAAAGAGATTTTGGTCTGCATTTCCTGCAACAGGAATTACAAAATTGTGCCGGATGAACTTTTGTTTTACCGTAAAATGAATTTGCCTTTGCCCCGCAAGTGCTTCAGTTGCCGCCATACCGACCGAATTCGCCGCCGCGGGCCGATGAAATTCTGGACTCGCCATTGTGCTAAATGCAATAAAATTATTACAACAACTTTTGCTCCCGACCGCCCCGAAATAGTATACTGTGAGAAATGCTATCAGTCAGAAGTTGTTTAATATAGCATTCTAACATTCTATAGAATGTTAGAATGTTATTCAAGCGGAGGTTGTATAATCCAATGAAATTTGATATAGTTAGGCCAATGAAAATTTTGCCCATATTTATATTGATTATTTTCGTTTCTATAGCTGTTTTCGGCTTTTTGGCCATGGGCCACCATGATGGCAATTGCACTTTTGATTGCCTGGCTCAATCTTAATATGCTCTTCATCCGGAAATCTACACGGCTAAAATAGCAGAAGTTCCTTCATTTTTGGAACCTCAAACCTCTAAAGGCTTTTCTGTTTTTGTCCCTGATCATATCGTCGTGCCCATATAAATTTCTCCTAATAAGTCTTGCTCAAGTCGATGAGTAAGGGTTTTTTATTGTTTATTAAATTAGATTTTAGAAAATTATGAAAAATAAAAACACAATCATTACAGTTATCGCACTGATAATAATTTTCGGCGGGCTTGTTTATTTCGCCAAGCCGAGCCAGAAACCAAGCGAAAAAGCAAACGCCGTTTCAGATGAACCTTCTTCTGCGGCGGCTCTTACTGCCGCTGAAACATTCTATAATTTCGGAGAAGTTTCCATGGCGAACGGCAATGTGAATCATGAATTCAAGGTTAAAAATAATGCGGCCGGCCCGATTAACGTTGCTAAAATTTACACGTCCTGCATGTGCACAACCGCTTCAATTACAGTAGGAGAGAAAACGAAAGGACCTTTTGGCATGCCCGGGCACGGCTTGGTGCCAAAAGCCAATATGGAAATTCCGGCTGGAGCGGAAGCTGTAATCACAGCTATATTTGACCCGAACGCCCACGGTCCGGCAGGCGTAGGCCGGATTGAAAGGGAAATATATCTTGAAGACGACGCTGGCGCTCAAACAATACTCAAGTTTGAGGCGACGGTCACCCCGTAGTAAGACGCGGACTTTCGCTGACTAAACGCGGACTTTCGCAGAAAAAAATATGGAAAATATGGAAAATGAAAATAAAAATAATTGTTGCCAAAACGGAGAACAAAAAGAAAATAATGTGAAAAAATCAAATAAAATATGGTGGCTTATTATTGCCGGCTTGATTGTCGTCGGACTCGCGATTCTTCTTAAATATTCCACGGGTTCGTCGCAGGTGATCTGGGATATAAGCGATGGGGGAAAGTGGCTTCTGCCGCTTGTCGGAATTACGGCTTTAGTTGACAGCATCAATCCCTGCGCCTTCTCAATTTTGCTTTTAACCATCGCCTTTCTCCTGTCGATAGGACGAATGAGATCAAGTATTCTGAAAATCGGAGGAATATATATCTTCGGAGTTTTCACCGCCTATATTCTGATCGGCCTCGGCATTCTGGGAGCGCTTCACATATTCAACACTCCGCATTTCATGGGCAAATTGGGCGCCGGACTTTTAATTGCTCTCGGCATTATAAGCTTGATCCAAGAAATATTTCCCAATTCTCCGATCAAGCTTAAAATTCCAAAATGGAGCCACGGCTTGCTCGCGCGCGTAATGGAAAAAGCTTCTATTCCAGCCGCTTTTGTTCTCGGCATTTTAGTCGGCCTCTGCGAATTTCCTTGCACTGGCGGACCGTACTTGATGATTCTCGGACTTCTTCACGACAATGTCACCTATATTAAAGGCGTCGGCTATTTGTTCATCTACAATCTTATCTTCATCTTGCCGCTCGTCATCATTCTGGCGATTGCCAGCCGAAAGTACTTGCTTGATAAAGTTGAAGCGTGGCAGAATAAAGAAAAAAGATTGATGCGTCTTGGCGGCGGAATCGCCATGATTATTCTTGGCATAATTATCTTCTTGTTATAAAATAATATTACTATCAGTAGTTAAAATATATAATTACATGAAAAAAATAATTATCTGGATCTTGGTTGCTATTATCATTGTGGGAGGATTTTATTGGCTTTCAAAGATTTCAAAGAAAGAGGAAGGCGTTCGGCCGGGGGAAGCTATTTCAGTTCAGGGCGCTAAACACATTTCCGTTGGAGACTCTCATCCGGAATATAATTCCAATCCGCCGACGTCCGGCTGGCATTATGCAGGTCCGGCTGATTGGGGTTTTTATGACGAGGAACTTCCGGACGAACAACTCGTGCATAGTTTAGAGCACGGCGGTATTTGGATCTCTTATAAAGATATTGATGAAGAAACAAAAGGAAAATTGAAAGAATTGGGCGGTCGTTACCCAAAAAGCGTTATCACAACGCCGCGGGCGAAAAACGACGCCAAAATTGTCCTGGCGTCATGGGGCCGTTTGCAGAAATTTGATCAATATGACGAGGAAGCCATAAAGAGCTATATCAAAGCCAATCTAAACAAATCTCCGGAACCGTTGGCCATGTAATCTTACGATTATGATTATTGCCATTGCTTCAATCTTAATAATTACCTTCGCGGTTTGGTTGGTGAACAAGCTGTTGTCGTTTAAGATTTGCCCGATATGCGCCGGAGTTTTTCTGACTTGGATTTGGTTATTAATTGGCATGAAACTGAATTTACTACTAACTACTAACTACCAACTACTAACTGCCATACTCATGGGAGGAACAGTGGTTGGATCAACATTTAAGCTGGAGCAATTCATCAAGCCAAAATTTATCTTGATTTGGAAAACGATATTTGTGATCTTGGGATTTTTGGCCGTTTATGGTTTACTTTCTTCGGCCTGGATTGTATTTATTATTGCTTTAGTTTTGGCCGTTTTGACCACGCTTGTATTCAAGATCAAAAAGGGCAGCGAGAAAAAACCGGAATCAGAACAAACAAGAATACTTGAAGAAAAGATGAAAAATTGTTGCTAAATCCCGAGTAAAATCGAGGGGCTGTTAATTTTGAAAATGATATATGAAGACGTATAATAAAGAGTACTTTGATTCGACGTCGACTCGGACATTGTGAATGTGATTACACATTCACATGCTCCTCGCTCGTCGAAATAAAAACATTATCAATTAATTATCTAACACTATGACCATGAATAATAAACTTATAGAGTGGATTCTCCGAATTGCCGTCGCCGGCGAATTTGTCGGCCACGGCGTCTTCGCTCTCTCGGGCAAGGCGCAGTGGGTCGGCTGGTTTGCCAATTTCGGCATTACCGACGCTATTTTAGCGACAAAACTTTTGTTTTTTGTCGGCTTGCTTGATTTGCTGGTGGCCCTTATTGTTTTACTCCGGCCGATTCGGTTAGTGCTTCTTTGGGCGGTTCTCTGGGGTTTTTGGACGGCGCTTATTCGCCCGATTGTCGGCGAACCAATTTGGGATTTTGTAGAACGCTGGGCAAACTGGGGCGCGCCCCTGGCCCTTCTTATCCTTCTTGGCTGGCCGAAAAATTGGCGAGAGTGGTTTAAATAAAAATGTTTGATTCGAATTGAAAATTAAAAGGCTGATATTATTAAAAAAATATGGAAACAAAAAATAAAAATTTAATACCGCAAATTCTTATCATCGCCGTTTTTGTGGTTGGTTTAGTTTTAATTTACCGAGTTGCTCCCCCGCTTCGCCAAGGCTTCGCAGGGCAAGCGCCGCTTAGCCCTATTACGACAGAGGCCGTGGAGAATTCAAGTCTTGATGGCTCGACTATACTCACCATCAATCCTGAGCAAGGTCGAAGGATTGAAGAAAAAGTATTTCCGGAAGAAATTGTTTTGCCTGTTCGCTGGGGCGACTTGGGTTATCAGATGGCTCAAGCGGGAGTAATCGATAAACAGAAATTTGAAGAACTTTATGAGAGTCGGGGCGGACTTTCAGTGGAAGAGAAGAAATTGCTCGAAGGCCTGTCTAACGGCAACTTGGTCATAACTCAAGAAAACTCCGGATATGTCTTGAATCTGCTCTGGGCCTTCGGCTTGGGCAATAAAAATCCCGTTTTAGAAGAAGGGCCAATGGTGACATACGATGGAGGGGAAGCGGGCTTGTCCGCCGAAGCCTTGGCGAAGGCGGGGCGCTTTGCTTCTACAGGCGGATGGACCCTAGCGAAGGGCGGCGCCATGGACCACTATTCAAAACATTCATTCGTTGTCCTGACGACGCAGCAGCAGGCCAAAGTGGAGCACATGGCCAAAAATATTTACCGCCCCTGCTGCGGCAACTCGACATATTTCCCGGACTGCAATCATGGCATGGCCATGCTCGGCCTTCTGGAACTTTTGGCCGCAAACGGCGTCTCGGAAGGGGAGATGTATAAAATCGCCCTTCAGGTCAATTCTTACTGGTTCCCACAAACTTATCTGACGCTCGCTAAATATTTTGAAATGAAAGGCGTCTCTTGGGACAAAGTTGATGCCAAAGAAGTCTTGGGTTTTGATTTTTCCAGCGCCTCCGGCTATCAGAAAATATTGACAGAAATAACTCCGGCCAATGTCTCCGGAGGCGGCAGCTGCGGCGCTTAAAGATTGCCGTGAATCTAGAAATTTTACATTTCGTAATTCGCGATAAATATGCTAAAATATGAGACATGAGACAAGTATTTGCTCTGCGAACGCATGAAGAAATCAAAGAAGTCCTTCTTGACGAGACTGCCGGCGGCCCGGACATTCATTATTATATGATCCGCGGCGGCAGGGAAAAAGGTAATGTCACAGTCTTGGAAAGCGGTTTGGCTGGCGGGGAATATATAAAAACATACGGGCATTATCATGTCGGTAAAATAGATGAAACATATAAAATCCTTTCCGGCGAAGGGATAATCATCATGCAGACAAGGCATCTTGGTAAGAACGGGAAACCCATCGACGATGAAATAGAAACATTCAAAGCCGTAAATGTTAAAACCGGCGACTCGGTCGCCATACCGGCCGAGGCGGGACATTTGCTTATCAATACGGGGAAAAAGTGGCTGATTACCTTAGACGATAGTCCGGTTAATTTTGATGAGAAAAAGGCCGCCAGCTTTCCGGGCCACGCCGACTATGAGCCGTTTAAAAAGCTCCGCGGAGCCGCCTATTACATTGTCGAAAAAAACGGCAAGCCCTATTTTATAAAAAATCCGCGGTATAAGAGCGCGCCGCCGGCAGAAGAACTTTATGCCTAAAAAAAATGTTTTTCTCAAAAAATATTTTAGAGATTTATAAATTATGTTATTGTAAAAGAAATGAGTATTTCTAAAACATCTTCAATTGCCGATATTTTAAAGAAAAAAACATCTCTTTCTTCTAATCCCGATATTGCCCTTAAATATTTAAAGAAATTTAAATTAAAAGCCCGCAATGTCAGAGCGCTCTATGGCGAGCTGATGGCGCTTTGTTCGGGCCTTCGGCATATCACTCATGAGATTGAATCAATTATTGACAACTTTTTCGCGGTAGAAGCCGCTATTTTTGAAATAGAAAATCATATTAAAAAAAGCGATTTCAAAAATCTTCCGCTTATTGCCGCCGAAAAAAATAAATATGCCCCTCGCTTGCACTTCATCCTTTCCGGGCTTCTTAAAGAAAATAGTCAGATTATTGATAGAGAAATATTAGAATCTTTTCTTGTCTCGTACCAAAAGCATAGCCCGCTTTCAATTAGAGAATTATATGCCATTCCTCTTTTACTCCAAGTCGTTCTTGTTGAACATTTTGGAAAACTTATAGAGCAATCCATAAAATTCCTTAGAGAATACCGCGAGGCTGATATTACATATCAAAACATAAAAGATCAGGTCAATAAAGCATCATTCAGCGAATTTTCAAAAATTACTTCCGATCTTGGATCAAAATACCCGCTTATTCCGCTTTCTTTCGGACTTCATCTCTACCAGAAACTTTCCCAAGAAGGCTCTGTCATGAGGCCGGTTATCAAATGGATAAAGCTTAATTTAGACAAACAGGGGATTAATCTAAAAAATCTTGGAGAAATAGAAAGCAGATTAAAAAGCGAAGATTTCAATACAATATCGCATATTATCGAATCGCTTCATTGGATAGCTCAAACTCGCTGGGATGATATTGTGCAGGAAATAAATGTTGTTGATACCATACTTTCAAGAGATCCGGCTGGAATATATTCAAAAATGGATATTGAAAGCGCCATGGAGTACCGAAAAGCGATTGTGCGCATTGCTGAAAGAGCGGCTATTCATGAAGCGGAAGTTGCAAAAATTGCCGTAAGATTGGCCTCCTCTAATGATGCATCTTTAAGCATGGCTAAAAAGCATGTGGGGTATTATCTTGTGGATAAAGGGATAATTGAACTTGAAAAGAAGATCGGGTACCGGCTTTCTTGGAAAGACGTCTTGTATCGCTTTATTGTAAAAAACAATCAGGAATTTTATTTTTCTTCAGCTTTTGGTATTAATATTGTTCTAACTCTCGGCTTGGGCTTTATTTTTTGGAATTACAATGCTTCACTTTTATCCGCTTCTCTGTTTATGGTTGTTGTTTTTTTATTGAACACTGAAATTACGCTTAATATTTTGAATGTTATTATTACTCGTTTCTTGCCGGTAAGAAAGCTTCCGAAGCTTGATCTTTTAAGTGTCGTAAGCGAAAAGCAAAGAACTTTTGTCGTTGTTCCTTCAATGTTCCACGGTGTTGAAACCGTGCATAATCTTATAAGAAAGCTTGAGGTTTGTTATCTAGGCAATCCTCAGGAAAATATTTTATACGCGCTTCTGCTTGACTTTAAAGATGCGTCAAGCGAGACGATGCCTGAAGATGACGCCCTTATAAAAGCAACTCAGGAAGGAGTAGATAATCTAAACGCCCGCTATTCCCAAAATGGCCAAAAATTTTTTATCTTGTACCGAAAACGCATCTGGAATGAAAAAGAGGGCGCTTATATGGGCTGGGAGAGAAAAAGAGGAAAGCTTCGCGAATTTAATATGCTTCTTAGGGGAGCGCGGGAGACATCATACATGAATGGTGATGTTCTTAGAAATATTGGCCATATTTCTTATGTAATTACTCTAGATGAAGACACAGAATTGCCAAAAGACGCCGCCTCTGGGCTTATCGGAACCATTGACCACCCTCTTAATAGGCCCGTGCTTTCTTTATCCGGAGACAGAGTTGAAAGAGGTTATGGAATTATACAGCCGAGGATAGGCATACGGTTGGCGCTAGCTTCAAAATCAATTTTTTCAAGGCTTTTTTCATCTGTTTCCGGTATTGATTCATATTCCAGCGCCGTATCGGATGTCTATTATGATCTTTTTGATAACAGTCTTTTTTTTGGAAAAGGAATATATGATATTGATGCCGTAGAAAAAGTGATGGATGGAAAAATTCCAGATAATCTTATTTTATCGCATGATTTGCTCGAGGGACTCTACACTAGAGTAGGTTTTGCCAGCACTATTGTTTTATTTGACGGTTTTCCAAATTTTTACCACGAATTTATGATTCGCCTGGATCGATGGATCAGGGGCGATTGGCAGATTATTGGCTGGATAAAAAGAAAATATCATCCGAAGGGAGCCAGAGAGCCAACTCTTCATTTTTCTTTCATTGACAGATGGAAAATTATTGACAACCTGCGCAGAAGCCTCATACCGGTATTTTCAATAATGATCATAGCTTATGGAATATTTTCCGCTATGCCGCTAGGGCAGATAAGCATATACGCGGTTTTTGTTTTCGGCGCTCCTTTTTTAGCCGCTCTAGCCAGCGATCTTTTCTCACTTAAAAAGGTGCCTTTTTCTGTAAGATTTTATGATACATTAAGGCAAATAAAATTGACATTTCTGCATATAATTTTGCGCGCCGCCATCATTCTGCACCAGGCAATTGTTTCAATCACGGCGATTTTCAGGGCTATCATTAATTTGATAATAAAGAAAAATCTTCTTAGATGGCATAGTTTCTCCGATGTTAGCAAAAAATTGAGCGGAAAATTGCTTGGGTATTATCAAACAATGTGGACAACGCAATTTGTATCAATTTTTTTAGCCATCTTAGCCTATTTTTTCGCTCCGATCAATAATTTTTTGTATTTTTGGCTGATTTTTTGGTTATTGTCTCCCTTAGTCGGGTATTTTATCAGCTTGCCTCGGAATAAAAAGAAAATTCTTAATCCTAAGGATACAAGAATGCTGCGATCCATTGCTTATAGGACATCACATTTTTTTACTGATTTTTCACATAAAGAAAACAATTGGCTGGCCCAAGATAATTATCAGGAATATCCTAAAATTATAGGGATTTCACATCCTGCAACTTCTCCAACAAATATAGGAATGCTTTTTACCTCGCTTTTTTCTTCGTATGAATTCGGATTTATACCTCTTGATCATTATATAGATAAAACCCGCAGGGCTTTCGCGAGCGTTTCAAAACTTGATCGTTTTAAGGGCCATCTTTATAATTGGTATGATATTACAAAATTGCAGTCCCTTCACCCGAAATACGTATCAAGCATAGATAGCGCAAATTTTGTCGTGGCTCTCATTACTGTGCGCCAAGGACTCAAATCCATTGCCCAAAAACCTCTTGTGAGTAGCAGTGTGATTCGGGGGGTAGAAGATGCGCTTTATGTCTTAGATGAAGAGGTTGAACGCGTGATGAATAGAAATTCGTTTTCCAAAATTTCCCGAAAAATATTGCGGGCAATACGCCTCAAAGTCAAAGTGGTTTATAAAATGGTCAATACTTTCAATGAGCCTGAAACAATTTCTGAAGCGTATTTGTTTCTTTCCAAGGTTTACGAACATATAGGCCGCATAGAAAAGTCTATTACCAGCCTTAAAGCGCATACCCATTCAAGCGAACTTAGCTTTCTGTTTGCATATGGCGAAAGATTGATGAATCTTGTTGAAACTCATCTTAGGTTTATAAGATATATTTTCCCTCACTCCACGCCACTGGATACGGCAATACGCTCATATGTTTTCAGGGATATTTATTTGTTTGCGGTGTACAAAGATTTTATAAAGTGTATTCAAAAAATCCCAACTTTTTATGAACTTGCTACTTCATATTTAGATCAGGCAGAATCTTTGAATTTCAGAAAAGCAATTATATCTTCACATCTGGCCCCCGATACAAAAAAATATATTTTGTCGTGGTATGACATTACAGTAGCTGATATACGTCGCGCCCAATCACGGGCTAGAGAATTTCTTTCTGATATTGAATATTGTGAAAATGAATGCGCTAGATTTATTGATGAGCCGGATTTTACGTTCTTTTACAATAAAGAGCGGGGACTTTTTCATATAGGATACAATGCGGCTTTTGGGAAAATTGACAGTGCTACGTATAATTTCTTAGCTTCAGAATCAAATTCTATTTCATTTGTTTCAATACTCAAAAATCAAATTTCTTCAAAAAACTGGTTTTATTTGGGACGCAAGTTTATACGATCAGGCCAAGGAATTGCCCTGGTATCATGGGGCGGTTCGCTTTTTGAATATTTGACTCCTCTTCTTTTCTTCAAAACCCACCCGGAAAGTCTGCTGGGAAAAACAGCTTTGACGGCTATCCGCACTCACCAAAGCGATGCTCGAAGAGAGGGCACGCCCTGGGGCATGGGCGAATCCGCCTATTATGCTTTTGACTCCGTGAAGCATTATCAGTATCAAGTTTTTGGAAGCGCCAAACTTGGTCTGAAGCGCGGCCTTTCTGATCATCATGTAATTGCTCCTTACACCAGTATTTTGGCGCTTTCTGTTGCCCTGCGCAAAGCAGTCGACAATATTAAAAATTTAATTTCTTTGGGCGCGAAAGGGAATTATGGCTTGTATGATGCCATTGATTATATGGATGAAAGGCGAGTAAGAATTTCCGAACCCCTGCCAATAAAGATATATTATGCCCACCATCAAGGTTTTGTTATGCTTGGCCTCCACAATATTCTCCTCAAAAATACGATTCAGGAATATTTTCACAATGATCCCCGAGTTGAAGCGCTCGAAATTCTTCTTGAAGAAAAAATGCCGACAAGCATAGACGCGCGGTTCTTGTCAAAGCCAGTAAGAATGTCTCTGGCGGTCGCTTCTACAAGCAGAGATACCGGCTTTGAAAGTAAAAGATATATTCCCGCCAAGATCCGCATTCCTCGATATGCTCTTATATCAAATGGTTCTTATTCCATAGGAATCAGTAATTCCGGCGCCGGATGGTCTAATTATAAAGGTGTTTCCTTAACCCGGTCGAGACACGACGGTATCATAGAAGAATATGGCTCATATATTTTCGTTAAGGATGAAAAGACCGGCATGGTCTGGTCTCCAACAATTCATCCGCTCTCGCGAGAGGCCCAAAAGCAAAAAATTATTTTTTTTGAGAATAAAGCCGAATTTTTTTCCTCCATGGGCAATATTGCTTCCCGGCTGGAAGTAACAGTCGATCCGCAAAATCCTGTCGAGGTGAGGCAGTTGACCATGACAAATAATGGAAGTGAAAGAGTTAAGCTCCAAGTAGCGAGTTACGGGGAAGTGTCGCTTGCTCTCAATCTGCAGGATGTCCAGCATCCAAAATATCATAAGCTTTTGGTGGCATCAGAATTTCTAGAGGAATACGATACTCTTATATATTCGCGCCCTCATCCGGAAGATAGATTGAAAAAAATTTATTTTTCCCACACCCTTGTTCAGGGGGTGTTTGAAAAAGCGCCAATATTTCCCTGTGTGGAAAGAGAAAAGTTTATTGGCCAGTATGGGTCATTATCAGAGCCTATCATTTTTAACTCGAATATAACTGATTCAGGCGTGAAAGAATATTCCCTTGACCCCATATTTTCCTTGCGCCACACTATCGATCTTAAAGCCGGGGAATCAGTTCATTTTTCTTTTGTAAATTGCGCGAGTGAGAGCAGGGAAGAACTCATAAGGCTGATTAAGCAATATAAAAAACCAAGGATGCTGGCGAATCTTTTTGCTCGCGCGGAAAAGGAAAGCGCTATGACGACTAAAAAATTAAACATCACTCAGGAAATGGCCGTCGTTTATCAGGAACTTGCGAGCGTGGTGCTGGGCGGAAAGATGCAAACTACAGTGTCTCATGCGCCTGAAACGCGCCTTCCTTACATTCATTTTTTATGGCACCATGGAATTTCCGGAAATAATCCTCTTGTAATGATAGCCATAAAAGACACTGAAGATCTTCAAATGATCCAATATGCCTTGTCATGCCATGCTTATTGGAAACACAAGGGCTTGAATATTGATATTGTTATTTTTAATCAAGAACCCGCGAGTTATATAAAGTTTTTAGATGATGAAATAGACTTTCTTATCCGCCAAAAACGCATAGCGGAGGCCGATGGCAAGAAAAGTGCCGTATATCATGTTAAGTCCGATTTGATGACAAACGAAGAAAGAAAGGCGCTTCTCTTTGCCGCTAAAGTCATAATCGACAGTAAGACCGGCAGTTTTAAAAAGCAGGTTTCAAACTTCCTCTTTTCAAAAAATTTAAAATTTCCGGAAAAACTTTCAGCCCTTGCTCGTCATTCTAAAATTTCACCAAAAACAGCATTAAGGGGGGCGCTGCCAAAAAATTTGCTTTTTACCAATAGTTTTGGCGGATTTGATGAGATAAATTCAGAATACGCAATGCATATTTCCAGCAATAATATGCCGCCGGCTCCATGGACAAATATTATTTCAAATGAAAATTTTGGAACTATTATTACTGAGGCCGGTTCAGCGAATACATGGGCCGTCGATAGTTATGATAATCGCATTACTTCATGGCAGAATGATTCTCTCGTATTCAAAAGTCCTGAAATTGTTTATATTCGCGATAAGGAAACGGGCGAAATATGGAATCCGACTCCGTTTCCGGTGCCTACGGACGAACCATTTATTGTCCGCCATGGAAAAGGCTACACCATATTTGAACATAATCATTCTGGCATTGAACACTCATTTGAGATTTTTGTGCCCCGATCTGAAAAAATAAAGATATCTCGTCTTAAAATTAAAAATAAAACAAAGATAAAAAGAAATCTATCCGTCACTTCGTATTTGGAAACGGTAATGGGTATTAGTATTGACCCTAGTAATAGTCGGGATTTTTTGCAGTTTTCAAAAAACCGTGCTACCGGCGCTCTCTTGATTAGAAACATGTTTAGAAATAATTTTCACAATAGCATTGCTTTTGCAGATATAAATGGCGGCTCATATAAGGTTTCCACCAATAGGGAGGAATTTTTGGGCCGTTATGGCTCTTATAGTTCCCCTGAAGCTCTTAGTCGAGTTTCTCTTTCAGATGAGATTACCCATGGCTCCGAAGGGTGCGCGGTATTAGAGAGTGTTATCAAACTCGATCCGGATGAGGAAAAAGAAATCATTATCATTCTTGGCGAAACCGAAAGCGAATCAGAAGTTGAGCGAATGATTATCAAGTATCGTTCAATAAAGAATGTTAAAGCAGAGCGAGAAAAAATTCGTTCATTTTGGTCATCCGTTTCATCAAAAATTCAGATTGAATCTCCCGACAAAAAGCTTGATATTATGTTTAATCAAAATCTTTTATATCAAGTGCTGTCGTCTCGCTTGATGGCAAAAACCGGATTTGACCAGCCGGGCGGCGCCTATGGTTTCAGAGACCAGCTTCAAGATATTATTTCTTTGGTTTGGTCGAATCCAGGGCGTGTCCGATCATTTATTCTGAAAGCCGCGATGCATCAATTTAAAGAAGGAGACGCGATGAATTGGTGGCACGACCATAATAATTTTGGAATTCGAAACGTGCTTTCCGACCATCAGTTATGGCTTGTATATGCGATTACTGAATATATTTCTATCACAGGAGACAAAGATATTCTTGATGAATTAATCCCATATCTTGAAGGACACGATGTTAATTTCACTTATCAAAGGGAATGGGCGGGCATCCCGGATCTTTCTAATGAAAAAGACACTCTGTATGAGCACTCTATCAGAGCGCTTGAAAAAAGCCTGGTTTTTGGAAAACACAATCTGCCTCTTATAGGAATGAGTGACTGGAATGACGGTCTTTCAAGAGTGGGGATTTTGGGCAAAGGTGAAAGTGTTTGGTTAGGGTGGTTTCTTATTTATCTTCTGGAAAAAATTATTCCTTACGTGGAAGAAAGAAATGACACTCTGCGTCTTTCTCGCTACAAGCTCGCAATAGACAATCTTGTGAAAGCCCTTGATAAAAACGCCTGGGATGGGAGGTGGTATAAAAGAGCTTTCCTCGACAATGGTGTCGCTCTTGGCTCGCACAAACTGAAGGAATTTAAAATAGATTCTCTTTCGCAATCTTGGTCAGTCTTATCAAAAAAAGGCAATCCCGAAAAAGTTTCAAAAGCTATTCATTCAGGGCTCTCGTATCTGTATAATGGAAAAAGCATGAAGATTATCGCGCCGCCGCTCAAAATGTCTTTATTTGATCCGGGTTATATAAAAGATTATCCGCCCGGTGTTCGCGAAAACGGCTCGCAGTATAATCACGCGGCGCTTTTTATGGCTCAAGCCCTTTTTATTCTGGGCGAATCAGATACCGCGAAAAAGATTATTGATTTAGTAAATCCGATTACCCACTCTGATTCCCATAAAAAAGCTTTAGTCTATCGTGCCCAACCAAATGTCGTCGCTTCAGATATTTATACCAATCCTTCATTTGAAGGCAGGGGCGGATGGACTTGGTATACGGGTTCCGCGGCTACAATGTATAAAACTATTATTCAGTTTATGTTTGGTTTTAATAAAAAAGGGGATTCTCTTTCTTTCAGCCCTTCTTTACCTTCAGACTGGACTTCGTGCGCCATCACATATCATTATGGAAATTCTTTGTATCATATAAATATTGAAAAGCCGGCCGGCATCCACAATACTGTTATGGAAGTGTATGAAAATAACGTAAAAATAAAAGATAAAACAATCAAGCTCGTTGATGACAGTCAAGAACATTTTATTAAAGTTGTTCTATCCTAGTTTATTATAGTCTCTTACGGTTCGGGTCCGATTCACAGCAGCCCGATAAAAAGATATAATAATTAGAGAGAAACATGTATAGATGAAAAACAAACCATTAAAAGATTTAAAACAGGAGTTTATTCGCCAAAATATTAAGGCCGTTACTTTTGATATTGACGGCGTGATTATCCCGGTTGGAACTTTCTTGCGCGAAAATATTGATGGAACGGAACTGACTATCAAAACGCATAAATTAAGCGCGAAAATGCTTGAAATGATTCTTGAGCTTAAAAAACATTTCTGGGTTAATTTTTCAAGCGGGCGATCGCTCTTGTATTTGCAAAGCATGCTTAATGACATTTTGTGGGACAGGGTATCATTAACCGCCGAGAATGGTAATTTTATTTTAATGAACGGCGAAGTCAGGCAATTGGCTAAATACGACCAAAATTATTTTCAAAAATTAACTAATATCAGGAATGATTTAAAAAAGCTAAAAGCAAAGAAGCCGGAGATGGTTTACGGCTTTGAGCCGAAGCATGTCATTCTCACCGTTCATACGGCAAGCCAAATGCCTGAAGTGAAAGAAATTGTAAAAAAGCATGACAAGGAAAAAGAACTTTATTGCCTCTGGACGAGCGAAGGATATGACATTGGACACAAGAAAACAAACAAAAATACCGCTCTCCAATATCTGGTTAAAAAATTAAAAATCAAACCAAAGCAGATGATTACAACCGGCAATAATCAAAACGACAAGGAAATGCTTGACTTTGGAATTGGCGTCAGTGTTGATCCGGCACAAGTAAGCGCGCCGTATGCCATCCAAAAGAAAGAAGGCGAGCTCGGCGGAGAAATCCTCGCTGAATATCTTCTCTCTGCAAAGAAGAAATATAGAAAACATATGTACTAGAAGTGTTGCACTTACTTATTGAACTTGCGTTTTTTTGAATTGACATTTTTTATGGAATATGTTTATATATTTAGTAGATGAACACAGAAAACCCTAAATTTTTTAGCCATGAAAAACATAATATTGATCTTTGTATTCTTTACTTTGGGGTTTAATGCCAATGCACAAGAAGGTGATACCTCGTGTGCTCCTGAAGTGCCGAGGTACAATTACTTCGGCAAGGGCAACACCAAAACTGACGGAAAACCCGGCAGGCTCGGCGGCTTTTATGAAGGAGCGGAAACAAGAATAAGCGACTATGAAAAGGGAAGATTGTCCGGGTATAAACAGGGCAATCTGACGCTTAAATTGGATTCGATTCTCTCGGTTGTCTTGGGGTATTACGGAATATCCTATAACGACGGCGCTAAAGAGCGCTTATCGGACAAGCTAAAATCTTTCAACCTCTCGGAAGATCAGCAAGAAGGCCTAACGCTTTTCATGGATTCTATCATTACGACACTCCTCGAATATCACGGGGTGCCGTATGAAAACGCCTCTTCGCTTGAAGATCGCTTAGCAGGTAAGCTAAAAGCTTACCAGATCTACAAGTTCAATAAGGGAGTAGCTCTGACCAATAGGGGCCAGGGGTACGACCTTATTGTAGGACCTAAAACGAGAGAGGAACTGCTGAAGGACAAAGACATTGTCTGCCGTGAAGAGATTGGAGAAAATGTTGCAAAAAGTAGCAGCGGTGACAATCTTGCCGAAGGTTGGGTTAAGATAACTCCCGAAAAGAAAGATAGCTTAATCAGAATCAGAAAAGACATCCGCTTCTTTTTTGTTCAATTTCTCTACGGATTCGGAGAGGTGCTGGATTCCCGCCGACTCGAATACACCGAGGGCGCTATTGGATTTCGAATAGCGCATAATCTGTATCTTGGAGGAAGCGTGATGTACGAAAACGTACACTCGCGCGGAAAAGAAATAAGGTACGGAGCGATGCTGGTCTATGATTTTAGAGGTCGCAACACTCTTCCGATCACCTTCGGATACCAAATTAGCTTCGGGGAAATTGTTTACCACTCTGTTGTTGCCTCGGCTGAAATAGTGAGGCACATCGGCATAGTGGGTAAATACAACTTTAACAATCCCTCCATGGGCATCGGAGTCAGGATAACCCTATAGCCATCGACACATTTGTTTGATGGCTTTTTTTATATCCGTGCGATTTCACCCGAATAATTTTTTTAATTCAATTTTAGCTTCTTCAAGAATTCTTTTTCGCTCTGCCAGCAGGTTTTTGCCGGCCCGGTTGATGTAGAAGTTAAGCATGGACATGGCTGATTGATAGGGATTTGCTTTGCGGCGGGAACTTTCCTCTGCCGATTGTTTGAGCGATAAGGCGATTTTTCTCGGGTCATTCCATGTAAATACTCCCTTTTCCAGATCAAGGGCATTGCTTTCTTTCGTTACTCGGCCGGACCAGTATTTTGACAATTTCTTTTTTGCCATATAATAATAAATGATAACATATGGAAGTAGAGATAAAAATAAATGACGAGGGCATTAAAGGCATATTGGAAGTGCCGAAAGAAGCCAAGGGAATCGTGATTTTCTCCCACGGTTCGGGCAGCGGCCGACTCTCTCCGCGGAATAACTTCGTGGCTAAAGTTTTGCAAAAAGCCGGCATCGCCACTCTTCTGATTGACCTCCTGACGCCCGAAGAAGAGCTTGATCGGAGAAATGTTTTTGATATTCCCTTACTCACAGAACGGCTTAAATTGGCGACTGAGTTTATTCAAAAAAAACCACTTACGAAAAAATTTGCTATTGGATATTTCGGCGCCTCAACCGGCGCCGCCTCGGCCCTCCGAGCCTCGGCCGCACTGGGCAGTCAAATCAAAGCCGTTGTTTCTCGCGGCGGCCGGCCGGATATGGCCATGGAGGATTTGCCTCAAGTGAAAAGCCCCACTCTTCTTATTGTCGGCAGTTTGGATGACGTGGTCATCGGACTTAACAGGGAAGCTTACGAAAAATTAAATTGTGAAAAAGAATTGAAAATAATTCCCGGCGCGAGCCACCTTTTTGAAGAACCGGGCAAATTGGAAGAAGTGGCCAATCTTGCCGCAGAGTGGTTTTTGAAATACCTGGGATAAATAAATTTTTTTAAAAAATCCTAAAATCTCTGGTTGAAAAAAGTCCTTGAAAATTAGGACAAAATTATTGAGAAAATATCTTGAATATGTTATTTTATTTAGATAGGGGGTGAACATAAATAATGTGCTATAATACGCGAAGCGGGTTTCCCTGTGGTCTTGCCACGGGAACATTGTAGAATAAAACTATGACAAAATTTGAAAAAATATCTTTGTTTTTGCTCCGAGTCGGTTTAGGCTGGTTTTTCTTTTATGCTGGCATTACTAAAGTTTTAGACCCGAGCTGGTCAGCGGCGGGGTATCTTCAAAACGCCAAAACTTTTTCCGGCTTCTTTGCCTGGTTCGCCAGCCCGGGTATTTTGCCGGTCACTAATTTTCTGAACGAATGGGGGCTGACCATTCTTGGCGCTTCGCTTATTTTGGGAATTTTCGTACGATTTTCTTCCGGCCTTGGAATTATTTTGATGCTTCTTTATTATTTTTCCGGCGCCGAGTTTCCATTTGTTGAACACGGATTTTTGGTTGACGATCATATTATCTACGCTCTCATTCTTCTTTACTTTGCCGCGATCCGCGCCGGCCGCGTTTACGGCCTTGAAAACTGGTGTTCCAATTTGCCGATCTGTTCTCGTTTCCCCAAATTGCGAAATTGGCTAGGCTAGATTATTAATCTGTATTAATTATATTGATGAAAAAAATTATACGGCTAGCCTCTTACGGGTTCTTGCATGTACTTACATTATCGCTTGGCCTGTCACTTGGTTTTGCAATAAGTTTTGATATTCAAGGAGGCCAATTTGCCCAAGCAAAAAACTTGTCGCCGCGACGAGTTTATGGCGAATTAGTTAAATTAATTCAAGCCTTTTTTAATTCTCAAAAGAATTTCTTTTAACTCTGGTAAGTCCTTTTTTATAGTATCCCAAACAACCTTTTCATCAATGCCCCAATACTCATGCACTAACATATTCCGCATGTCCATAATTTCTTTCCATTCGACTTTAGGATATTTCTCACGAACTTGTTCATAAATATTCTTGATTGCTTCCCCGATAATAATAAAATTCATCATCACTGCCTCATAAGTTTTTTTATCGTTTTTTAATTCGCCACCATCTTTATGAACTAAAACATAGCTATTAATTTTATCTATAGCGTCAAAAATGTCTTCAATGTATAAATTTACATCTCTTTCGATCATACAATCTCTAGCTGACTTAAAATTTTATCGCGAATAAGTGGCTTAATTCCACTTTTAGTAACAAGATCAACTTCTCGTCCTAATAAATCTTTTAAATAAAATTTAAGACGGGCAAACTCAAAAAGACCTACTGGAACTTTGTGACTTAATTCAACAGCAATATCAATGTCGCTATCCGCGCCATGTTCGTCTCGGACAACTGAACCGAAAACGCCTATCTCTTCCACGCCGTAAGTTTCCTTAAGATAATCTTTCTTTTGAGCGATTTTTTCTTTGATTTCATTTAGATTCATAAATTTAATATATCAAAAACAAGCCGAAAAAGCAAACTCCGTTGAATGTTGAAGTTAGGCTTCAACAGGAAGGTTTTACAGAAGCTAGACCAGTTTGACGAAGCGGCTATCCTCGATTTCATCAAATCAGCCAGAGGCAAGTCGCCGGAACCCCTCGCGCCGTAAAACTAGCAAGAATGATTTTTGTTAATTTCCACTCTGTGGATAATTTATCCTTGACACCATATACCCCCCTAGGGTATACTTAATTGTATGCATGCGCATCGCGATTCTAAGTATAAAAAACAACTCATCAGGCGGCTTTCCATCGCTTCCGGGCAGATTAAGGGGCTTATGAAGATGATTGAGGAAGACAAATACTGCATTGATATCTTGCATCAGTCGCTTGCCGTCAAGCAGGCTCTTTCGGGTTGTGAAGATTTGATTTTGGAAAATCATCTCTCCACTCACGTCATTGAGCAGATAAAATCAGGAAAGGAATCAAAATCAACCAAAGAAATTTTGGATATTTATAAGTTGTCAAAAAGAAAATAATAATGGAACTTCTTTTAAGCGCATCAATAATAGCCGCATTTATCGCTGGAGTAGCCGCTCTTTTTGCGCCATGCTGCATTACCGTGCTTTTGCCGTCGTATTTTGCTTCTATTTTCCGCGAAAAGCGCAAAGTTTTTTTAATGACTTTTATTTTCTTTCTGGGAATTCTGGCGGTTTTCCTGCCGATTGGATTGGGGGCGGCGACGCTCGGAAAGTTCTTCAGCCAATATCACAATATTATTTTCGGCATCGGCGGCACATTTCTCGCTATTCTCGGAATCATTCTTCTCACTGGCATTCATTTTTCTTTGCCAATGAGAGCAAGCCCCGCTCTCAAAAATCATAATGCGGTTTCCGTGTTTGTATTGGGCGTATTTTCAGCGATTGCCACGACCTGTTGCGCGCCGGTGCTGGCCGGAGTGCTCGCCCTCTCCGCGCTTCCCGGGTCAATATTCTGGGGCGGTATCTATACTCTGGCTTATGTCTTCGGGATGGTCGCGCCATTGTTCTTGATCTCGCTTTTCCTTGATAAGGTCAACTTCGAACAAAAATTCCAAAAGACTTTTAGCAGACCGATCCGATACCGATTGCTTGGCAAGGAAGTCAGCATTGCTGTTTCTGAAGCGGTTTCAGGCGTTACTTTTCTGGCTATGGGCGTTTTGATTCTTTATTTCGCCCTTACTAATAAGCTCTTTATGCAAGCCGGAGGTTATCAGACAGACATCAATATTTTTCTTACTAAAATTCTGCAATCCATAAACGGCTTTATAAAAATTGTTCCCGAATATGTCTGGGCGATTATCCTTATTGTATTAGTAGTATTAATAGTTAAGTGGTCGATTAAACAATTTATTAGAGAAAATAAGAATAATAAAAATTATGAATAAAAATAATATTTTAACCGTTGCAATAATAGTTATATTTATAGTTGGCGTTGGCGCATTGATATACAGCGGAAAAAATAATGGTAATAATAAAACTGAAACAGTCGCAGTCGATGAACACGGGCATTCCTTGCCTGCTAACGCCGCAGTTTCATCCATTGCAGACATGGTTGACAAGCCGGCGCCAGATTTTTCACTCTCTGACCGAGACGGGAAAGTGTATTCATTGAGCGAATTGCGGGGTAAAAACATCATTCTCTTTTTTAACGAAGGATTGATGTGCTATCCAGCCTGTTGGAGCCAAATAGCTTCTTTCCCCAAAGATGAACGATTTAGTAATACTGGCACAGTGGTACTCTCGATTGTAGTTGATTCCGCGGATGATTGGCAAAGCGCGATTGAAAAAATGCCGGAGCTTGCTACGGCCACCGTTGTTTTTGACAAAGGCGCCACAGTATCAAAACAGTTTGACATGCTTAAATCCGCATCCTCAATGCATTACGGGTCCCTGCCAGGGCACACTTATGTGCTTATAGATAAAGAAGGAATTGTCCGCCATGTTTTTGACGATCCGAATATGGCTATCCACAACGATCAATTGATAGCGGAGCTTGATAAAGTAAGTTAAAACTAACATGGAGGCCTTTTCTCATTCTTTGCATACACATGAAAACGACAGCGGCTGGAAGCCAAACAAATATATTGCCGCTTTTATTCTGGCCATATCGATACTGGCTGTTTTTCTGGCCATGTCCGGATCGCCAAATCAAGATATAATTAAAGGAGAAGTTAAGCAGATAAAAGCCGAGAGAATTGTGGATTCGGTGGCGGGCATGAAAGTGAAAGAACAAGATTTATCTGTTGAGGTAATGGTTGATAGAGAGAAGAAAGAAATTGCGGTCATGAATGATTTTACACCCATTAGAGTAGGGGACAAGATATTTTTGCAGGGTTCGCTTTTTGGCGATGAAGAGGCGTTTGAAATCAAGGATATAAGCAGAGAAAAAGGTGTTTTTGTACTGACGGCCTTATTTATTATTCTTGTTTTTGCCACGAGCGGTTGGAGGGGTTTTTATTCGCTGATCGGCCTTATATTCAGTTTGAGCGTCATCTTTGTTTTTATCGTGCCGCTTATATTAAAAGGATTAAATCCTATCTTTGTCGGCATAGCTGGCTCTTTTCTGATTTTACTCGTGACCCTTTATCTTTCCCACGGTTTGACTAAAAAATCCATTTCAGCTTTTATTGGCATTATTCTTTCGCTTTTATTTACCGGCATTCTTGCGAATTTAGCAGTTCAAGCTATGCGCTTTACCGGCTTTAGCAATGAAGGGGCGCTGTATTTAAATATGGAGACAGGCAGTCCTTTTAACCTTGTCGGTCTTTTAACAGCCGGCATTATTATTGCGGCGATTGGAATTTTGGACGATGTGGCGGTTACCCAATCATCGACGGTTTTCAGTATTGCTTCGGCCAATTCTTCTCTCAAAGGGATGCCGCTTTATAAAAAAGCGATGAGCGTCGGCAAAGATCATATTTCGGCGGTAATCAACACGCTTGTCTTGGCTTACACCGGCGCGGCTTTGCCGCTCGTGCTTCTTCTGACCCTACGAAATACGCCCGTTGATTTTTTCCTTAGCTTTGAAATGGTTTCAGAAGAGATCGTGAGAACCCTTATCGCTTCTTCCGGCTTATTGCTGGCCGTTCCGATTACAACCGCGATTGCGGTATTCTTCCGCCAATATAAATTTAAAAGGTCGAAATTATTAGTTAATTAAACCCTCCTTCGCTAAAGCTATGGAGGGCAAAGAAAAAATTATGACGCAAAATTTAGGAAAATTAGACAGAATCTTTCGTTTTATTTTGGGGATATTATGGCTTAGTCCGATGGCTCCGCAATTTGGCGCTCCCTGGCTTAACACGGTTGTCTTTATCGTAGCCTTAATTGCGCTTGTTGAAAGTTTTATCGGCTGGTGCGGTCTGCACAGTGTGTTCAAAATAAATAATTGCAATCAATAAAAAAGTCGAAAATTATTAGTTTAACTTTAATAAATAAATATATGGAACTACAAAAAAATAAGTTTGCTTTAGCGGCTGGCGGAGTCATGGGAATCGTTTATGTCGTTTGCGCGATTTTTGTCGCCCTTTGGCCGAACTTTGCAATGCAGCTTTTCGGTTGGTTGATTCATCTGGTCAATGTTGATAAATTTGCCGGTGATGTGCAAATTACTGCCAGCGGCTTCATTATTGGCCTCTTGCAGGCAGTCATCTACACCTATATTGTCGCTTACCTTTTTGCCTCACTGCACAATCGCTTCATGAGCGGAAATAAGCAGCAATAAAATCATGTTTAACTTCTTCAAAGAAAAATGTCCGGTTTGCAAAATGGTCCTGGAAAAAGATAAAAATTACCCCGAAGGATTCGGCAAGAAATTCTGTTCTGAAAATTGCAAAGAAGAATTCGGGAAGAACACAGTAAAAGAACAACCTCATAAGAGCCACGGCTGTTGTCATTAATAATGATTACTAAATCCACAATATACGGATTTATAGGAATGACGATATTGCTCGCTGTGTATTTTTCTGTTGTCAGCTTAATTTCCGGCTGGTCGTTTGCCGTTAGCCAATTCAGTCAGTTTTGGTATTTCATTGTCAGCTTGGCAGTCGGATTCGGAATTCAAATCGGGCTTTACGCATATCTGAAAAGCGCCATTCACAGGAAAAATGCCGGCGGCGGAGCTTTAGCTGTCTCGGGCGCAACTTCCACTGTGGCGATGCTCTCTTGCTGTGCTCATTATCTCGTTAACATTTTGCCGATTATCGGGGCAGCGGGAATTATCAGTTTAATAGGGCAATATCAGATTCAATTATTCTGGGTTGGGCTGATTTTCAATATCGCCGGCATAATTTATATTGCCCGGAAAATTATCATCTTCCAGACTAAATAATAATATGCAATACGCTTGGTTAATTTGGAGTTCTGTATTGGTCGTGATATGGCTGGCCGTGTATTTTTCTTTGAAAAATAAAGAAAGCAAAAGAGAAATGCTTTTGGTAAGTTTATGGACTTCGCTACTTGGATTTACCGAACCGCTCTTTGTGCCGGAATACTGGAATCCGCCGTCGCTTTTTAATTTGGCGGCAAGAACAGGTTTTGATATAGAAAGTTTTATTTTCGCCTTCGGCGTTGGAGGGCTTGCTGTAATCATCTATGAAAGAATTTTCCAGATCAGACATGAGCAAATAAGCACGGAAGAAAAACACCTCCCGCGGCACAGATATCATTTATTCGCGCTTCTTTCGGCGCCGATTATTTTTATTTTACTTTCAATTTTTACTAATTTAAATCCTATTTATTCGGCTACTATTGCGCTTATCGGTGGCGGATTATTTACTTGGTATTGCCGCCCCAACCTTAAAAAGAAAATGATTGCAAGCGCATTTATATTCTTAGGGTTTTATTCCTTGTACTTTTTAATACTAACTACTCTGTATTCTGATTATGTTCGGCAAGTATGGAATCTTGCGGCAGTCTCTGGAATTTTGATTTTAGGCATTCCATTGGAAGAATTAATGTTTGCTTTCGGATTGGGATTTCTGTGGTCAAGCGTGCATGAACATTTGAAATGGTATAAGATTAAAAATTTTGATATTATCAAGTAAAATACTATGGAGCAGAAAGAAACAACAACCCCAGCACCAGAAATCAATAACGAATGCTTATTGATTTCGGTGCGAGGCGAGAAGCGGTTAGATAAGGCAAGTATTGCAAAACAAATTTAATTTTTTATAGTAATTATGGCTAATAAAACAACAAAATCGCAGTTTCCGGTTATAGGTATGCATTGTGCCAGTTGCGCTTTGACGATCGAGCGGGCGCTCAAGAAAGTGCCGGGAGTGAAAGGCGCCAGCGTGAATTTCGCGACCGAAAAAGCGACTGTTGAATCCGAAGAGGAGATTGATTCAAAAGTTCTCAAAAAAGCCGTAGCAGATACTGGCTACAATCTTATCGTCCAATCAGACGGGGTTTCATCAGAGGGAGTTCATACGGAACATAAAATGGAGGGAATGGAAGAGAAGCCGGCGGACATGCATGACCATCACCGGATGCTCAAAGAAGCGGAAATAAAAAAACTGCGGAATAAATTCGTAATCGGCGCCATATTGTCTGTCTTAGTTATCCTCTTAAGTTTCCCGGATTATTTCAAAGTTTTTAATCTTGAATCATTCTTGCCAACTTCCTGGCGTTTTATTCTGCTTTTTATTCTCACTCTGCCTGTTGAATTCTGGGTCGGCTACCAATTTTGGCGCGGAGCCTGGTTTGGGCTCAAGGGTTTCCGGGCAAATATGGATACGCTCGTCGCCTTAGGCACCGGCACCGCTTTCATATTCAGTACAATTGTTACGATTTTAGAAATCGTCGCGCCAGTCGACGGGCTTGATGTTTATTTTGACGTGGCGGCTGTTGTTACCACTCTCGTTATTTTAGGCAAATTCCTGGAAGCGCGGGCTAAAGGCGCCGCTTCGGAGGCGATTAAAAAACTTCTGCGCCTTCAGGCGAAAGTCGCTCATATTGTCCATGAGGGAGGCCACATAATGGATATTTCCGTTGAAGAAATAAAGGCCGGCGACATTCTTTTGGTTAAGCCTGGAGAAAAAGTTCCGACCGACGGGCTCATTATAGAAGGGGAGTCGTCTCTGGACGAATCAATGGTTACCGGCGAGTCCATGCCGGTTGATAAAAAAGTTGGCAATGAAGTCATCGGCGCGACGATCAATAAGACCGGGGCTTTCAAAATGCGAGCGACTAAAGTTGGCAAGGACACTTTTCTTTCGCACATCATTAAACTCGTTGAAGAAGCCCAGGCTTCCAAGGCGCCGATTCAGAAATTGGCCGACCAAATCACCGGTTTTTTTGTGCCGATTGTTTTGGCTATTTCTATAATTTCATTTGTTATTTGGATTTTTGCCGGGCCGGAACCTTCTTTACGTTTTGCTTTGATCAACGCGGTGGCGGTGCTGGTTGTAGCCTGTCCTTGCGCACTTGGATTAGCTACCCCAACGGCCATCATGGTTGGCACGGGCAAAGCCGCCGAGAGGGGGATTATCATCCGCGACGCCGAGGCGCTTGAGCTGGCCGGCAAGATTGATACAGTCATTTTAGACAAAACGGGCACGCTGACCAAAGGGGAGCCAATTGTTACAGATATCAAAGCCGGGCTTCAGAAGTCAGACTTCAAGGGCAGCCCGAAGTCTGACTTCGGGGAGCCCGAAGCCCGGCTTTTGCAAATCGCCGGAAGCTTGGCCCGCCTTGATAATCATCCTCTTGATATCGCCGTGGCAAAAAAAGCAAGCAATGAAAAACTGCTTGAAGTGAAAAATTTCAAAAACACGCCCGGCAAAGGTATCAGTGGGGAAATTGGCGGAAAGAAATATTTTCTGGGCAATCAAAATTGGCTCTCTGAATTTAATATTTTAGTTACAGAAGAAAATAATAAAAAAGTAATAGAACTTGAACAAGGCGGCAAAACAGTTATTTTTCTTTTTTCCCTCGGCTATAGCCTTACGGGCGAGGCCCAAGATGAAGTTTTAGGCCTAAACCAATCCAAAGAATTGGTCGGCCCTAGAGCGACCACGCACGGGCTAGCTCGAACTTCGCACGGCGAAGTTTTAGGCCTGATTGCCTTGGCTGATGAAATAAAAGAATCGGCTTTGCTGGCCGTTCAAAAACTCTCAAGTCTTGGTTTGGAAATTTGGCTTTTGACGGGGGACAATGAAAGAACGGCGCAAGCTGTGAGCCGTAAATTAGGCATAACGAATATTATGTCAAGAGTTATGCCGGAAAATAAATCAGAAAAGGTGAAAGAATTACAAGCAAAAGGAAAGAAAGTAGCCATGGTCGGCGACGGCATCAATGACGCGCCGGCGCTTACGCAGGCCGATATCGGCATCGCCATCGGCACGGGAACCGATATTGCGATTGAAGCGGGGGATATTACGCTTATCTCCGGCGACCCGATGCACGTCTACGAAGCAATCAAATTAAGCCGGCAGACCTTGCGGAACATAAAACAAAACCTCTTTTGGGCTTACATATATAATATAGTTTTGATTCCAGTGGCAGGCGGCGTTCTTTGGCCGCTTTTCGGAATCTTGCTCAACCCGATCTTAGCCGGCGGAGCTATGGCCTTTAGCTCGGTTTCCGTGGTATTAAACTCATTACGTTTGAAAAGAGTAAAGTTATAATTGAAATACTTCTCGCCCCGTACTCAAAAATTT
>MFVF01000031.1 GCA_001785965.1 Candidatus Nomurabacteria bacterium RIFCSPLOWO2_01_FULL_42_20
AATAGGCAAAAAGCGGTCCAGCAGAATGCCGACAATGATTCCGAGAAAGTAAATCGTGTAAGAATAAGACAAAATATGGTGCACGCTTTCTTTTTGCATAGGTTTGAAGTCAAGCTTCGGGCTGCCCTTGAAGCTTGACTTCATTATACTACTATTTTCAAATCTCTCCAATTGTCGCCCATATAGGCATTGGCCGCGAAAGGCATGCGGCTTTCAATCGCATTTTCCATAACTCTTTTTATAAGCCGGGCCGCCTCCAAAGCTATTTCTGAAGGAGCCTCATAAATAAGCTCGTCATGGACTTGCAGGAGGAGGTGCACTTTCCCTTCCCAGTTGGAGTTTTTGATTTCTTTATCAATTTCCCGCATGGCAATCTTGATAATGTCGGCCGCCGTCCCCTGGAGCGGAGCATTCATGGCCATGCGCTCGGCCGCCGCGCGAAGATAGGGCACTTTGGATTTAAGCGCCGGAAAATAGCGGCGGCGGCCGAAAAGAGTTTCCGTGTAGCCTTTCTTTGCCGCATCTTTTTTAACTTGATCAAAATAACTGCGGACTTTCGGAAATTGATTAAAGAAATTATTGTAAAAACGTTCCGCTTCTTCTCTGGTCGAACCAAGATTTTGTTTAAGCGCATTAATACCCATGCCGTAGATTATGCCGAAGTTGATGGTCTTGGCCATCCGTCGCATATCTCCAGTCACTTTGTTCTCCGGAACTTCGAAAACTCTGGCCGCCACGGCGGTATGCACGTCTTCTCCTTTTTTGAAAACGGAAATTAGGTTTTCGTCTTCTGAAAAAAGAGCCAAGACCCGCATTTCAATTTGAGAATAGTCGCAAGTAATCCATTTGTGGCCAGGGCTCGAAATAAAAGCTCGGCGAACCGCCATGCCAAGCTCTCCTCGAATGGGGATGTTTTGGACATTTGGATTTTCCGAAGACATCCGGCCGGTCGTTGTGCCAGCTTGATTAAAATGAGCATGCAGGCGGTTGTCTTTATCAACTAGGGCCGGCAAGGCATCAATGTAGGTTGTTAAAAGTTTATTCAATTCCCGGTGAGAAAGAATTTTTTCAATAATCGGATGAGCTTCTTTTAATTTTTCCAATTCAGATTCTCTAGTTGAACGGGCTCCGCCGGCTGTTTTCTTAAGGCCTTTAATGGGAAGGTGCAACTTGTCAAAAAGAATTTCGCCCAATTGCTTAGGGGAATTAATATTAAACTCTTTTCCGGCTAATTTATATATTTTCTTTTCAAGGCCGGCCAATTTTGAGTGATAATCTGCGGAAAGTTTTTTAAGATAATCGATGTCAATTAAAACCCCTCTTTGTTCAGCTTTCTTGAGAATTGGTATGAGCGGCAGTTCAATGTCATTATAGACATTTTCTAATTTATTCTTCTTTATCTCTGCTAAAATTTTTTCTTTGGCTTTTTTAAAATCCTGCGTGCCGGCCCAATTTAAAATGTCTTCAAGGTCCGGATTAGTTTTCTCTGAATCAATGAGCCAAAGCGCAATCCCAGTTTCTTTGATTTCTTGCTCTGAAACACCGCGAAGCAGTGCATTCTCCAGCCGTTGGAGCCGGAGCTCCATTGGTGCTGTGGCTGGGCGTTGGGCGAGCACTTCAGCCGATTTTTCAGCCCGCCCGCTAACGCCCGGGCGGGCTGAAAAATCGAAATCAAAAGTCTTCTTCAGTCGCTCAATCAAGCTTTTAAAGCCAAGTTCGTGAAAAAGTTTCTCCGCTTTTTCTCCACTGAAAGATTCCGGCCAAATTTTCTCCGGCAGTTTAAAATCAATCGGCGCGTCGCTTCTGATTTGGGCCAGAGTTTTAGAAAACAACGCCTCTTCTTCGTTCTCCTGGAGTAAGCGAATAATTCTTTCGCTTACTCCAGCCCCGAGCAAGGTCGAAGGGCTTGACTTGAGCTTCTTATAAATCTCTTCAATCGTGCCGAAGTTTTTAATAAGGGTGGTAGCTGTCTTTTCACCTATGCCCTTCACGCCGATGATATTGTCAGACGGATCGCCGCGAAGCCCTTTGTAATCAGGCAGAAGCTTCGGCCCAAAACCAAATCTTTCCAAAACTTTTTTTTCGTCATAAATAACTACGTCCGTTATTCCTTTTTTAAGAGTATAAACCTGAACCTTTTTTCCGTTTATAAGCTGAAATGTATCCATGTCGCCCGAAGCGATAATAACTTCCGCGTCTTTTTCTTTCTCCAGTTTTTTTACCATCGTCCCTAAAATATCATCGGCTTCGAAACTAGGCTGATCATAAATAGGAATAGCAAAGGCGGTAAAAATGTCGCGGGAGCGATTAAGCTGGGCAATGAGCTCTTCCGGTGCCTTAATCCTCCCCGCCTTATATTCCTTATAGGCTTCGTGGCGGAAAGTTTTTCCGGGCAGATCATAAGCGGCAAAAATATAATCCGGCTTGAGATCAGAGAGAATGCGAATGAGCATGGCAGAGAGGCCGTAGAGCGCGCCGGTCGGCTCGCCTTGGGACGAGGTAAATTCTGGCAAGGCATGATAAGCCCGGTGAATAATGGCATTGGCGTCAAGCAAAACTATTCTCTTTCTTGCCCCGAGCTTTGTCGAGGGGTTCTTTCCTTTCATTACCATAATTCTACCATGATTTTAATACTTACTCCTTATCATTTAAACTTTGACTTTCCTTCCTTTTGTTGTAATATGGGCTTAATTCAAAAATTGTCTTTTTAACAAAAATAAATATATAAACATATGGAAAAAATGAACCACAAAAAACAGAACGCCTATGGTACTGCGGCAGGGGTGCTTTCCACCATAGGCCACCACCCGACTCATGTTGACCTAAAACACGATGGTTATTTTTTGAGCGTTGATAACATTGAAAAGTTTGTCCCATTAGACCCAAAAAGGTGGTTTAAGGACGGGGAGTTCACGCTTGAAGATTTGGAAAAAGAAGACCAAAAAGCCATAACCGACACAATCGCAAAAGTTAAAGACGCAACCTCTGATGCGAATCTACGAAACGCCTGCAATGAGTGTCTGCATGTTTGTGATACATTGGATAATAAAATATTAGCCATAGCATAACTAATATCTTCCGAGGCCACATTTCAAAAACTTACCGCTCTTAACCGAGCGGATTTTTTATTTTAAACTTTATCCACAGCCATAGGAGGGTCTGACCCTCCTATGTTTTGATTTCGATGCGACGCTTGTTTCTGCCTAAGTGCGAGAAGTAGATAAAGATGGCGTCTTTCGGCAGAATTTTTTTGATTTTGTCGGCCCATTCTACCAGAATTAAATTTTTTGGGTCTTTGATTAAATTCCGCCAGCCGAGCTTAAGCAATTCTTTCGGTTTTTCGAGGCGGTAAGCATCAATGTGTATGAGCAGTTTGTAGTTAGTAGAACGTAGTTTGTAGGTCTTCATAAGAACAAAGGTCGGACTGACAACATGCTCTTTTATATCCAAAAGTTTGGCCAGTTCTTGGGTAAAAGTGGTCTTGCCAGAACCAAGCTCGCCGCATAACCCTATTACCAAAGCTCGATTTCTACCAGACTTTTTTTCAATAACTTGTTTGAGTAGAGCATTGGCAAGTTTGGCTGTTTCCTTGATATTTTTAGAAACAGTTTTCATGAAATCATTCTAACATTTCAGAAAAAACCGTGCTATCATAACGGTAATGGTAGTCTTCGACGAAGAACAACAAAATAAGCAAATAGATGAGCTCAAAAAACACGAAGAAGAGGAGCTTGTAAAAATGCTGGCCCAAACCAAGTTCAGCATCCCTTACATCAACCTTTCGACCGCCGGCATCATTATTGACAACGAAGCCCTGCGCTTTCTTTCCGAAGAAGACGCCCGCAAAAACGGCATTGCCCCTTTTAAACTCTCCGGCAAGAGTTTGCATATTGCCGTTCGTAACCCGGCCAAGCAAGAAGTGGAGGATTTTAAAAGTTCTGTTCTCCGGCGCGGCTATGCCCCCGTTGTCTTCATGGCTTCGCTCGGCAGTTTAAATAAAGTATGGGACCGATACAAAGAACTTTCTTTTGCCGCAACTTCGAGAGTCGGGGGCTTGGATGTCTCCGGCGACACTATAATCTCTTTGGGAGAAAAAATTAAAACCATTCAAGATGTTCAAAAAATAATTGATGAAGCGGAAAAAGGCAAAACTTACACCATCTCGCACCTCTTGGAGGTTGTTTTGGCTGGAGCCATACGGCTTGACGCTTCAGACGTGCACTTCGAAGCTGAAACAGAAAGGGTGCGGGTTCGTTACCGGCTCGACGGCGTTCTGCATGATGTTGTTTTCTTCGACTTAAAAAAATATAGATTGATTAATTCCCGCCTGAAACTTCTGTCCGGCATGAAGCTGACTGTCACCGCCAACGCTCAAGACGGCCGCTTTGGCATATTCATCAAGGGCGAAGAAATAAATGTCCGAACCTCAACCACTCCCGGCGCTTACGGCGAATCAATCGTCATGCGCTTGCTCAATCCAAAAAGCATCCAAGTGGAATTAAAAGACCTCGGTATGGATGACAAGCTGCTTGGAATAATGAGGCGGGAAATCGCCCGACCGCATGGTTTTATCTTAGTCACCGGCCCGACCGGCAGCGGCAAAACTACGACTCTTTACTCCTTCATGAAAGAAATTTACTCGCCGGAGATTAAAATGATTACTATCGAGGATCCGATTGAATATCACTTGGCCGGCGTGACTCAAACCCAAGTGGAGATAGAGAAGGATTATACTTTCCTATCTGGTCTTCGGGCCGCTCTGCGCCAAGACCCGGACATGATTATGGTGGGCGAAATCCGCGATCATGAAACAGCCGAGATCGCCGTCAATGCATCGCTTACCGGGCACATGGTTTTCTCCACGCTTCACACCAACAACGCCGCGGGCGTCATCCCCCGCATGATTGATCTTGGCGTCAGTCCAAAAATTCTGCCTTCGGCGCTATCGGTCTCAATGGCTCAAAGACTTGTCCGCAAGCTCTGTCCGAATTGCAAAAAAGAAAGGCCGGCTAAAGCGGAAGAGGCTGAAGAAATTCGGCTTATTTTGAAAAAGGCGGCTGAAGAAGGAAAAGATTTGAAAGGCCTAAGTCCGGAACAAGAAATTAAACTTTATGATCCGGTCGGATGTGAGATTTGCAACTTTATCGGCTACAAGGGCCGAATCGGTGTTTTTGAAATAATTTTGACGAATGAGGATATTGAAAAATTAATTACGACGGAACCATCTGAACGGGAGATTAAAAGAACAGCTCAAAAGCAGGGCATCTTGGACATGAAGGAGGATGGCGTAATTAATAAAGTTCTGCCCGGCGTTACTTCGCTCGAAGAATTAAAGGGGGTGGTGGATTTCTACGAAGACTAGTCAAGGTCATGATTTTTTGGCATTGAGCCAAAAAATCATGATGCGCTTAGCGAATGCGCTCATGCGAATTACGAGGATCAGTTTATCCTGCTTCGCTAAAGCTTCGCAGGATTATTTTCACAAATAGTGAAAATAAAAAAGAACATAAACCTCTAAACAATCCTTATCTCATAACAATGTGATAAGTAATAGACAAATATAAGGATGGTCTTCGTAACCCCGACAAGTCGGGGAACCAAAATGTCCTCTGAAAGTCTCTATAGGCAAACCTGCCTGATTGCTTAGAGGTTTATGTCCTCTTCAAGGTGCTCTTCTCCGCTAGGGAATCTTACAACTTAATAATACTACAGAAATTTATATTTAAATGTTATTATATGTGTAAAGATTTGTGTAAAAACTGTGTATAACTTTAATCTACAATAGTGTAGCATAAAGAAATTATTATGTCAAACAAAAACAAAATGAGTAAAAAAGCCAATAAAAACGAGATTGATGAGACTTTCTTAGACCAAACCCTGCGGCCTACTCGTTTTGAAGAGTATGTCGGACAAAATCACATCAAAAAAAATTTGAA
This sequence comes from Candidatus Nomurabacteria bacterium RIFCSPLOWO2_01_FULL_42_20, assembly GCA_001785965.1. GTDB lineage: Bacteria > Patescibacteriota > Minisyncoccia > Phycocordibacterales > CAZVEC01 > 2-01-FULL-42-20. The sequence continues at coordinate 5,937 of MFVF01000031.1, forward strand.
GATTCTGCTTGAAGCGGCCGCAGGTAGAAATCATCCGCCGGAACACTTGCTTTTTTACGGCCCGCCGGGATTAGGCAAAACAACCCTAGCTCATTTGATCGCCAAAGAAACAGGTAAGCAGATAAAAATCACTTCCGGACCGGCCATTGAGCGCGTCGGGGACCTGGCTTCGATTCTAACCAATCTTTCTCCGGGCGACATTCTTTTTATTGATGAGGTTCATCGATTAAATAAAGCAGTGGAGGAGGTTCTCTATCCGGCCATGGAGTCCGGAGTCCTCGACATCATCATCGGCAAGGGTCCTTCGGCTCGGACAATTCAGCTGGACCTGCCGCCATTTACTTTGATTGCCGCCACAACTAGGATCGCTCTTCTTTCAAGTCCTCTTCGCTCGCGTTTTTCCGGCGGAGTTTTCCGTCTTGAGTTTTACAGCGAAGACGAAGTGGGCGAGATTATAAAAAGATCCGCCCAGCTTCTCCAAACTGAACTTGACGAGGTTGGACGAAAAGAAATCGCCAAGCGAAGCCGCTTCACTCCCCGCACAGCCAATTATCTGCTCAAGCGTTGCCGGGATTATGCTCAAGTCAATAAAAAAAAATTAAACAAAGATATGGTCTCTAGCGCGCTTAACCTCCTTGAAATTGACGAGCTGGGTCTCAATTCAAACGATCGGAAAATCCTGGAAGTAATTATTGAGAAATTCGGCGGCGGGCCGGTCGGTTTAAATACCGTTGCCGCCGCGACATCCGAAGAAGAGGCGACCATAGAAGAAGTCATTGAGCCATACCTGATCCAGCTCGGCCTGCTCGAACGCACTCCCCGTGGCCGCGCCGCCACCCGTAAAGCATACGAGCATCTGGATTTCAACTATCCAGAAAATAATTCCTCTCAAGAAAAATTACTGTAAAAAGTTTAAACCCCATTCCTCTATAAAGAATGGGGTTTGGTGTTTTATATTTAGTGTTTTATATATTGATCCGCCGAAGCGGAGATTGTTCTTTTTTCTCCCCTGTCCAGCCGACAAGCTGGACGGGGAGAGGAGGAGTCGCTTGGACTGGCTTTTCCGTTGTTCTTGTCAGGAACACGAATTTCTGGACAGCCGACTGAATCAGGAAGTACGCGGCTGGAAGCATCTTTGTTTTCGGCAAACCTTCCTGTTTTTGCCTAAGTTTGTATATCGTCTTCGTATGTGTTCCAATCACACGTGAAGTATTTTTCGAGTGGAGCTCAAGTCCGTGAAGAACAAGAACCCGCAAACGATACAAAAAGCAAAGAACCTATTCAGCCATCAGAATAGCACGTCTTGAAAATTCTGTCAATGGCTTGTATTCGTCCATAACATATTGGACTTTTGGAGGGTTAAATTAAGATTACTAATAATATATTTCATCGGTGAAACTAAGCCAAGCGAATGATTATGTCTACTAACTCTGTCATATGACAGAGTTAGTAGACATAAAAAAACTAGCGGTGGTTAGTAAACCAACACCAGGTGTTCAACTAATAAGAGAGTGCTGAAGAGATTATTTATCAAATAAAATTCCCTCAAAAAAGGTGACTGACCCCTTTTTCTTTTTTCTTTTTTTCTGACCCCTTTTTTTCTGGTAAAAATAGAAAACAAACTTAACTTTCAAAAGCTTTGGCGGGTGGACCCGCCGAAAAACAGGGAAATCTAGAAAGAGCCAGTAAAAAATTAAACTTTAGTCCGATCATCTGCTGCCCCTAACTGTTCTGCTGTATAATTTTCTGGATCAGCAAAAGTAAATTCTGTATAACCTTGTTCCCCTGAATCTTCTTCTGGGGGGAAATAAGTAGCATCGACAATCAAACCTTCTTCACTTAGTTGACCCAAAAAGGCTGTTAGGTCTCCAAACATTGCTCTCTTATGTGTTTCTTTTAAACTACTCCATTTAACTTTTTCTTCTTTTTTACTTATTCCTTCCATATATTTTACGCCAAAGGCAATTAATATATTAATAATCCTAATAATACTGTTTATAAAAAATAAAGTCAATTAAGTGTATTCGTCCATAACATATTGGACTTTTGGAGGGTTAAATTAAGATTACTAATAATATATTTCATCGGTGAAACTAAGCCAAGCGAATGATGCGGCCTGACGGTATTGTACCAGATAAGTCAGCTCAATCGGTTCTGGAACTATTCTTTTTTTAATTGTTTTGGGTTTTCTAGATTGATTGTTTAAAGACTCAAGCTTGCCTTTGGACTCTTTCAACTTTGATTCCCATAGGAAAATAGTTGATCGACCGACTCCAAAGGCTTCCTTAGTTGCTTCTAATCCATGTTTGTGCCAGAAATTAAGGATTCTGGCTTTCCTTTTGGCTTCTTCTTTGATCATATACTTGAACTTTAGCATATGATTTTCCATTGTTTTGAAGCCGATAATTCCTTTGGAAATATTAAATTGGCGCATTTTGCTCTAATTCCTTAGAGTCCAATATGTATGTGAACTTATGCAGGGCTTGAAAAAAAAGAGCAATTTAACCTGGTTTTGCTATACTTAATTTGTGCCTAAATTTATAGAAATTCCAATAAAAACTTTAGTGGATTTATATATCCATCAGCATTTGAGTTCATATCAAATCGCAAAAAAAATGAACTGTAGCCAGGCATTAATAATGAAAAAATTAAAAATATATAAAATACGCACAAGAACAATACAGCAAGGAAAAGCTCTTACAAAACCTATATACGAGCGTAAAAACTTTACTGGAACACTCGAAGAAAAAGCATATATTATAGGGTTCCGACTAGGGGATCTCCATGTAAGTAAAACTCATCCGAACAGCCCAACAATAAGAGTAAGTAGTAATAGTACTAAAAAAGAACAAATAAAATTAATTCGTGAACTCTTTGCACCTTTCGGTCACGTAAAAGAAATAGGGCCAGATAAAAAAGGAGCAGTAAACATAAGATCGTACTTAAATAACTCGTTTGAATTTTTAGTATCTAAATACTCAAATGTTCCCTCTTGGGTTTTAAAATCCAAAAAATACTCATCGGCCTTTTTTGCAGGCTATGTTGATGCCGAAGGAACTTTCGCTATAAGTAATAGGAACCAACCATTGTTTTCAATAAAAAGCCAAGATAAAGGTATAATGTTGGATATTCAAAAATATATACTTCCAAAAATTGGAGTAAAAACTCGTTTCCAATTTGTGCGTGCCGCGGGTTCAATTATATCAAATATAAGATCAAATAAAGACGTGTTTGGAATATTTGTGTATAATAAAAAAGATCTTACAAAAATACTAGATTCCTTACTTCCGTATTTAAGACACGAAAAGCGTAAAAGTGATGCGTTAAAAGTACTAAAAAGAATACAAAATGTCAGGACATAATCGTTGGTCGCAAATAAAACACAAAAAAGGCATTACTGATGCTAAAAAGAGCAAGATTTTTTCTAAATTGGTCAGATTTATTACCGTTGAGGCTAAATTGGCCAAGGGAAACGCGGACGCCCCCGGTCTTCGCGCGGCCGTTCTAAAAGCCCGCGAAGCCAATATGCCGCAGGATAATATCGAGCGGGCCATAAAAAAGGCGGCTGAACCGTCGGCCCAAATGGAAAATGTAACTTATGAAGCTTACGGCCCGGGCGGGGTCGGCCTTATCATCGAAACACTGACTGACAACCGCAATCGCACTGCCCAAGAAGTGAAACACATCTTATCTGATAATGAAGCAAGTTTGGCTGGCATCGGAGCAGTCACTTGGGCTTTTTCCTCCAAAGGCGGATCCTCCTCGGGCGGGAAAAACCTAGTACCAACCACAACCATTCCTCTTTCAGACGAAGATTTGCACAAGCTTGAAAAATTAGTTGACGAGCTAGAGGAACTAGATGACGTGCAAGAAGTTTATACAAATGCGGAATAAAAAAAAGTAAATCAAGCAAGATAAGTAAATCAAGCAAGCCAAGCTTAATTCACTTAATTCACTTAATTTACTTGATTTACTTATGAAAATCATTGCCATTGATCCTGGATATGAACGCGTTGGAATAGCGATTCTTGAGAAAGATTGCGTGGTTTTTTCTGAGTGTTTTAAGACTGGCGCAAAACTTGATTTCAGTAAAAGACTGGGTTTGATTGGAAAAGAAATTTACACAGTTATAAAAAAATTTAAGCCAGACGCCATGGCTATTGAAACGCTTTATTTCACCACCAATCAAAAAACGGCCATGGGGGTAGCTGAAGCCAGAGGAGTAATTGTGTACGAGGCTCAAAAAGCCGGTCTTAAGATATTTGAGTACACGCCGCTTCAGATTAAGATAGCCGTAACTAGCTACGGCAAGTCTGATAAAAAGGCAGTTATGGCCATGGTTAAAAAGCTGATTAAAATCGAAAATAAGAGCCGCGCTTCAATGGACGGTACGCGGCATGATTCCGCTGAATCAGATGACGAGCTAGACGCCATTGCCGTCGGGCTGACTTGCTTGGCTCACGAAAAATTCAGGTAGTCACAAAGTTTTCCACAGATTTATTTTTTTACTCTTGCTAAATATTTATCTTTTTGATAATAATATAAGCAATTATTATTAATAAGCTTATTTATTACTTTGAGTTACGAAACTATTTCGTAATTCACGGTAAGTATTCAAACATGAGCTATAATGATGATCTTGATTTAGAGGGCGGCCTCGGGGCCGATAGTGATTTGGGTTCTGAAGAATACAGCGAGGAAGAAAAATTCCGAAAAGAATTTTCGGGCGAAGACGAAGAAGAAGAGATATAAATAAAACAGTCCGCTTAAAAGCGGACTGTTTTATTGTTTTATTTTTATAAACCTTTTTTTGCCTATCTTTAAAATAGTCTCTTTTTCTACTTTAAAATGATAATCATTTATCTCTATTTTGTTACCAAGATCGTGGATGGCCTGCTCGTCGACGAGACGCCTCCATTCACTTTTTGACTTGATTATTCCTTCCTTGATTAAAACATCCGCCAGTTTTTCTCCTTTCTCCGCCCTAATTTCCGGAATCTCCTCGGGAATTTCTTTTTTTTGAAAGGTCTTGATAAAAAACTCTTCCGCTTCCCCCGCCTTTTTTTCTCCGTGATACATCTTAACAATCTCGTGAGCCAGCATCATTTTAAAATCTCTTGGTTTTAATTTTCCTATTTCTTTCTCTGTTTTTTTTATCTTATCAACTGGCCAAAAAGTACAGTCTATAAAACATCTTGTAATCACTTCATCTGGCAGGCTCATGGCTTTTCCATACATATTCATCGGCGATTCATTTAGTCCTATTCCAGTCCCTAAGCTTTTGCTCATTAATTTCTCTCCGGTAACAGGATTTTCCAAAAGGGTTGTGGTGATAACAAATTTCTCTCTATTTTGAATATTTTTAACCAAGATTCTCCCGGCCAGCATATTAAATGTTTGATCAGTTCCTCCAATTTCAATATCCGCATTGAGCGCAACGCTATCATATCCTTGCATTATGGGATAAAAAAGTTCATGGAGGTGAAGGGGCTTATTTTCTTTTATTCTTTTTTGAAAAGCGTCTCTTTCAACCATTTGCTGTAAAGTAAAATTGGAAGTAATTTCTAAAACATCTTCAAATAAAAGCTTCTTCAGCCATTTGGAATTAAAAGCAAATTCAACGGGATTTTTTTTATCCTTAAAATCAATAATTTTACCAATTTGTTCTTTAAAAGTTTTTAAATTATTTTTAATCTCTTCTATAGAAAGTTTTTTGCGTAAAGCTGTTTTATCACTTGGGTCTCCAATTCTTGCCGTAAAATCTCCAATCAAAACTATTATTTTGTGGCCCAGATCATGAAATTTTTTAAGCAGGATGTAATTAGTTGAATGACCAAGATGAACATAAGTTGCCGTTGGGTCAATGCCAACATAAACCCGCATTGGCTTGCCGGAAGACAGCGCTTCTTGGAGCGATTCTTTAGAGGGGTATATTTTTGAAATACTTCTGGTTAGTAATTCATTTATTATTTCAGGGTCTCGATTTATGGCCATAATATGTTATGATAGCAAAAAAATGAAACGAATTCTACTAAAACTTATAAAAAACTTCGGATTTTTAGCGGCTGGGCTTTTTGTCTTGTTTTTGGCTTCCGTTGTCATTTGGGTCTCCTTGATCCAGATTCCAGACTTTAAATCTTTTGAGGACCGTAAAGTAATAAAATCAACGAAGATATATGACCGGACCGGCGAAGTGGTTTTATATGATGTTTATGAAAACGTTAAGCGAACAGTCATTCCTTTGTCAGAAATGGGAGTGAATATAAAAAATGCCACTGTGGCCATAGAAGACACGGAATTCTACCAGCATGAAGGCATCCGCATCAAGTCTATTATGCGGGCTTTTTGGGCAAACGTTATCCGAGGCGGATTTTCCCAAGGCGGCTCGACTATCACCCAGCAGCTTATTAAGAACACACTGCTGACCCGCGAGAAAACGCTTACCAGAAAATTAAAGGAGTGGATCCTGTCGATTAAAATAGAGGGTGTCTTGGATAAAGACGAGATCTTGGAATCCTACTTAAACGAGGCGCCCTATGGCGGAGTTGTTTATGGAATAGCCGAGGCGTCCTCCGCATTTTTCGGTAAAAATGCGGAGGATCTGACGCTCTCTGAAGCGGCCTACTTGGCCGCCCTACCGAAAGCCCCGACCCGCTATTCTCCATATGGTAAGAGGAGAAGCGAGCTTGACCAGAGAAAGAACATTATTTTGAAGCGTATGAATGATCTCGGCTTTATCGCGGAAGAAGAATACTTAGCGGCGAGGGAAGAAGAGGTGGTGTTCAAACCGGAGCAGAAGATAAAAATAAAGGCCCCGCATTTTGTCTTTTTCATAAAAGATTATCTGGAGAGAAAATACGGCGCGGGGGCTATGGAAGAGGGCCTGAAAGTTATAACTACTTTAGATTATGAACTACAGGAGAAGGCCGAAGAAATAGTTGCGCGTATCGCAAAAGAAAATGAAAAAAATTTCAATGGCAAGAATGCCGGGCTATTGGCTCTTGATCCAGCAACTGGCCAGATTTTAGCCATGGTCGGCTCTCGAGATTATTTTGATCAAGATGTCGACGGAGCCTATAATGTTACTTTAGCCAAAAGGCAGCCCGGATCGGCCTTCAAGCCCTTTATTTACGCCGTGGCATTTAACGAGGGTTATACGCCCGATACAATTCTCTTTGATGTTAAGACTGAATTTCAAACCACCTGCGACCCTTCCACTTCGCTTGCCATGCCCGGATACAAGCAGGAAGATTGTTACAGCCCGAGCAACTACGATAATAAATTTCGCGGGCCGATGACTGTGCGTCATGCCTTGGCAGAATCTATAAATGTGCCGGCTGTTAAAATGCTTTACTTGGTCGGTGTAGCAGATGCTATCCGTCTTGCCAGAGATATGGGCATAAATACTTTAGAGGACCCGGGCCGCTACGGACTGACCTTGGTTATCGGAGGCGGGGAAGTTACTTTAATGGACATGGTCAGCGCTTTCGGCTCTTTTGCGGGAAAAGGTGTTAGAAAAGACCCGAAGTGGGTTCTTAAAATAGAAGATAGTCAAGGTAAAATTACCGAAGAATTCAAAGAAACCCTCGGAAGAAAAGTTTTGCCGGAAAATACGGCTTTAATGATTTCAGATATTCTTTCTGACAACCAGGCGCGTATCGGAACCTTCGGAGCCCGCTCGGTTTTGGAAATTCCCGGGGCGCAAGTGGCGGTTAAAACCGGCACCACGAATAATAATCGCGATGCCTGGACGATCGGCTATACTCCTGCCGTAGTTGTCGGCGTCTGGGTTGGAAACAATGACAATACTCCGATGAAAAAAGGCGGGGCGGCGCTGGCCGGACCAATTTGGAACGCCTTTATAAAAGAGGCTCTGAAAAAATATCCGCCGGAGCCGTTTGAAAAGCCGGACTTAGCTTTAGATCCGTCTCTGCCGCCGATTATCCGAGGAAACTGGTTTGGCGGTGAAAGTTTTTTTATTGACAAAATATCCGGCAAATTAGCGACGGAAAAAACACCAAAGGAAACATTGGAGGAAAAGGTTATCACTAACGTTCATGATATTTTATATTGGATTGATAAGAATAATCCCCGTGTTAAAAAAGATCCTCTTGATACTTCTGACAGACAGCTTGAGAGATGGGAAATACCGACCGGGGCGTGGTGGGAACAGAATAAATATAAATTTAATCTTGTAACTGAAGCGAGTAAGCCAATCGCCTATGATGACATACACACTGAAGAAAAAAGCCCTAAAATAGAGGTTTCTGGCCTTGATTTGAACAGGGTTTATGCGCCTGACGAGCAGATTAGTCTTTTAGTTAATGCTTCCGGCGCATATCAAATTAAGAAGATGGATGTTTTTTTAAACGACACTTTACTGAAAAGCTCCAGCGGATCATCTCTTTCTTTTTCTTTTACGCCGCGAGATATTGAAAACTTAAATGAAGAAAATGAAATTAAAATTATTGCCCAAGATGTGGTTTATAACAGTTCTCAACAAGTTCTTGATTTAAAAATCAGCGCAAGTCTCTGATAAGGCCCTTAAGGGCGATGAGGATTTTTTCTTTTTTTATAAATATCTCGCTTTTAACTATCGGGTTTTCTTGAATGAAGGCGGTGTTTTCTTTTATTTTTATCTTTGATTCGCTTACCCGAACGCTTGTTTCTTTTTGAATGCTTTCGACAATTTTATTCTTCAGCTCTTTGTCGCTTCTTATAATATTTCTAAATTTTTCTAAAAAGTTTTTTATCGGCTGCATATAAATAAAACACTAATACCACCAATCTCAATCGAATACCACTAATAATTCGTGGTATTCGTCCTCCGACCCGGGTCGGAGGAAAGATTCGTGGTATTCGTTTGTTAGCGGTTCATCGGCATTATCAGATAAGTAAAAGTGTCGTCTGAAACACCTTTTATAATCACCGGCTTATTCACCCCGTTTAATCTGACCGTCAAGCTGTCGCTTGAAATGGCTTGAAAACAATCTAAGAAATATTTGTAGTTTAGATTAATTTCAATCGGTTCGCCCTTAAGGGCCGCCTCGACTTTTGTTCTATTTTCGCCAATATCGGTGTTTTTTGAATAAACGCTGAATATTTTTTCTTTTGGTTTTACCTCTAAGACGATTTGATTGAATTTGTCTGAAAAAATATTTGAAATCCGGAGGGCGTTTAATAAATCTTGTTTTAAAGAAATTGCTTCGGTTTGGTGTTCTTTGGGAATAATTTGCCTGTAATCCGGAAAAGTCCCGTTGATTAATTTAGATGTTAAATAAATTCCTTTGTAATAAAAAGAGATTTGGTTTTTATTGAAACAAACCGTAACTTCTCCCTTAATATCCCCTAAGAGCTTGATTATTTCTGTGACGTTTTTAAAAGGAATTAAGAGACCGTCAATGGCCAGTGGATTTTTAAGTTTTATTTTTTTCTCGGCTAAGCGAAAAGAGTCGGTGGCCACAAAAATTAAATCATCTCTGTCGGTAAAAACATAAACACTGGCAAATTCAGGCTTAATGTCGGAGAGGGCGGCGCTAAAGTAAACAGACTTGATGCCGTCTAATAATTTTTCAGCGTCTATTTTAAATAAATTTTCTTTAACTATCGGCAGGGTCGGAAAATCCTCATGTGAATAATTTTTAATTAAGGCCGCATTATTCTTCGTTTTAATCGACAAATTACCGCTCTTAAGTTCAAGAAGGGCTGTTTCGTCCTTATAAATATTGGCAAAGAAATTGCTTAAAACATCGCCGCTTGAGGCCGATACCCCTTCTTTATAAACCTTGGCCGGGATTTCAATTTCTATTCCAAGACTCAAGTTAGTCGCTCTTAGTTTTAAGTTTTTTTCGGAAGCTATTAAAAGAATGGAGTTTAAAATTGGCAAGCTTAAATTTTTTCCGGTAACTCTTTCGGTTTTTAAAATCGCATTCTTTAGTTTTTCCACATCGCATTCTAATTTCATAATATTAATATATTTTAATTTATTATTACTATTAATCTTGTTGATAAGTGGATAACTCCCAAATTATCAATTATTTACTTAAAAATTTCCCTGATTTGGTCCAGCTCATTCATTAATAAGCTGTTAATTTTCAGTTCATCTTTAATCTTGCCGCAAGAATGGATCACAGTTGTGTGGTCTTTTCCCCCAAGTTTTTGCCCAATCATCGGGTAAGAAATGTTGAAATCTTCCCTTAGAATATACATAACCACCTGCCTGGCTCTGACAATCTCTTTTCGGCGGGTTTTCTCGTAAATTGAACCTTCTTCTATATTATAGAAGCTTGAAATTACACGGACAACATCTTTTATGGATATATTTTTCTTTGGTTTGACATTATTTTTAATAAGGTTTTTAACTTCGTTTAATGTCAAATTACCCTCCTTTAGCTTTGTTTGACAGACGATCAGATTAAAACTACCTTCCAGTTCCCGAATATTTCCCTCAACTGAAGAAGCGATATATTCTAAGACTTCTTCCGGTAAGACAATGTTAATTTCTTTTATTTTACCATTTAAAATTGCCAGTCTCGACTCGTATTCCGGGCTGATAATATCAACAATCATACCGGCGGCAAACCTTGATTTCAACCGGTCTTCCAGACCCGGGATATAGTTGGGATGCTTGTCAGACGAGAAAATGATCTGTTTTCTGTTTTCGTGAAAGACGTTAAACAGGTGAAAAAGCTCCTCTTGGGTTTTTTCCATTTTTCCAACAAACTGAATGTCGTCAATAATAATAACATCATATTTTCGGTAGCTCTCTTTAAAAGAATTAACATTATTATGTTGAATAGAATTGATATAATCAATGGCAAATTTCTCCAGAGTAACGTAGTAAACTTTTTTTTCCTGATATTTATTCTTAATGGCGTTTCCAACAGCTTGAATCAAATGAGTTTTACCCAAACCAGTCCCGCCGTAAACAAAGAACGGGTTGTAGTTATGGCCAGGATTACTAATAATGGCTTGAGAAGCGGCGTGGGCCAGATCATTAAACGGACCGACAATGAAAGAATCAAACATGTAGCGCGGATTCAGGTTTGTTTCTTTGTCAATATAAAAATTATTTAAAGGCAGCTCCCGGTTGGCCGCATTTTTGCTGACAGTTACAGAATCATCATTTTTGTTTTTATGCTCCTCTTTGGAAATAATGTATTCCACCGCCCGAACAGATTCATTAAAATTCCTAAAGGTTTTTAAAATCATCTTATGGAATTTATTTAAGAGCCAGTCTTTGACAAACTCATTTGGAACGCTTAAATAGACAGTCCCGCCCTCCTCTTTGATTAAACGAGTATTTCTAAACCAAGTGCTAAAGTTGGCTTTTGAAACACCGGTCTCAATTTCAGTTAAACAGTTATCCCAAAGCTGTTTTGATTCCATAAGAGTTATCTCGTATTAGTTTATAATGACTAGCGAGGATCGTGTGGAAGTGTAATCAATTACACAACGTCCGAACGACGTCATTATATCGTACTCGATATAATTTCAAACCCATTATATTCTTTCTCCTGTAAAAAACAAATGCGCCCAAAACTTAATTAACCTGTTGATATCCTGTGGATAATCTTGTCACCGCAGTCCTTTACAAAAATTAAGTTTGTATTACAATGCGCGTGTTGTTTTACCACTTCCCGCCCCGTAGTGAAAATTCTGCGCACTCGGCAGAATTTTCTACTACTGGAGTGTATAACTTGATATCTCTACGAACTACGAATTTTATACGAAAGTAC
>MFVF01000032.1:0-4968 GCA_001785965.1 Candidatus Nomurabacteria bacterium RIFCSPLOWO2_01_FULL_42_20
GATCAAGTTCCACTCTTGGGAGAGAATCGAGCCTTGGCTTTTTATGGTCTTAAAGTTTTGCGGAAAAATCGTCGGCTTGGCCTAGAAAAACTTTTTTCAAAAAACAGGGTTGATCTTAGTAATTTGACCGAGGACGATATCACTTTCACTCTGGCGCCGCGATTGAATGCCGCGTCGCGCATGGAGAGTCCCCGCATTGCTTTCGATCTCGTCACGACCAATGACGAAAATAAGGCCGAGGAATTATCGGAGCGCCTTTCGGAAATAAATAATCAAAGGAAAATATTAGTGGCCGGCATTATGAAAGAGGTTAAAAAGAATTTGGCCAAGCGGGAAGAAAAGAGCCTGATTGTCATCGGTAATCCCGCGTGGCGGGTCGGAGTTTTGGGACTAGTGGCTTCAAAAATTGCGGATGAGTACGAAAGGCCTTGTTTTGTCTGGGGTTCTGCCGGAGCTAGACCCGGTCTAGCTCCGGCTTTCAAGGGTTCGTGTCGCTCGGACGGGAGCGTGAATGTGGTCGGGCTTATGCGGGAACTTGAAGCCGATACTTTACTCGATTACGGCGGTCACGATATGGCCGGCGGTTTTTCGGTTTCGCAGAGCCAGGTTTATTTTTTGGAGGCCAATCTTTTGGCCGCTTGCCAAAAGATTGGCCAAACTGATGGTTCGACAATGCTCACCACAAGTCAACGCCGATGTGAATTTGATGCAAAATTAAGTTTGAAAGATGTGACGATGGAAAATTATGAAGCAATTCAAAAATTGGCGCCGTTTGGAACAGGCAATCCGAAGCCGGTGTTTTTGTTCGAGGGGGTAGAGGTTTCCGGAATAAAAAAGTTTGGAAAAAATAACGAGCATTTAGAAATTGTTCTCGAGGAGAAAGTGAAGGCGATTCAGTTTTTTAAGAATGAGAAAAGTTTCACTAAGCCGATTGCCGTAGGCGAAAAAATAAATTTACTTGCTAATCTTGAAAAAAATGTTTTTCGCAACAAGACAGAATTGAGATTAAAAATTATTGATATTTTATGAGCGTAGCAAATAAAATAATAATCTATACAGATGGTTCCTCTCTCGGCAATCCGGGTCCGGGCGGCTTCGGAGCGGTCATTTGGTTAAGAAGTAATACGAAAGGCGAATCAGGCGAAGAAAAAAAAGATGAAGTTTTTGAAATAGGTGAAAGATCTGAAGGGGTTACGACAAATAACAGGATGGAAATCATGGCGGCGATTGAGGCCTTGCTTGCCGTGGAAAAATATTCGGCCGAGGTGACAATTTATACTGACTCCGAATATCTTTTGAACGGAATAACTAAATGGATTTTTAACTGGCAGAAAAAGGGCTGGAAGACGGCCGGCAAAAAACCTGTTTTGAATCAAGATCTTTGGCAGAGACTTCTCTTGCTCTCCAGTCACCGCGAGAAAATAGGGGGACTTAAATGGAGACAGGTGACAGCGCACACCGGAATATTGGGCAATGAGCGGGCAGACACGATTGCGACCTCTTTCGCGGAAGGCAAAGATGTGACTTTTGCCCGCGGCACACGAGAAGAATATGAAAAACTTTTCAGCGGAAAACTGGAGGAATCGACCCCTCCTCAATCCTCCCCTTTTAAAGGGGAGGAGGAATTAGCCCCTCCCCCTTATAAGGGGGAGGTTGGGAGGGGGTCATGAAAATTAATTAATCCCAGTCAAATGTTAATGGTCAATTGTCAAATGTCTTAAATCAGACCGGCTGATTTAAGAACACTGTATGCTCCTTTTTTATTGATGGTTTTGATGGCGCGGGTGGAGAGAGTTAAAGTAATTTTTTTATTTATTTCAGGGACAAAAAGAGTCTTCTTTTGAAGATTGGGGTATTTTCTTTTCTTGCCGGTGGGGTTGAACTTGGTCGCCCGGGTGCGATTGGAATAGCCGCCGCCGACGATTGAACCTTTTTTAGTTATGGGACAGCATTTCATAAGATTTTCTACGAACTACGAATTTTGTACGAAAGTACGAAATAGGATTTCATATGTTCGTATTTCGTAGAATTTTGCATTGTTCGTACTTTCGTAATATTTCGTATTTCGTAGAGATGATGTTATCATAAGAACATTACAATGACAAGTGGTGTTGATATTATTTTTTATATTGCCGTTCTTATAATGTCCGTAGTTATTCACGAAGTCAGCCACGGTTATGCGGCGCTTTACTGGGGCGACCAGACGGCCCGGCTGGCCGGCCGACTGACGCTCAATCCGCTCAAACATTTGGACCCGGTCGGCTCCGTTTTGATTCCCCTTATCTTGGTCATAACCAAGGCCGGCATTATTTTCGGCTGGGCGCGTCCGGTGCCTTACAACCCAAATAATTTGAGAAATCAAAAGTGGGGGACGCTCTCCGTGGCCGCCGCGGGTATTTTAGCCAACCTGCTCGTGGCCGTAGTTTTCAGTGTTCTTCTGCGCGCGGCTTATGCTTTTAATTTCGAGTCGCCGGCATTCTACTCCATCGCCACCATCATTGTTCTCCTTAATATCGTCTTGGCCGTTTTTAATCTGGTGCCGATTCCTCCGCTCGACGGCTCGAAGATTTTGTTTTCGCTTCTGCCGCCCCGATTCCGAAACATCCAATATTTTTTAGAGAGGTATTCTTTATTTATCCTGCTTTTCTTTATTTTCTTTCTTTGGAAATATTTATCCGCCGTTATTTTTTATTTATTCGGCTTGTTTACCGGCACACAATTTACAGGAATAGGTTTTTAAGCTAAAATTTGGTTAAGGTTGCCATTTCCGGACATCGAGTCCGGAAATGGCAATGCGCACTACGAATGCGCTCATGCGAATGTTCTGTCCGGGGAAAATTCTTTTTTTTGGGGTGTCTCGCAGCGCGACGGCGCGAGAGGCAGCGCTCTGCCAGCAGGCAGAGACAGCGACCCCAAAAAAAAAGAATTTTCCCCGGACAGAATGGCGAGACAATGTCTTACTGGAGTCCTTAATTGTGCTCATGCGAATTAAAATTTATATGAGTAACTTGAGAAAAATACGGATAAAATTTTTTTTTATTTTTTTTATTTTCATTTTCCCCCTGCTTGCGGTGAGCGTAGTCGAACCGTCGCCCGCTTTAGCTCAAAGGAGTGAAATAATATTTTCTTGGGACATGCCCGGGTCCTTTGTACTGTCGCCGGAAAACTTTTTTAATCTTGATGTCTTTGACAGAAGCGGCAATACAATCTATGGCGACTCGCTTTATAATCCGTCCCTTGAGAAAAATTATGACGAGGTTAGAAATACGACAATATTTTCTTACCGCTACCGGAATCCATCGCCGGAAGTTTTTGGTTTTACCATAAAGTTCTGCTCGGATAAAAATCAGTGCGGCACTCCTTCCAGCAAGACTATTGCCGAGGAGCGGCAGGAAACCGCCGTCCTGGCGGTAGCCGGTACATTTATGACCTTCGGAATTTTAGCCGGTTTTTTATCGAGCACGCTTAGTTATCTTTTTGGTATTGGCTTTAATGCCACGAATATCCGGGCTCTTTTCTCGCGCGGATTTTATAATTTTTTGACCTTCTTAGGCATTAAGAAGAAATCATACATTTGGGGCACAGTCTTTGACGCCGACACTTTAATAGGCCTTGATCCCGCCTATGTCGTTTTGCATGACGCTTCCGGCAATGAAATTGACACCCGCATCACCGATATCAACGGCCGCTACGGCTTTGTTGTCGCTTCCCCCGGCACTTACTATATCTCGGCTAATAAAGTTGATTACCTCTGGCCTTCCAAAAAGCTCTCTGGCAAGCAAAGACATGAAATTTATGACAAGCTTTATTTCGGTGAGCCGATTGTCATCTCTACGGCCGGCGATGTCATTGCCAAGGACATTGCCATGGATGCTCTCAAGATCAACTGGAATGAGATTGCGAAGAACGAGAGGGGCTATGTCTCCAAATGGGTCAAAAAAGATATTCGGATCAACCGTTTCTCGACCGGTCTCTTTACGGCTGGCTTTTTGATTTCGGCCGCAGTCTTCTTGATGAGTCCGGCCGGCTTGAACGGCCCTATTTTCGCCTTCTATGTTTTAGTCTGGATTATGCGCCGGGCCCGTATTCTCAAACCGTCCTATAAGGCTCTCTTATTGTCAAAAGCTGATCGTCTGCCGATTCCTTTCGCGGTTATTAAAGTTTTCTCGGAGGCGGGGGTGCAGATAGGGAGGGCGGTTTCGAACCAATTGGGCCGTTATTTCCTTCTCGTACCCCTCGGGACTTATTATGTTACAATAGAAAAAAAGCTACTTGCCCCGAGCGAACCTGTGGTGAGCGAAGTCGAACCAGTTGAGGGGCCGCCTCCGCCGGCCGGGTATGAGAAGATATATCAATCAGGGTCATTTAGGGCCAAAAAGATTGTTAATCGAACATTTAGAATTTAAAATTCCCCCCTGCCTGCGCAGGCAGGTTGCATTCTTTTGAGTGTTGTATTAAAGTAAGGAAACTAAGGAACGAAGTGACTTCAAGTTTCCTTACCCTGTGAAATCCTGCCTTGGGCAGGAGGCCACTTTGGCGGCCTATTTCACAGGGTGATGATTTTTATAGTCGTTTCACTCCTTAAAAATCTATCATGCCCACAACTAATCACCCCAGTACTACAGAAATTTGTCGAGTGCACAAATTTCTGAGTACGGGGCGAGAAGTGGTAATTTTAATTAGGGTTTTGCAAAACAGATAATTTAAGTAATATATGTTTTATGCCTACAACTAACCAATTAATAAAAAGGAAAAGAAAGAGCGTAGTCAAGAAAACCCGCACCACTGCCTTGCGGCGCGGTTTTAATGTGCTTAAGAACAGGCCGGTTTTTTATAACTCTCCTTTTAAGAGGGGCGTTTGTACGAAAGTTACGACCATTACTCCTAAAAAGCCGAACTCCGCTCTAAGGAAAATTGCTCGTGTTCGCCTAACCAACGGCTCCGAGGTGACCGCTTACATTCCCGGCA
>MFVF01000032.1:5024-11203 GCA_001785965.1 Candidatus Nomurabacteria bacterium RIFCSPLOWO2_01_FULL_42_20
GACTTGATTGGCGTACGTTATCACATTGTCAGGGGAGTTTTGGATACGACCGGCGTTGAAGGGAGGAAGCAGGGCCGAAGTTCATATGGAGTGAAACGGCCAAAACCAGCTAAGTAAGCGAGGCAAGTAAATTAAGCGAGGTAAGCTTGATTCACTTAATTCACTTAATTCACTTAATTCACTTAATTTACTTTTTATAATGCGTAGACCAATAAAAAATAGAAATATTACTAGTCCGGACAGAATTTATAATTCGCAGAAATTAGCGAAGTTTATTAACTATATTATGTATGACGGCAAGAAGGATGTTTCTCGAAAAGTGGTCTACCGGGCCCTTGATTTAATAAAAGAAAAAACAGGCAACCCAAACCCGCTTGAGATTTTTGATCAGGCGATCAAAAATGCCGGGCCTCTCCTTGAGGTGCGTTCGAAGCGAATCGGCGGCGCCAATTATCAAGTGCCGAGAGAAGTCAGGGCCGAAAGAAGGCTTGCCCTTTCCATGCGCTGGCTCCGAGATGCCGCCCGCGGAGGCAAGGGCAAACCGGCGCATTTTAAATTGGCTACGGAATTGATGGCGGCCGCGAAAGGCGAGGGCGTAGCTGTTAAAAAGAAAAATGATATGCACAGAATGGCCGAGGCCAACAAAGCTTTTGCGCACTTCGCCTGGTAATTTTTGATTACAAAAATTACCTACTGATCAACCCTGATTTTAAAACTAATTTGCACTGATAAAAAAATCCCCGAAAGGGGATTTTGCTTTTATAATAGATGTCTAGATACATCTACGCCATGGCGTAGATTGGGTTGACTAAATATCCATATTTGATATTGTGCATTTGAACGGAGTTAAACTAATCGTTATTTAAAAACCAAAGAAAATGAGAACAAAAGCAATGGATTCTTTTGACCGTCTTTCTTATTTTTGCTCAGCCAATGGAGACGATAATGTACTTTATCCGGCATCTTGGGAAAAGAAAAAAGAAAGAGCTCAAATTATTGTGTTGGAGAAGCTTAAAGAAAAAGCTGAAGCCATAGGCATAACGTTTAACTTTAAAATGCCGATAAAAGATATTTTAAAAAAAATTGGCTTAAGCAAGAAAAAATTTAATGAATTAGTTAAAAAACAGCAAAATTAACAAAGCGGGCTCTAACTCGAGACTGCTTTTTTATTTGCAAAAAAGGGAGGAATGAGTTATATTTATCGAACACAACATTGCGTGTTTTTTTTATTAAGATAAATAAAATTACGGATCAGCACAGAATTATCCCATGGGTTGTTGAACAGATTAACACCGGCAAATCAGGGTTGATCAGTCCCGACGCTTCTGGTCGGGATAAATCAGAGTTGATCGGTAGTAAGCGAAGCGAACTTATGGAACGCGAATATCCACTAGAAAAAGTAAGAAATTTTGGCATTATTGCCCACATTGATGCCGGAAAAACTACGGTTTCCGAGCGTATTTTGTTTTACACCGGCGTGTCGCATAAAATCGGCGAAGTTCATGAAGGCGAGGCGATTATGGACTGGATGGAGCAGGAGCAGGAGCGCGGCATTACTATCACCGCCGCCGCCACCACTTGTTTTTGGACCCCCTCCTACGCCAAGGCTACGGAGGGCAAGCCGACTAGTGAATTCAAACATCGTTTTAATATTATTGATACGCCCGGCCACATTGATTTTACCGTTGAAGTAAAAAGAAGCTTGCGGGTGCTTGACGGCGCCGTGGTTGTCTTTGACGGCGTGGCTGGCGTTGAGCCGCAATCGGAAACCAACTGGCGCTATGCCGATGAAGGCAATGTTCCGCGCATTTGTTTTATCAATAAACTTGACCGCACCGGCGCTTCTTTCGAGCGTTCTTTTGCTTCGATCCTGGAGCGCCTAACCAAGAATGCTGTCCGGATGCAAATCCCGATCGGTCTTGAAGAGCATCACGAGGGCGTCATTGACCTTTTGCTCTTGAAAGCTTTTCGCTTTGAGGGCGAGAAAGGCGAAAAGGTTACGCCCGCTGAAATACCGCCGGAACTTAAGGCCGACGCTGAAAGATACCGCACTCTACTTGTTGAAAAAATAGTGGAAAATGACGAGGCCGTTTTAAGCGAGTATTTTGAAGGCAAGCAAATTCCGCTGGATACTTTAAAGAAAGTTTTACGCCAGGCCGTTATTGAAAACAAAATTTTCCCAGTTTACTGCGGTTCGGCTTTGAAAAATAAAGGCGTCCAATTAGTCCTGGACGCGGTCGCTGATTATTTGCCCAGCCCTCTTGATCTCCCCGCGATAAAGGGGATTGATCCTGAAACAGAGGAACCAATCGAGCGTCACGCCAACGACACTGAACCTTTTTCAGCTCTTGCTTTCAAGATTGCCTCCGATCCCTTTGTCGGCCAGCTCATATTCTTCCGAGTTTATTCCGGGACGCTCTCATCCGGCTCTTATGTTTACAATCCCAGAACTCGTAATCGGGAACGGATTGGCCGTATCCTTCGAATGCATGCCAATGATCGGGAAGAAGTAAAAAAAGTTTTTGCCGGCGATATTGCCGCGGCAGTCGGCCTCAAGGACACTGTCACTTCGGACACGATTTGCGATGAAGATAATCCGATTATTCTTGAAAAAATTGTTTTCCCGGAGCCGGTCATTTCTCTCCGGATTGAGCCGAAAACCAAAGCCGACCAGGAGAAAATGGGCATGGCCTTAAACAGGCTCTCTCAAGAAGATCCGACATTCAAAGTAATGTCCGATCCGGAAACGCTCGAGACGATTATCATGGGCATGGGCGAACTGCATCTGGAAATCATTGTTGACCGAATGAAGCGCGAATTTTCCGTAGAGGCCAATGTTGGCAAGCCGCAAGTCGCTTACCGCGAGACTATTGCAGGCGAGGCCGAAGCAGAAGGCAAATATATCAAGCAGTCGGGCGGCCGCGGCAATTATGGCCATGTCAGGATTCGCGTCAAGCCGATGGACATGACAGTTTTGCCGGAAGATCTGCCGAAGAATACCAAGCGTTCCGGCGGTTTTGAATTCGTCAACAGCATCAAAGGCGGCGCCATTCCGCAGGAATATATTCCGGCCGTGGAGAAAGGCCTTAAAGAAGGCTTGGAACGAGGCGTAGTGGCTGGCTACAGAATGGTGAATGTTTCCGTAGATCTTTACGACGGCTCTTACCACGAAGTTGACTCGAATGAAATGGCTTTCAAAATTGCCGCCTCTATGGCAGTCCAAGACGCTGCCCGGCGCGCCAGGCCAGTTATCCTTGAGCCGATGATGAAAGTGGAAGTGGTTACTCCGGATAAATTCATGGGTGATATTACCGGCAATCTTTCCTCCAAGCGCGGATTGATTGAGGGGACGGAGGAGCGCGGCATGTATAAAGTTATCAAGGCCGTGGTGCCGCTCTCGGAAATGTTCGGCTACATGACGTCTCTGCGCTCGATGACCGAAGGCCGGGCCGGCTTTACTATGGAATTTTTCCGATACGATATCGTGCCTCAAAATGTTGCGGAGACAATCATTACATCACGAAAACAATAGCAAGATGCCTGCCCGCCAATGCCAGAGCGATTAGTGTGACTATAAAGATAAAGTAATCAATTTTACAATAATCTTTATTACCAAATAATCAGCATTTAGGCGATGGCAGGCGGGCCTGCCCCCCTTTACCCTTTACCTTTTATTTCGACGAGCGAGGAGCATGTGAATGTGTAATCACATTCACGATGTCCGAGTCGACGTCGAATCAAAGGTCTAATACCGCGCGGCTTGCCGCGCGAATGAACGAGCAAAGCGAATTCCTATAATACCTCGGGGCTCTGCCCCGAGGACCTTTATTTTCTTGACAATCTTGATTGAAAAGAATAGTTTGAAAATAGTGAATCCTTTGAACTTTTAATAAATTTAAACATCATGAAAAAAGCAATTTTTATACTGATGGCCGCGATGTATCCGGCTGCACTTTGGGCGCAGTTTAGCTTGCCAAAAGTGGAAGAAATTGAAAAATTTTATGAGTTTGACCAAATAAGCGAGGAATGGGAGGTAACTTTTGGTAAAGGCAAAATTTGCGATCAACACGGGAAACTTGTTCTTTCCGAGGGAGAGGTGGTTAATTTCTGCCGCGAGGCGCAGTCTAACTGCGGCCTCCTGCACCAGCATTTTTCTTTCAAGGTGAAAGGAGATGAGCTTGTTTTCCGACAATGCCATGAAAGCCTTCATGGCATAATTATACGAGAATTTCGCAAATTGAATAAGCTTGACGAGTATAGAAAACAAAAAATCGTTGAGCTTAAAATACTCCTTAAGAAGCAGTTTGGGACCCCTTAAATGCGGGGTCTTTTTCTTTATCCCCTGTGAATTTGACATCTATTTCTGATTTGCTATGATGAAATTCTACGCTTAATGCGGTTAGGGTTGTCGTTTTTTGACATCGAGTCAAAAAACAACAATGCGCGCTACCTAAGTCCGACTGGTCTCGGACCGGTCTAGGACAAATGCGCTCATGCGAATTCTAATTGTTTTATTAGTTATTAGTTATTAGTTATTAGTTATTTTAGAGATGCTCGCATATTTGGCTAATTTTTATGCGGGTTATCGATTAGAAGAAATATGGCAGAAGAATTTAAAAGAGATAAGCCTCACTTGAATGTGGGCACCATTGGTCACGTTGATCATGGCAAGACAACTTTAACCGCAGGTATTTTGCATGTTTTGAATCTGGCCGGAGGCGGCTATGGCGCTCGGGCCGAGGGAGTCGACCAGATTGACAATGCTCCGGAAGAAAAAGCCCGCGGTATTACAATTGCGCTGCACCACAGCGAGTACTGGACGCCAAACCGCCACTATGCCCACGTTGATGCTCCCGGACACGCCGACTACATTAAGAATATGATTACCGGCGCCGCTCAAATGGACGGGGCGATTATTGTTGTAGCCGCGACTGACGGAGCGATGCCCCAGACGCGCGAACATATTCTTTTGGCCAAGCAGGTTGGAGTGCCGAATATTATTGTCTTCTTAAACAAAGTCGACATGGTGGATGATAAAGACATGATTGATCTTGTTGAAGAGGAAATGAGAGAACTTCTGACAAAATACGGTTTTGATGGCAAAAGCGTACCGGTTATCCGCGGCTCTGGACTCAAAGCCCTGGAGGCAAAAGATATTAACGATGAGTGGGCCAAGAAAATTATGGAGCTTGTAAATGCGATCGATACATACATTCCACTGCCGGTTCGCGAGACTGATAAGCCATTTCTAATGCCGATTGAAGATATTTTCTCAATTGAAGGCCGAGGCACTGTCGTAACTGGCCGCATTGAAAGAGGCAAAGTGAAATTAAATGAGGAGGTTGAAATCATCGGACTCCGGCCGACTCAAAAGACAATTATTACCGGCATTGAGATGTTCAATAAATCACTTTCGGAAGGCATTGCCGGAGACAATGCCGGTATTCTTATCCGCGGCACCAAGAAAGAAGATATTGAGCGCGGACAGGTTCTGGCCAAGCCGGGCAGCGTCACTCCTCACACCGAATTTGATTCTGAAATTTACATCTTGAAGAAGGAAGAAGGCGGCCGGCACACTCCATTTTTCAACGGCTATAAACCGCAATTCTACATGCGGACGACCGATGTGACCGGCGAGACGATACTGCCGGCCGGAGTAGAAATGGTCGTACCGGGAGACACGGTTAATCTAAAAGTTAAATTGGTTGCTCCGGTTGCCTTGGAAGAGAAACAAAGATTTGCCATTCGTGAAGGCGGCAAGACCGTTGGCGCGGGAGTGGTTACAAAAATTTTGGCGTAGCCAAAATTTTGGAAAATTCCAAATCACAAATTCCAAATCACCTTATTAAATCACAAATCCCAAATCACAAATTACAAACAATATCAAAATTCTAAATTCAAAATTCTACCACCCCTCTTTCCCCTCCTTTATAAGGAGGGGATGAAAGGGGAGGTCGGATTTTGGTCATTAGAATTTGTTTGTAATTTGGTGCTTGTAATTTGGTGCTTAAATTGATTGGTGCTTGGGATTTAAAAAATATGGTTACAAAAACTAAAACTACAAAGACAGCTAAGACCCCAAAAGCTCCAAAGGCTGTTTCAGCTAAAAAAGCTGCGGCTAAGAAAATTATGCCCGCCTCGACTCGCCGTCAAGGCGAGGCCGGGCCCGCCTCATCGGC
>MFVF01000032.1:11211-28166 GCA_001785965.1 Candidatus Nomurabacteria bacterium RIFCSPLOWO2_01_FULL_42_20
CTCGACTCGCGGAGACAAGTCGACGCGAGGCGGGGAAGAAGCGCCAAGGCTTCGAATCCGCGTGCGCGCTTATGAAAATAAAATTCTCGATGCCTCGGTCAAGCAGATTATGGATACGGCGCTTCGGCATAATGCTAAAATTGTCGGTCCGGTTCCATTGCCGACCGAAACTAAAAAATATACCGTCAACCGCTCTCCTTTCATCTACAAAAATTCTCGAGAGCAGTTTGAAATCAGGATTCACAAGCGCATGCTCGACATCTTGAATCCGGATCAGAAGACTATTGAATCTCTGACCAATTTAAATTTACCTTCGGGGGTTGATATTGAAGTGACGATGAAATAAGTGAAAATTAAGGAACGAACGGAGTGAGAGACTGTAATTTTCCTTACCCAGTTAAATAAAATTTGATTAATCAAATTTTAAATTTCTTCTTTGAAAGAAATTTATTTAACCGGGTGACGATTTTAATAGTCGCTTCGCTCCTTTAAAATCAGTCATGAAGATTATAGGGAAAAAAATTGATATGGTGCAGTATTTTGACGACCAAGGAAAAACCTCGGCGGCAACTTTTGTTGGAGCTCCCCCAGAGGATTTGAGCAAGGGCGACAGAGTAAGTGTCAGCGGCATTTCCAAAGGCAAGGGTTTTCAGGGCGTGGTCAAGCGCCATAAATTCAAAGGCGGATCCAGAACCCATGGTCAGAAACATTCAGAAAGAGAGCCAGGCGCCATTGGCGGCGGAGGTCGCGCGGGCGGGCGTGTTGCGAAGGGTATGCGCATGGCCGGCCGGATGGGCGGCGATAGGATTACAGTGAAAAATCTTAAAGTGCTTGAGGTGGACAAGGACAATAATCAAATTCTTATTTCTGGCGCTGTCCCCGGGAGGAGAGGAACATTGTTGGAAATCAGAAGCAAATAATTATTCTACGAAATACGAAAAATTACGAAAATACGAACAATTAATTTCGTACTTTCGTACAAAATTCGTAGTTCGTAGAGAAAATCATGGAATCCATTATATACAATCAAAAAGGAGAAAAAGCCGGCAAGATCGATTTACCCGAGAGTGTTTTTAATCTGCCTTGGAATGGCGATTTAGTCCATCAGGTTATTACCAGCATGCTCGCCAATAAACGCAGGAGCACGGCGCATACCAAGACTCGCAGTGAAGTGCGCGGCGGCGGGCGCAAGCCTTGGCAGCAAAAAGGAACTGGCCGGGCTCGTCACGGTTCTTCTCGCTCTCCGATCTGGATCGGCGGCGGAATCACTTTCGGCCCAAGAGCAGAAAAAAGTTACAAAAAGAAAATTAATAAAAAGATGAGGACTAAAGCTCTTTTAGTGGCCCTCTCGGAAAAGCTTCGCCGCGGACATGTTTTCTTCGTCGACAAGATTGAGATGGAAGAAATTAAGACAAAGAAAGCAACTCAAGTTCTTCATTCTTTGGGCAAGATTCCGGGATTAGAAAAGTTTGCCGAGAGCAAAAAGAGGCAAACCTGCATCACTCACTTTGGCCAAGACAAAATTTTGGAGAAAAGTTTCGGCAATATTCCCTCGGTCTACTTAACTAATTTTAAAGATATTAATCCGAGCAAGGTGCTTATCTGCAAGAATATCATTATTACCAAGCCGGAAGACTCCCTTGGATTTTTAAAGACTAAGCTATAATAAATACCACAACATGCCGAAAGATAAAGAAAAAAAAGAAATAACCAAGAAGTCCGACTTTAGTCCTCGAGTCACCGAGAAAGCCACCTTTTTGGGCGAGCAATCCGTCTATGTTTTTAATATTCCAAAAGGCCAAAATAAGACCGAGATCCGCAAAGCTTTTGAGAAAGAATTTAAAATAAAGCCAGTTAAAATAAGGACCGCAGGGGTCAAGAACAAGGGGGTCATTTATCGAGGACGAGCTGGTATCAAAAGGGGCGGCAAGAAGGCCTATGTTTATTTAAAGAAAGGCGAGAAAATAGAAATAAAGTAACGAATACCTCGAATCTCATACGAATACCTCGAATAAATATTAGTGGTATTCGATCGAGATTAGTGGTATTAGTGATCTTATGAAACATTATAAACCAACATCACCACCCCAGTACTACAAAAATTTATCGAATGCATAAATTTTTGAGTACGGGGCGAGAAGTGGTAAAGCGAAGTAAGCATTGCAATATAGATTTAATTTTTTTATGAAATCATACAAACCCACAAGTCCATCGCGAAGAAATATGGCCACTGTCACATACAGGGGGCTTTTGACTCGGTCCGAGCCAGAGAAGTCTCTGACCCGGGGATTTAAGAGGGGTGTTGGCCGGAATAATCAAGGGCGTATTACGGTCCGCCACAAGGGCGGCGGCGTGCATCGTCTTTATCGCGAAATAGATTTTAAATACAACAAAAAAGATATCCGAGCTATGATCAAAACTATAGAATACGATCCTAATCGATCGGGCCTTATTGCTTTAGTTCAGTATGCTGATGGAGAAAAAAGATATATTTTGGTTTCAAGCCGGGCCTTGGTCGGAGACACTTTCATTGTCTCCGAGAAAGCGCCGGTTACTGCGGGGAATCGCCTGCCGCTTAAGAATATTCCAGTCGGCACCTTCGTCCACAGTATTGAGCTCAAGCCCGGCGGCGGAGTAAAAATCGCCAGGTCGGCCGGCAACTTCGCTCAAGTGGTTGCCAACTACGAGGGCTACACCCACCTTAAAATGCCATCAACTGAAGTGCGCAAGATTCCTGAAAAATCTTTCGCCACTATCGGGGTTGTTTCCAACGAAGATTATCATTTGGTCAATTCTGGCAAAGCTGGACGAAGCCGCTGGAGGGGCATCCGTCCGAGCGTTCGCGGCAGTGCCATGAATCCAGTTGATCATCCGCACGGCGGCGGCGAGGGCCGTCAGCCTATCGGCATGCCGGGGCCGAAGACGCCTTGGGGCAAGCCGGCTCGGGGGGTCAAGACTAGGAAGCCTAAGAAATATTCGAACCAGCTGATTATTAGCCGAAGAAAAACCGGCAAGAAGTAAAGAAAAATTACAATTGACTATTGTTATTTTTTCAGTAATATTAATAATCTAATATTATAATGACACGATCGGCAAAAAAAGGCCCATACATTGACCCGAAACTTTTAAAAAAAATTTCAGGCAAAGACCCGCTCAAGACCGGGGTAATTAAGACCTGGTCGCGCGATTCCCAGATTTCTCCGGAAATGGTTGGTTTTATCTTCGGCATTCACAATGGCAAGGATTTTATAGAGGTTTTAATTGGAGAAGATATGGTCGGTCACCGATTGGGAGAATTTTCCTTGACTCGCAAGTTCATCAGGCATGGCGGCAAGATGCAAAAAGAGCTAGAAGCCAAGAAAAAAGAAGCCGAGATAGCGGCTGCTCAAGCGGCCAAAGCGACGGTGGAAGAGAAGATAAAGAAATAAATATTCTACGAAATACGAAAAATTACGAAAGTACGAACAATTAATTTCGTACTTTCGTACAAAGTTCGTAGTTCGTAGAGATTACGTACTTTCGTATAAAATTCGTATTTCGTAGAGAAAATCATGAGAGCCATACTCAAAAACTACAGACAGTCACCTAGAAAAGTTCGCTTAGTCGCGAATCTGATTAAGGGTAAAAATGTATCTGCCGCCCAAAACGATCTTTCCTTTTTGATTAAAAGAGCTTCCGATCCGATGAAAAAATTACTTGAGTCAGCGATTGCCAATGCGCTTGAAAATTTTAAAGTTCCGGCAGAGAATCTTTTTGTAAAGGATGTCCGGGTGGAGAAAGGCCTGGTCTTGAAGCGCTTTATGCCGCGAGCTTTCGGCAGAGCTTCGGAAATCAAGAAAAGATCTTCGCATATAAAGATTATATTGGAAGAGAAAAAACCCGCCGAAATTAAAAAACCGATAGTAAAGAGTAAGAAGTAAATGGTCTACGAAATACGAAAAATTACGAAAATACGAACAATGCAAATTCTTAATTCTTTTCGTACTTTCGTACAAAATTCGTAGTTCGTAGAGAAATCATTATGTCCAAAACAGTTCACCCATATGCCCATAGATTGGTTACATTAAGAGATTGGAAGTCTCGCTGGTTTAAGGTACCCAAAAAATTCAAAGAAAATCTCAAGGGTGATGTCTTGATTAGAGAATATCTGCAAAAGAAGCTTCGCGGATTCTATGTTTCTTTGATTGAAGTTGAAAGGCGGGGCGAGTCCTTGCGCTTAATACTTCGGACATCGAGGCCGGGCACGCTTATCGGCCGGGAAGGCCTCGGTACGGCTAAGCTTAAAAATGATTTGCTTCAATTCATGGCCAAAAGCAAATTACCGATCCCAAAAGATTTTAAACTTGAAATCGTCGAGACCCAAAATCCGGATGCTGATGCGGCCATCCTTGCTTACAACATTGCTGAAGGACTGGAAAAGAGACTCCCTTTCAGAAGAGTTTTAAAGCAGGCCGCCGAGAAAATAATGTCTGTTCGGGGCGTGGAAGGAGTGCGGATACAGCTTTCTGGAAGGCTCGGCGGCGCCGAAATTGCCCGCAGCGAACAGATCAAGCGCGGCTCCATACCGCTTCAGACCATCCGAGCTGATATTAGTTTTGCTCGTGAACGGGCCAGCTTGCCTTACGGAGATTTAGGTATTAAGATTTGGATTTACAAAGGAGAAATATTCAATAAAAAGTAGAAAGTTTATAAAGTTATATCGATTACGATATATTGACGTCGCTCGGACATTGTGTAAATGAATTTTCACATGATCCTCGCTAGTCAATATAATGTTATAAAGTTGAATGCGAATTTGAAATTACTTTATAACTTTACAAACTTTATAACTTGATAACTAATTATTATGTTATTACCAAAAAAAGTAAAATTTAGAAAATGGCAGAGCGACCGGTCCAATCCGAAAAAGCCAAGAATAGAAACGAGAGGAACCACTTTATCTTTCGGTTCTTTCGGCCTGAAGGCTCTTGCTACCGACCGAATAAAATCTAATCAGATTGAATCAGCCAGGAAGGTCATGGCTAGACATTTGGGCAAGACAGGCAAGGTTTGGATTAGGATTTTTCCGGATCGGCCTTATACCGCTAAACCGCCAGAATTAGGAATGGGCAAGGGCAAGGGCGATCCAAAAGGTTATTGCTTCGAGGTCGGCCCAGGCCGGGTCATTTTTGAGGTTGACGGCGTTTCGGACGCCGTGGCCAGAGAAGCGCTTCGAAAGGCCGGCACAAAATTACCAGTCAAGACAAAGGTAATTAGCAGATAGTATGTTAATGTTAAACAAATACCACGAATTTAAATTAGCGGTATTCGATCAAGATTAGTGGTATTAGTGATCTTATGGAAAAGAAAATAAAATTACAATTAAAAGGAGTAGTCGTGGGAGACAAGATGGATAAAACCGTGGTGGTTTTGGTCAGCCGGTACGTCAAGCATCCGAAGTACAAGAAATACATAAGGCGAGACAAAAAATTTAAGGCCCATGATCCGGATAATAAGTATAAGATTGGCGATAAAGTTACCATTGAGGAAACTCGACCGATTTCCAAAGATAAGCATTTTGTAGTAAAATAAGGAGAGAGCGAAGCGAACGACTATATTTTGCACAACCCCGTTAAATAATTTTGCAAAGCAAAATTAAAATTTAATGAAATTAAATTTTATTTAACGGGGTGATGATTTTAATAGTCGCTCATATCGGATTACCGATCTTCGCTCCTTTAAAATCTATCATGATTCAACCAAGAACAATCGTAAAAGTGGCTGATAATACTGGAGCGAAAGTAGCTCGGGTTTTTAAGGTTTTAGGCGGATCAAGAAAAAGATACGCCGGATTGGGTGACATTGTGGTCGTCTCCATTCAAACAGCCGAGCCCCGCAAGAGCGTCAAAAAGAAAGAAGTGCATTATGCCTTGGTGGTTAGGCAGAAAAACGCCTATAGAAGAAAAGACGGATCATATATCAGATTTGACGATAATGCGGTTATAATTCTTGTTAAGGGCAAAACATGGGAACCAAAAGGCACGCGTGTTTTCGGCCCGATTCCGAGAGAGATCGGTGAGAAAGGCTTTCAGTCGGTTATATCACTGGCACCGGAAGTCTTGTAAATCACGAATGATCACGAATGAACCATTCGCGAATATTCGCGAAAAAATTAGAGATTATTTGAGATTATTTTATTAGAGATCATTAGAGATTATGCATATCAAAAAAGGAGACCCCATAGTACAAATCAAGGATTTGACTACGGGGCAGGCAATATAATAGTCTAAACAAATATATGAAAATAAAGAAAGGTGATAACGTAATAGTTTTAACCGGCAAGGACAAAGGGAAAAAAGGCAAAGTCTCGAGGGCTTTTCCGGCGCTTGATAAAGTTTTAGTTGAGGGTATTAATAAGTTTAAGAAGCATCAGCGTCCAAAAAAAAGCAATGAAAAAGGCCAGATCATAGAAATTGAAAGGCCAATCCATGTTTCAAATGTTAGAAAAATTTAAAGTAATGCGAAAATGGCGAAATAACCCATGCGAATAACGCGAAAAAGACAAAGGCACTTCTTTCGCATGATTCGCATAAATTAATTTGTAATTTCGCATTATATAAATCATGAAAACAATAAAAGAAAAAGAGAATAAGGCATTCGAATTGCTCAAGAGCAAATTCGGCTACAAGAATAAAATGGCCGCTCCGCATTTGACGAAAGTGGTCATAAATTCCGGTACTGGTTCGGCTTTGCAGAAAGATAAAAACCGAAACGATTTAGTGATGGATCGCTTAGCCAAAATTACCGGTCAAAAGGGCGCTTCTCGCGCAGCCAAGAAATCGATCGCTGGTTTTAAGCTCCGGCAAGGCGAGCCGATAGGCGTGGTAGTGACGCTCCGCGGCAAGAAAATGTACGGATTTTTAGATAAATTCTTAAACATTGCCCTGCCGCGGACGAAAGATTTTCGGGGGATTGACCGCAAAACTGTTGACAATATCGGCAATTTGACGATCGGCATCCGCGAGCACACTATTTTTCCCGAAACTTCGGATGAAGAGCTGAAAGATGTTTTCGGCATGGCGATCACAATTGTCACCACAGCTAAAAGCAAAGCTGAAGCCCTAGCCTTCTTTGAGCTCCTCGGCATTCCGTTCAAGAAATGAATAACTGCTCCGACCTGGGTCGGAGCAGTTATTCACCCCCTGAAATAAAATTTAATAAAATTAAATTTTATTTCAGGGGGTTATTATCTGCAATCCATCTCATCCTCGTGGCACTTCGAGTGGTGACTTCAGTGGAACCAAGCCACGAGGTATTCGGTTTGCAGATAATAAAAAAAAATCCCTCCGACATGAGTCGAGGGCTTTTAAGCGGTTACGTTGTTATCTAATTAAGTCAAGCGCATTTTTTAATTTCATTAATGGCGGAGATAATTTTTCTCCTGCCGAGAGGTATTCCGGATCGACATAATAAATCACTTTATCTCCGCTCCTTTTCAGGTAGAATTTTTTAATGGTGGAATTTCCTTTTTTATTAAAAGTGACCATAATGTATCCTCCTCTGACATCATAGTAATTTTCACCGTTTTTTACCAGGTAGGGCTCGATGATTTTACCATTATAATTGCAAATTTGCTTTCGGGTCCCGTACTCATCTTCCAGGCGTTGGCTAAAGTTTATGTGGAAAGAGAAAGAGAGGTCTTTCTCCGCTTTTAGCATTTCTTCAGGAATCCTATGTTGGTATGTTTTTGCCTGAATTATTTCCGGCAGTGGCACATACAAAATGCTTTTGTTTCCTTTTTCAATGCGCATAACGTCTCTAAAGCCGCTTTTTTTTAGTTTTTGCTCCAGACAACATTGATCGAGAAAAGCGTCTGTTTCTTGCTCTTTCTCAAATCTTTTGTCGAGCAAAACGATATTTTTCGCTATCACATTCATAGTTTTTCGTATTAAATATAACAAAGAAGGTCCTGCCTTATTTCTACAGGATATTGGCTAAAATGTCAATGCAACTTGTGATTTATTGAATTTATGCTATAATGGCTAAATATGAAACAAACGCCATCAGTAACAACAATAAATAAGCCTCCCAACGCTCCTCCTACGCCAAAGGCTACGGAAGGACATGGTAAAGCTTTGGCGGGTAAGCCTACCATCGCCCAATTGAATGATTTAATAAAGGAAATCGAAAGCGATGCCCTGGTTGATGCTCTCGACGTATCTCCCTGGATGAAGGAGACTTTTATTCCCGGATTAATCAGAAAAGCTCTCTTGGGAGAAAATTTGAAAGAACTGTTAGATTCTTTCAGAATTGGCGATAAACCGAATACTCAAATTTCGCAGGAAGATGCGGAATTGATCATAAACAAAGCCAAGAACGAGAAATATAAAGATAAACTGGCGGAATTAATTAAAGAAAATGAACAAAAGGCATTAGCCAAAAATATTCCTGAAGTTGCAAAAACTGAAATACCTAAGGTTGTTCCAAAAAAGGAAAGGCCAAGGCCCGTGCCTAAGTCTGAAGTGCCGGGTACGCCGTCAGTTTTGCCATATGAAGTGAAACCCGCCTCCGTCAAAGGTCAGCCGGTAAAAAAGCCGGAGGTAATTCCTCATTTAAAGAAAGACGAATTAGAACCAAAGCGAGTTGAATTACAAAAGCTCCAGCAAGAAATAAGTGAGAAGAAAGAAGAAAAATCAATTATTCACAAATTTATAAGCAAAGCCAAGGCTGAAAAGAATGAGAAAGTTTTACCACAGCTCTACAAGTCATTAGGGGAAATAAATAAAAAACTAACCCCTATGTATAAAAAGCGCGACGAGCTTCGAGCACTTAAGAAAAAAAGCGCTTAATAAAAAAATTTTTGGTATATAATTTAAAATATGAATGGCAAAGAAACATTACTATCTGCTAAATTAAAAGAGGCCCTTGGAAATGCGGATCAAGCATTACCGGGCAATTCAGGGCGAGAAAGTCCGCCCACTCCGACCAAAGCCGGGACCCCGACACGGGTCGGGGAGGCCGGAGAAAAGAAGCCTAAGATTCATGAAAAAAGTTTAAAGTTAAAGCAATTTATACAAAATCGTAATCTAAGGCAAACTAAAAACAAATTAGAATCAGAGCAGGTTGAATTGCAAAGGCTCCAGCAAAAAATAAGTGAGAAGAAAACAGAAAAAGAAACTGTTCACAGACTATTGGAAAAAGCAGAGGCTGAAAAGAATGAGGGAGTTTCAAAACAGCTCCGTGAGTCCTTAGGGAAGATAAATAAAGAATTAACTCCTATTTACGCAGAACTTCAAAAATTTAAGAAAAAAAGCACCTAACTTCTTTTTACATTGACAAGATTTTGTGATTTGATAGGATAGGAGGGCTTTGATTAATCCGCTTTTCTCCTTCTTTGTCCGAACACGCAGTGTTTTAGGAAGGGTTTGAGCCTATAACACACTTCGTGCGTTCGGCCAAGAAGAAAAAAAGCGCGACATTAACCGAAGACACAAAAGTGTTTTATCGAAGATAAAAAATGGCTAAAACTTCAGTTCGCGTTCGCGCGCAAAAGAAACCTAAATATCCGACTCGGGCCAAGAACCGTTGTTTTCGTTGCGGCCGCGGCAGGGGGTATATGCGCGATTTTGGTCTTTGCCGGATTTGTTTCAGAGAACTGGCCAATGAAGGGATGATACCGGGCGTCAGAAAGTCAAGCTGGTAGGTTCACGAATACCTCGAATATACCCCGCCTTGGCGGGGCGAATACCGCGAATAATTAGTGGTATTCGATTGAGATTTGTGGTATTAGTGATTTTTTAAACATGGATCCCATATCTGATATGTTAATAGCGATCAAGAACGCGAGTGCCGCCAAAAAAGAAACGGCCGCTTTTCCCTATTCCAAAGTCAAGCATTCCATTCTGGAATGTTTGGAGAAGCAAGGTTTTATCAAACAAGTCAGTAAGAAATCGCAAAAAGGATTCCCAATACTCGAGGTTTTATTTTCTTATGAGAATAATATGCCGCGCATTCACGATGTTAAAAGGATTTCCAAGTCGTCTACCCGGATTTATAAGAGTGTCAAAGAACTTCGGCCGATCAAACAAGGTCGTGGCGCCTTGGTTTTATCAACACCCAAAGGAATTTTAATTGATAAGGAAGCAAAGAAAGAGCATGTCGGCGGCGAAGCGTTATTCGAAATATGGTAGCTGAAAATTAATGAGTGAGCGGAGCGAACGAATATAATTTTCGCTACCCCGCCCCAATTTTGCCAGTCAATTGTTCCGCCAAAGAGTTCTTTCAGTAATTAAATAATTGTAAGAACTCTTTGGCGAGAGTAATTGATACAAAAGTGATTATAAAGATTAAGTGAATATTACAAACGCAAAATTGGGGCGGGGTACTCAATTTTGTAATACTCACTTCGTTCGTAAACAAAATATGAGCAAAATAGGCAAACAAATTATAAATATTCCGAAAGGCACTGAAGTCAAGCAAGATGACGGCTTAATTACGGTTAAGGGGCCGAAGGGCGCTCTTTCTAAAAAGTTTCTGTCTGAAATTGAAATTGTAATTGAGGGCGAGAATATCAAATTAAACCCCGTCAGAAATGACAAGTTCGTCCGTTCTCTCTGGGGCACTTATGCAAGTCATCTCAAAAACATGATCAAAGGGGTAAATGAGCAATATGAAAAGAAACTTTTGATTGAAGGTGTCGGCTACAAGTGGGACGCGTCTCCCAAAGAAGTCGCGCTGGCTCTAGGCTTTTCTCATCCAGTCAAGGTCGCGATACCGGAAGGGATCAAAATAGTGATCGAAAAGTCCGCTATGACAATTTCTGGAATTGATAAAGAGAAAGTGGGTGAATTTGCCGCCCATATCAGATCTCTCAAGAAGCCGGAGCCGTACAAAGGGAAGGGCATTCGCTACGAAGGCGAACATATTAGAAAAAAGCAGGGCAAGAAGACGGCATAATATTTTACGAAATACGAAAAATTACGAAAATACGAACGTACGAAAAAAATATTCATTGTTCGTACTTTCGTACAAAATTCGTATTTCGTAGAGAAATCATGAATAAACAAGAAAAAAGAAATAGGTTAAAGAAAAAAATCAGGGCGAAGATTTTTGGCACATCCGAAAAGCCCCGCTTGTCTGTTTTCCGTTCCAATAAATTCATTTACGCAGAGCTGATTGACGACCAAAATGGAGTGACTTTGGCCTCTGCTTCTGATATTAAAATTAAAAAAGGAACCAAGAAAGAAAGAGCACAAGAGGTTGGCAAGAAGATCGCTCTTGATGCTTCAGCCAAAAAGATTTCCAAAGCGGTTTTTGACCGAGGCGGTTTTAAATACATGGGTCGAATACAGATCTTGGCCGAACAAGCCAGAAAGTCTGGACTTAAATTTTAATTGGTAACAAATTTAATAAAATGGATACAGAAACAAAAAAAACAGAAGAAGTTAAAAAAGCTCCAGAAAAGCCCGCTTCCGCCGAGGCTTCCCACGTCGCTGAAGCTTTGAGGGACAAGTCGGCGGGCAAGCCCGCCCCGACTCAAAGAGACAATCCGACACGAGGCAGGCGAGGTTTTAAAGGCGATAGGAGTAAAGAATTTGATCAGAAGATTATCAACATTAGACGGGTGACTCGCGTGATAGCCGGCGGCCGCCGCATGAGCTTCGCCGTGGCGATCTTGATCGGCGACCGCAAGGGTTCTGTGGGTCTCGGTACGGGCAAGGCCGCCGATACGGCGCTGGCCATTAATAAGGCCGTCCGCGCGGCCAAGAAAAATATGCTTAAGATAAATGGAACCAAGGATTCCTCCATACCCTTTGAGGTTACCGCCAGATACAAGGGGGCCAACATTATGCTTCGGCCAAATCGAGCCAGGGGACTTGTGGTCGGCAGCGCTTCAAGAGACATTCTAAAATTAGCCGGACTCAAGGACATCACCGGAAAAATTTTATCCGGAAGCAAAAATAAATTAAATATTGCCAAGGCAACCTTAAAAGCGCTTAAACAATTATAATATTCTACGAAATACGAAAAATTACGAAAATACGAAAAAATATTCTACAATTTCGTACTTTCGTACAAAATTCGTATTTCGTAAAGATTACTATGCAACTACATCAACTCAAAAGAAAAAATCCTAATAAAAAAGCCAAGCTGGTTGGCCGCGGCGGTCGCCGCGGCAAGACATCCGGCCGCGGGACTAAGGGCCAGCGCGCTCGGGCTGGCCGAAAACTCCGTCCGGAGATCCGTGATATAATCAAGAAGCTTCCGAAAAAGCGCGGTTACCGCTTTGCTTCAATTCGCAAGAGCGTTGTGGTAAGCAAGGAAAAACTCGCCACTCTTTTCAAGGAGGGCGAGAAAGTAACCTTCGCTCTAATTCGGAAGCGTCTCGGCCTAAAAGGCGGCAAAATAGTTATAAAGTAGAAAGTTATAAAGTTTATAAAGCATAATGCAAAATTTTTTAAATAAGCTAAAAATTATTTTAGAAGACAAAAGCTTGCGCAAAAGGATTTTGTTTGTGCTTTTGGCCTTTGTTGTTTTCAGAATTTTCTCAACCATTCCGATTCCCGGCATTGATGCTCTCAAGCTTGAGCAATTTCTGACCAATAACCAATTCTTCGGGCTCTTAAATCTTTTCTCTGGCGGCGGACTTTCAAATCTTTCCATTGTGATGCTTGGCGTCGGCCCCTACATTACAAGCTCGATTATCATGCAGCTTTTGACCATCATGGTCCCGAAGCTGAAAGCCATGTATCACGAAGAAGGCGAACTCGGCCGGAAAAAATTCACCCAGTATTCGAGATTATTGACCGTGCCGCTGGCCCTCGTTCAAGGCTTCGGCCTCCTGACTCTTTTGGGCCGGCAGGAGATTCTTGGCAGCCTGTCTTTTTTCGATCAGATTTTGAATCTGGCCATTGTCACCGCCGGTTCAGTTCTGGTCATGTGGTTGGGAGAGCTTATCTCCGAATATGGCGTCGGTAACGGCGTTTCACTTTTGATTTTTGCCGGTATTGTCGCGCAGATTCCTTCATCAATAAGTCAATTAGCCTTCACTTTCGATATTTCCCAAATCCCGCTCTATATTGCTTTCATAGTTGGGGCGATTGTCATCATCGCCGGCGTGGTCTTTATCACCGAAGCGGAAAGGAAAATTCCGGTAACTTATGCCAAGCGTGTTCGGGGAGCGAAGATGTACGGCGGGGTCTCAACTTATCTGCCGCTTCGAGTCAACCAGGCCGGGGTTATCCCGATTATCTTCGCTCTTTCCATCCTTCTTTTTCCTCAAATGATCGCAACTTTTTTGGCCGGAATTGATAATGTCGCGTTGCAAAAAATCGCTTCCCTTCTCGGTTTATTTATTCAGAACCTTTGGCTCTACGGCATTTTTTATTTCTTATTGGTTTTTGTGTTCACTTACTTTTATACGGCGGTGACTTTCGATCCCCAGTCTCTCTCAACCAATTTGCAGAAAAACGGGGCCTTTATTCCCGGTATCCGCCCGGGCCCTTCCACTGCGGTGCATATTTCTAAAATTCTAAATCGCATTACTTTGGCCGGCGCCGTCTTCCTCGGCGCCATGGCGGTTTTGCCGATCATCATGCAGTCGGTCACCGGAGTCCAAGCGTTGGCCATCGGCGGCACGGCGCTTCTCATTGTTGTTTCTGTCGTCATTGATCTGATCAAGAAGCTCGATGCGCAAATATCAATGAGAGAATATTAGATAATGGAACTTGGAACATATATATTTATAGGAAGGAGTGGTTGTGGCAAGGGTACCCAAGCCAAGCTGCTCTCCGAATACATAAAGAAAAATGATCCGAAAAACCGGAGTATTTTTTATATGGAATCCGGAGAAAAGTTCCGGGAATTTATTTCTTCTTCCGGTTATACGGCCAAATTAGCCAAAAAAATTGCCGAGCAAGGCGGACTACAGCCGGCTTTTTTGGCAGTTCACCTCTGGTCTCATTTAATGATCGAGCAGATGGATCAAGATAAGCATGTCATAATCGACGGCACGCCTCGAAAGCTGGAAGAAGCGAAAATTCTGGGCGAGGGCCTGGCTTTTTACGGCCGCAAGCCCGTCGTTATTTTCATGAATGTCTCCCGGGCTTGGGCGGAGGATAAGCTTACCAAGCGCGGCCGGACCGATGACAAAACTAAAAAAGAGATTAAAAAAAGGCTCGACTGGTTTGAAAGCGACGTTGCTCCCACAGTCGAATATCTAAAAAAAAGCCCCCTCTATAAATTTATTGAAATAAACGGCGAACCTAGAATCGAAGAAGTGCACGCTCAAATTCTCGCCAAACTCGGATGGCAATAAATAACCAATTAAGCAGGTTCAACCTGCTTAATTGGTTATTTTAGGCTATTTGAAGTCGAAAGCCGAAAGTGTGCCTAGTTTCTCTAGGCTTTTTTCTTTAATCCATTGATTGATCTCTCTCTGGTGAGGTTTGGGCCCGCCGAAAGATTCCAGCAGAAAATCACGCTGGGTCACTGAAGGAAAATTTTCTTTGCCAATGTAATCAGGGTAGCTCGACCAGCGATATGATTCCAGAAATCTAATTGCTTCTTTTGGATCTTTGATCCCTTTTTCTTTCCACTTTGGAAACGCTACATCAAGCGGATTAAGGTGAACATAGTAGGGCAGATAAAGAAAATATGAATCATTATCCACCATTCTTGCCTTATATCCTCCACAAAATACATGCCCTCCGCCCCGGTCGTATTTTTCATTCATATACATTGTATAGGCCGTACCTAATCTTTGCATAAATTTCACAATTCCCCCATTAACTTTTTGCCTAAGTATCAAATGAAAATGATTGTCCATCAAGACAAACCCCAAAATCTCCACCAACAACTTCCTCGGCTTCCTCAATAAAGCAGGTTGAACCTGCTTTATTGAGAGTTTGTAGCTTAGATTTGTGTCACGAATATGAGTATCTTGATCATTTAAAAAGAAGAGGTAGTGGATAAAGCGAACAAAATCGGCATCTCCCAGAAAGATTTTCATTTTCAGCATTCCTCGGTTATAAATATGGTATATTTGATTGTTAACAAATTGTGGTTTTTTCATTATCTCTATTATTATACCACCAATAAAGCAGGTTCAACCTGCTTTATTGGGGAAAACTTTTAATTGCAAAAAAACCAATTAAGCAGGTTGAACCTGCTTAATTGAATTGCAAAATTGTTTTTAGTTTAGTACTCTTTGGAAGTATGGCAGTTACCATTAAAACACCAGAAGAAATAGAGATACTTCGGGAAGGCGGGAAGCGCTTAGCTTTTATTTTGCAAGAGACGGCGAAACTTGTTCGGCCGGGCATTTCAACAGAGGAGCTTAATCAATACGCAACCAAACTTATTAAAGAGGGAGGGGACGAAGCGGCTTTTTTGAATTACAAGCCGGAAGGGGCTAAACATCCTTATCCGGCCGCTCTTTGCGTCTCGGTCAA
This sequence comes from Candidatus Nomurabacteria bacterium RIFCSPLOWO2_01_FULL_42_20, assembly GCA_001785965.1. Taxonomy (GTDB): domain Bacteria; phylum Patescibacteriota; class Minisyncoccia; order Phycocordibacterales; family CAZVEC01; genus 2-01-FULL-42-20. The sequence continues at coordinate 26,643 of MFVF01000032.1, forward strand.
TGACGAAGTGGTGCACGGCATTCCTAGAAGAGAAAGAATTTTAAAAGAAGGAGACATTGTCTCGCTTGATTGCGGCTTAAAGCACAGAGGGCTTTATACCGATCATGCGATAACTTTACCGGTCGGTAAGGTTAATAAAGAAATTGAAAAACTGCTTGAAGTTACAGAAAAGGCCCTCTATGTCGGCATTGAGGCGGCGAGGGCCGGAGGGCATGTTGGCGATATTGGCTATGCCATTGAACAGTTTGTGAAGCAGAATGTCCCGAGCGGAGTCGAGGGGCCGCACAAATATGGCATAGTCCGCGTTTTGTCTGGCCACGGCGTCGGCAAGTCTATCCACGAAGATCCGTATGTGCCGAATTTCGGTCGAAGAGGCAGCGGCGAGAAATTGAAAATCGGAATGGTCATCGCCATAGAGCCGATGCTCAACTTGGGCAGCTATGCCGTTTTCTTGGACAAAGACGGTTTTACTTACAAAACTCGCGACCGCTCTGTCTCGGCTCACTTCGAGCACACTGTCGTCATAACCAAAAATGGCCCGGAAATTTTGACTAAAGTCTAAAACAAAAAACCGCTCCGACCTGGGTCGGAACGGTTTTTTGTTAAATTTCGTATTTTTTCCTGACGTATTCCCCCTTTTCCCCCTTGTTAGGATTAAAGTAATACTCGTCCTGATCTTTTTTTTCTAATTTATCGTAACCTTCTTTCGGTAACGAAGGCGGCAAAGTTGTGAAAGCGGATTTAACGCCTTCAATTGCTTGTTTCATAAAACTTTTTCTTGGTGATTGTTTTGGCAGTTGTCCATTAGGCATATAATTTAATTTATATTAATAATAATACTGCCATTATACTCTTTTAATTCTTTTTGTCAAATTAAAAGCCGCTCCGACATAGTCGAGGCGGTTAATTAAGGCGGGTATTGAACATATTTATAGTACTAATATTATCCAGACACCCCATGATGTATTTGATGTCTTCACGGAAAACGTCATGCCAAGGGGTTTCTAAAAAAAGCGTTTTCTTTTCTTTTACCTCGCTTAAAAGACAGGTTTCCGCTGTCTTTTCGAGCATCTCATAATCAGATATTATAATTGCATCATCATCTGAAACGCATTTTAGAAGTTTTTTGAATTCGGAAATTTTGATGGCCACTCTTTTAATTTCTCCCATTGTCCACTGGAGGGCTTCTATCTCATTTTCTAACCGCTGGCGATCCTTTTCTTTCGCCAGATTTTTTTTCTCATTCAAAAATTCAATCAAAATTACCAAGTTCTCTTTCTCACTATGGAAATTTCGCAATAAATCCAGAATTTTTGAAAAAAATTGGACAAGAGAAATAGGAGAATGATTTTCTTTAAGTATTGGAAGGAAAGTTCTTAATTCCTCCCTGTAGTAAACTACCCTGCCTGCTGCGCTTAAAACTTCATTTGTTTTCATGACAAAGAATTTTTAGTTACTTAAATTAAACCAACTTTAAGTTTAAATGTCAACGCATATTTTTATAACACAATCTAAAACATACCT
>MFVF01000033.1:0-1190 GCA_001785965.1 Candidatus Nomurabacteria bacterium RIFCSPLOWO2_01_FULL_42_20
TAGAAGACAGAGCAAACACATTAACTCTTGCGGGTCTAAGCACGGTATTTTGGGTCCGGTAGCCCTTGTTTAGAACTTTAGCAATAGTATGATCTTTTGATTTATCGTCAATAAATACTGATTCGACAGGCTGATGGAGATTCGGATCAAAGACGCTTCCCTCTTGCACTTCAATTTCCGTCACGCCGTAGTCCGAGAGAATTTTAAGCAATTGTTGGTGTATATATTCCACGCCCTTGCGCCAATCTTTATCTACTTTCTCCCAAGCCTCTTTATTGGCAAAGGCCAAGTCATAAGAATCGAGCACCGGCAGAAGATCGCTTAAAAACCCCTCGCGCGCGTAAGAAGCCGCCCGGGCCGCCCGGGCAGCTTCATCTTTTTTATAATTTATGAAATCCGCCCGTTCTTTCTGCCAACCGTCAAGATACTCTTGCTTCTCTTTTTGGCAAGTTCTTAATTTTTCTTTCAATTTTTTAAGTTTATCTTGGGCACCAGCTAAATCACCAGACTCTAAGTCCGGCTCAACTTCAAAATCTATATCGCTTTCAGTTTCATCACTTACAAGTTTGTCTTTGATTTCAGCTTCTTCTTTTTTATTATTTTCGTCAGACATAAATAAGTAAATAAAGTAAATAAAGTGAATCAAGCTATAAAAAAATAAATTTATCCTGCTTGCTTTACTTACCTCGCTTACCTCGCTTGATTTACTATTTTTAGCGTTTTGACCACTGCGGGGCTTTGCGGGCCTTTTTGAGGCCGAATTTCCTTCTTTCTTTAATTCTGGAATCGCGCTTCAAGAACCCCATTTTTTTTAATTTAGAACGCAATTCTTCCTTTATTTCAACAATGGCTCGGGTGAGTCCGTGCCGGACAGCCTCGGCTTGCGAATGTATGCCGCCGCCGGCAACTTTGATGCTAACTTGGAATTTTGGAGTAATTTTAGTTTTTGCAATGGGGTCATTGACAATCTTCCAAAGCTCATCAGTTTTGAAATATTTTTGGCCGTCCTTGTTGTTGACCATGAAAGTTATTTTGCTGGCCGGGCTTAAGCGCACTCTGGCAACGGAGGTCTTTCGGCGGCCGATCGCCTCGACAAATCTGCCAGCCGGCACGCCAATCTCCACCCTTACCTCTTTCGGCTCTTTCTTTTCCCCGCCTGCATCAGCTATGCTGAAAGCATTGCGGGCAGG
>MFVF01000033.1:1199-12739 GCA_001785965.1 Candidatus Nomurabacteria bacterium RIFCSPLOWO2_01_FULL_42_20
TCTGCGAAGTTGTGGCGGGAGCACTGCGGGCAGGTTCTTTTTTTGTTGTTTCTTCTGCTGTCATATGATTTAACAAAATCATGTCGCGTACTGTCCACTAAAACGCGACACTATCTATTCACTAATTTTTAAATTCTTCATTCTGTCTTTTCGAAGTTTATTCGCCGGGATCATTCCATAAATAGCCAGCCAAAAAACTTCGGCAAACCCTTTACGGGCGACCAATTTTTCAAAAGCCTCTCTCTTAATGCCTCCTGGGTATCCGGAGTAACGGACATAAATCTTGTCTCTCATCTTTTTCGGAGAAACTTTTATTTTTGAAGCGTTCAATATCTCTACTTTGTTTCCAGAGTTTTTGTGCTTTTCAAAGGCGGGAGAATCCTTGCCCATCAAAAAGACAGCTGCTTGACTTGCAACGCGTCCCAAACTTTTCCCTTTTGCATCAATTGTGTGCATAAATAGATTAAAGATTTAAGATTTAAGATTTAAGAGGGAATTTTTTCGCATGATTCGCATGGTGTATTCGCATCTTTTCGCATTAGCTTACACAAACTCAATTATCGCCATTCGGGCAGAATCACTCTTGCGCGGCGGCAGTTTAATAATTCTAGTATATCCGCCTTGGCGCGAAGCATACTTCGGAGCAATCTCATCAAACAGCTTTTTAACCGCCACCTTGTTATTCGAAAGACGGGATGCCGCCACTCTCCTGGAAGAGATACTTTTGTCTTTGCCTTTGGTAATTAATTTCTCAACAAAAGGACGAACTTCCTTGGCTTTGGCTTCCGTGGTCTTTATCTTGCCGTTTTTTATCAAAGCCAGACATAGTGACTTAAGCAGGGCTTTTCTCTGATTTCTCGGCCGGCCAAATTTTCGGTTTTTATTGTGATGACGCATGGTATTCTCTACGAACTACGAATTTTGTACGAAAGTACGAAATGAATCTTTAATCTACCCCGTGTTCGTACTTTCGTAATTTTTCGTATTTCGTAGAATAACTTATTCTTTCAGGCTTATGTCAAATCCGGATAAAATTTTTCGTATTTCTTGAAGGCCTTTTTCTCCCATACCCTCGACGAGAAGCAGGTCCGAAGCCTTTTTGCGGGCGAGTCCCCCTAAAGTGCGAATGTTCGCGGTATTAAGGGCATTTAGGGTGCGGGTCGAGAGGTTTAAGGTATCAACTCGAGTCTTTAGGGCATCGGTCATATCTTCTTTTGAAACGGCGCTTTCCTTCTTGGAAGAAGGAGTGGCTGGAGAAACGTCTTCTTCTGCCGGACTTTCTTCTTTAATATCAAGTATCGCCTTAAGCTGGCTGATCATCAAGGCAATCGATTTGGCAAGAGCCTCGCGCGGAGAAATAGTGCCGTCTGTCTCTATAAAAAAGCGGAGACGATTGTGGTTGGTCCTCTCGCCGACGCGCATATTCTCGACCTCGTAAGAAACTCGGCGAATCGGAGAAAAAATGGCATCAAGGGCAATTGTTCCGATCTCAACTTTTCCTTTTTGAAAATTTTCTTTCTGAACGAAACCTAGCCCCTTCTCGATAATCATCTCAATATTCAAAACGGTGCCTTTGCCGGTAATTTCACCGATAAATAAGTCTTTATTTAGAATTTCCATCTGACCGGGAATTTTAATATCGCCGGCTTTGATAATTTTTGCTCCCTTAGTCTGCAGGGTTACAGTTTGAGGCTCGTCGCTGGCAAGTTTAAAACGAATCTTTTTTAAATTAAGAATCATTGTAATAACATCTTCTTTAACCCCCTCAATGGTCGAGAATTCATGAGGAACACCCTCAATTTTAATCGAGGTAATAGCCGCTCCCGGAAGCGAAGAGAGAATAATCCGGCGAAGAGAATTGCCCAAGGTATAGCCGTAACCCGGATAAAGACCGTCTATTTCATAAATGCCCTTGCTTTCTTCTTCTAAGACGACTCTTGGTTTTGAGGGAAGGATTATATTGTAATCAATCATAATGTACTGATCAACGCTGATTAAGAGCTGATCAACACTGATTTAATCCGTGTTGATCCGTCTTCTATCTGTGTTAATCGGTGATTTTAATAATAATTAGCGGCTGTAGAACTCAAGCACTGTATCGAAATTAAATGCTCCATCTAAGGCCTTCGGCTTATTCTCTACTTCTCCCGCAAAAGTATTCGGATCAAATCGGAGCCACTCGGGCGATTTGTAATTCTTCAGCTTCTTGGCAAGTTCTTGAAAAATACCTTTATTTTTACTGCCCTCCCGGATGCCTATTTTGTCTCCAATCTTTACTCGATAGGAAGGAGAGGTTGTGCGCTTGCCGTTTATTAAAAGGTGTCCATGAGCAACCATCTGCCTGGCGGAGGCCCGAGTCGGCGCCAGTCCGATCCGATAGGCGACGTTATCCAATCTGGATTCCAGAGACTCTTGGAGCTTTATAGACGGGGCCACTGCGATGGATTTCATGGCTTCCTCGACATAGTTGCCAAATTGTCTTTCGGAAATTCCATAGCTGAATTTAATTTTTTGCTTCTCAATAAGCTGAAGGCCGTAATCAGACAAAGCTTTCGGTCTCTTGCCCCGGCCGGCGGCCTTAGCTCTTCTGGCTTCTGAAAGAGTGAATCTTTGGGTTTGAGTCTTCTCGTAAATCGGCCCCAGACGCCTCGCAATTTTATATTTTGGCTTGGATATCATGAATAGATTAAAGATTAAAGATTTAAGAATGAATTTTTTCGCATGATTCGCATGGTGCCCGCCCGACTGAACGACCACAGTCGTTCGGGCGGGTATTCGCGTCTTTTCGCATTACTTTATACTCGTCTTCGTTTTTTAGGTTTTGGACCGTTGTGCGGAACAGGCGTGGTGTCTAAGATAGCCGTAATTTCAATCCCCTTGCCCATAAAAGACCGCAAAGCGCTTTCCCGGCCGGGACCAACGCCCCGAATCACGGCTTCAACTTCCTTGATGCCCATGGCTTGAGCTTTCTCTCCAATAAAGTCCCCGACCTTCGAGGCTGCAAAGGGAGTCCCTTTTTTCGTTCCTTTAAAACCCATGGACCCGGAAGAAGAAGAAGCTATTACATTACCATCTTTGTCGGCTAAAGTCACGATCGTATTGTTGAAAGTGGCTTGAATATTTAAAACACCGGAAGAAATTTTCTTCTTTGGTTCTGCTGCCTTGCCCGCCTTTAAAGGTTCTTCCGGCGCTCCTTCTTTAGTTGTGACTCTCTTTTTACCCATATTACTATAAAAATTAAGTTTGTTTTGCAATACTTGCCTTATCTAACTACTTCTCGCCCCGTACTCAAAAATTTGTGCATTTGATAAATTTTTGTAGTACTGGGGTGATTCTTTTCTTACCCATGATTTCTCTACGAACTACGAATTTTGTACGAAAGTACGAAAGGGATTAAGGATTTGTATTGTTCGTATTTTCGTAATTTTTCGTATTTCGTAGAATATTTATGTTTTTTCTAATTTCCTTTTGCCTGATGCCATGGTCTTCCTTACATTGCCGCGAACCGTTCTGGAATTTGTTTTGGTTCGCTGTCCGCGCACCGGCAGCCTCCTGGTATGCCGCACGCCTCGATAAGCTTTAATGTCTTTAAGGCGTTTAATATTTCCGGAAATTTCCCGCTTTAAATTGCCCTCGGTCTTAAGCCCCTCGATTATTTTTCGGATTTGGCTTTCTTCTTCTGGCAACAACTCCGCGGCTTTTTTAGCAGGCTCGACTTTGGCTTCGCTTAAAATCTTCTTGGCGCGCGAAAGACCGATGCCGTAGATAACGGTCAGGCCGTATTTAAGTCTCTTTTCATTTGGAATTGTTATACCAGATATTCTCATGAATTAGTTTATAAAGTTATAAAGTTTGTAAAGTTATCAAGTAAAATTCTAATCCAACTTTATAACATTATAACTTGATAACTTTTTACTGTTTCTGCTTATGCTTCGGATTATCGCAAATCACCCGCAAGTGGCGTTTACGCCTGACAATTTTGCACTTAATGCATATTTTCTTTATCGAAGCTCGAACTTTCATAATTATATTTATCCTATTCGCACCGTGTCCCGTACTCAACTTGTTGTAGTACTGGGATGACCGACATTCGTATTTCTTATTCGGAATGAGCCGTTTCGTAGTCGGCTACCCAAAACTTAGTGTCGGTACCCAAACTTAAAATCGCTTAACAATTCTAGCTTTTCCTCCGTATTGGTCAATGACCAGCTCCACCTTATCACCAATCAAAACTTTTATCTTATGAAGTCTCATCTTGCCGGCGAGATAGGCCAGAACTATGGCGTCATCCCCACCTAGACTCGTCGACGAGGCTGGTTCAAGCTTAACCCTAAAAAGGGCATTCGGTAAAGCCTCGGTCACAATGCCGAAACTATTGGCCTGCTTTTCGCTCGAATTTTGATTCATTTAGATAACAAGAGAAATATTAGCAAAATTAAAATATAAGTCAATGATTTTGGCTAGCTTTTCACAATAATCTTGATTTTATTGAGATTTTCAGGGAAGGTCGAGCGCCAAAACGGCTTGATGGTCACTTCGGCCTGATCGATATTAGGGTAATTAGCCAAGACTTGGCGAAATTCTTTTTTTCTAATGCCTAAAAGATCGCTGGCAAGCTTATCCTCGTCTACTTTAGAGACGGTTTTGGCTCGTCCAGACAGACTAAAAACTAACTCTTTGGGTTCGCCTAGGCTTAAATCAGCCGGGCTTTTTATGGTGAAATTAAGATTATTTAAATCAGCAATATAAAAATCAGCTCCGGTTTTTTCTTTATCAGTTAATTCCAAAATTTTGCTGGTTAATTTTTCCCGGTTAAACAAAACTACAGTCAGAGCCGCTTTTTCAGTAATCGGTAAATCAGATTCTTTGGCCTCTATCTTCGGCTTTGTATCCCCAAAGTCGAAGAAGGCGGCGCCGTCAAAAAAGACAAAATCGCTCGGTATTTCAGCTTTAGCGCGCGCAAGCATTCGGCTCTTTAGGATTTCTTGAAGGTCATTTGAAACCCCATTGGCTTCCTCTTCGTCGATCACATAAGCCAAACCCTTAAATCCTCCGGAGATTTCACCCTTGGAACGGGCATAGAATTTAGTGTATTTCGGAGTGCCCTTGAAGCCAAAAATTGTCAAATCAATCGGTCCGCTATTGTACTCTTCACCCGGCACCGCGGCGGTAATTCCAACTTCAATCGAGCCCGGCACAATCTCGCCGTCTTTAACGGTTGAACCCGGAATGATTACGGGCGCGTCAGTTTTGTAAATTTTGCCTTCTCCTTCCAGGCGAGTCTCTATTAAAAGCTTTTGCGGTTCCGTGCTGAAAGCATTATAAATAAACACTTGGCCGGATGCTTTTTTCTCGACATCAACTTGCTTCGTCGCTTTTAGAATTCTAGTTTCCTCGTCTTTTATGGTCATAAGCTCAAATGGGAGAATGCCGTTCTTGGCGTCTTTACTTGCAGTAATTTCTTGCTCTACGACAAGGTCTTTAATTTTAGGCAAAACGACGATTTTAGCTGAAGTGAATAAAACTGAAACAGAAAAAAGCAAGAAGATAAAGGCAATCACCGCCACCAGCCATAAGACAAACTTAGAATTTGATTCTCTGCCGTCTGGGCTTGCCCCCACACCTTTTTGTAAAAAGGTGTGGGGGCTTATCGGTTCTAAGCCCGTTTTAGGAATCGCTTCGTTTACCTTGGGGGTAGATTTAGCCGGGGTAACTGCCGGCGGGCGGGTCTTTTTAAAAACAACATCTTGGATTATTTTTTTCATATATTTTTAATTTTATTCGTATATATACTTTCTAAACTTAAAAAAGGATCAAGCGCCGCTTTTTCCAAAATAGAAATAGCAGAGCTTAAGATTCTATTGTTAATAATTATAACATTAAACTTATTATTCGCCAGAGCAAATTGTCCCCACTCCTCGGCGGCAATGGTTTGCTCAAAGAATTTAGAAACATCGGGGTCAACTGTAACAAAAATCGTGGAAGGCGGAAGTAACCCGCCAGAAATTTTTGCCAAGGCCTCGTCAAAAGATTTGAGCCATGTTTTTTTTACCTCTGACAAAATTTCATTCACTTTACTGACAAGCTTTTCCTCCAGTTTGTTCTCTAGAAAAAGATTGAGTATGCTTCCGGCTTCCATAGAACTTTTATTCAGCCGCTCGGCCAAAGTGGCAGTCAAAAAACTTTTTCCGACAGGAAAAGAAACGGATTCCGTCAGTATGTCGTTTTTGACAATGGAAACGTCGGTAATTTCCCCGGCAATGTCCATAAAAATATAATCGGAGCACTTCGGAAAAAGATCTCGAATAATCAAAAACGACGGGAAAATAAAAGAATGAAAATGAATCGGCAAATTGAAAAATTTCCTAATTTGATATTCGATCAATCCTAAAATTTTTTCAGGGGCAATTGAGACGAATAAATCTATCTCGAAATCTCCTGATCTTTTACCGAGAGGATTATTGGTCTTGTACCCGTTTAACTTTATTTGGAAATATTCTTTTTCCAGAAGCCGCATTTTACTGCCGATTTGTTCAAATCTTTTCAAATGGGTATTTTGAAAGTTTCTGATTTCTTTTTCCACAAAATTTCGAGCAAGCTCCTTAGTAAACCTGAAAGGAGAATTTTTTTTGAGCTTGATAGTTCTGGTCTGGCTGGCCGTCCAAGGCGAGGCTAGAAAGCAAAAAATATTTTCGGGTGCGCCAGCCTTATTTTGCTCAATTTTAACCAAGACATCTTTTAAGGCCGCGAGCATTACCGAAGAGAAGCGCTCAAAATTTAGATTTTTAGCTAGAACTATGGGGGTCCTAAAAGTATAGAGGATTTTTGGCTTTGAAATTTTAGGAGAAGATAAAACCACCGCTCCACCCACGCTTCCCGAGCCAATGTCTAAAATCACCGAAAGTCCTTTTTTAAAACTGGTCATATTTTTAAATTATACAAGATTCCAATCAAATAAAAAAGCTCATGTTATTCCACTACAGCTTTGATGCGGCGGATGCCAGCCGCCACGGCTTCTTCTTTGAGAATTTTGAAGGGACCTATATCCCTCGACTTCACTCCCTCGATTTCACTCGGGACAAGTCGGGATGAAGAATACAGTTCTGCTGTATTCGTCACATGCGGGCCGCCGCAGAATTCGATGCTGAAGGCTTTGCCTTCAGCATCGTCCTGAGGCGTAGCCGAAGGACCAATAAAATAAACGCTCACAATATCGCCGTACTTCCCGCCGAATTCCATTTCGGCGCCAAGTTTTTCCGCTTCTTTTTTAGGCATTTCTTTCCTAATTACCGGTAAACCTTCTTTAATTTTCTGATTAACAATTTCTTCTATCTTCTTTTTTTCTTCATCCGTCAGCTTTCTGTTAAAAGAAAAATCCAGCCGCAATCTTTCTTGCGTGATATTGCTCCCCCTTTGTTTAACATCTTTGCCTAAAACTTCCTTTAAAGCGACCAGAAGCAAATGATGCGCCGTATGATGTTTGATTGTTTTTGGTTCATGATCAGCCAAACCGCCCTTGAACATGCCGGCCGAGGCGGTTCGTGAGAGCCTCTGGTGTTCTTTCATTTTCGCATCAAAAGCCGCGCGGTCAATTATTTGTCCCCTTTCCTCGGCTAATTCCCTGACAAGCTCAAACGGAAAACCGTAGGTAGTTGCTAAAATAAAAGGATCAGTGCCTTTTTCAAATTCCTTCAAGCCCTTGTTTAAAGTATCTTTAAACTTATCCACTTCAGTAATAAGCGTATTTTTTATTTCAACAAGCTTGGATTCAATCGGATAAACTCCTTCATAAACATCCGCAATAATCTGAGCCAGCTCCGCGAGTGCATCATAGGAAAGGCCGATCTTGTGAGCGTAAACTACTGCTCTTCTCACAAGCCTGCGCAGTATATATCCTCTTTCAACATTCGAGGGTCTAACACCGTCGGCAATCATAAAAACCGCTGCTCTTATATGATCGGAAATAATTCTAAAAAATTTCGTGTTTTCAAAATTTTCTCCGTATTTTTTGCCTCCCAAACGCTCGATCTCCTTAATAATTGGAAATAGCGTATCTATTTTAAATATATCCGGTTCGTTATTGCTGGCCGCGATTATACGTTCAAGTCCGCCGCCAAAATCAACGTTCTGCTTAGGCAATTTTGCAAAACTGCCGTCAGATTTTTTTTGATACTCCATAAAAACACTGTTACCTATCTCCACATATCTCCCACAATCACAATTTGGATGACAATATTTGCCAAAAGAAACATTATGCTCAATATCGCTGAATTCATAAAACATTTCAGAATCCGGTCCGCCAGGCTCACCTGATTGCATAGAATCAGGATTTCCGCTCATAGACCACCAATTTTTATCTTGATAGTAAAATATCCTTCCGTCACCCATTCCCGTATCACTTGCATTTTTCTCCGTGCCAAATTCCACCTCCTTAGCCAGAATACCTTTTTCAGAAAAAAGATTCATCCAAATTTCTGCTGTCTCAGAATCCTTTGGTAAATTATGAGCAGAATCTCCTATAAAAGCTGTGACATAAATTTTTTTTGGATCTAACTTTATTTCTTTAGTAAGAAATTCAAATATCCAAGATATTTGCTCCTTCTTGAAATAGTCACCAAAAGACCAGTTACCTAGCATTTCAAAAAAAGTAGTATGACGATTATCCCCAACTTCTTCTATATCATTTGCTCTAAAACATTTTTGAGAATTCACTATTCTCTTACCTTGCGGATGTTCTTGTCCAAGCAAATATGCAACCATTGGCTGCATGCCGGCCGTGGTAAAAAGAACCGATGGATCATTCTCGGGCACAAGCGAAGAAGACGGCACTATTTTGTGTCCGCGCTTTTCGAAAAATTCCAAAAATTTTTGTCTGATTTCACTTGAGGTCATCTTGTCTTTTGCTTATATAGCCACAGTCTATACTTTTCCGCCATATCTTCAAAGCTTTTTCTATTATCACAAATTTTATGCTTGCCGTGAACCAGACTTATCTTGGCATCCAGTTTAATTTTCCTAGTGTATATTGGTACTTTCTTCATCCTCTTTATTTTCTTCTTGGCTTTCAGTAGAGCCTGACTCAAACCGACAGTCACATTCTTTATATAGCTCGCTGGAGATAATTCTCTCTTGGTCGCTAATTTGACCAGTTCTTTGTAAGTCTTGGAAGCTGTCAGACGCCAAACACGAGTCATCTCCTCGCCAACATCCGGATTGTCGACGATATAACCATACTTTTTATAAAAATATTCGCGCCACTGCGAAATAGAAAGTTCGGCCAAGCCGTAGCCGTGATATGAGCAGATACCCTCCCAAAAGTAAATATGCGGCACGTTGAGTATTGAAAGCGAATCTTCCGACCGGTCAAAATATCTTCTGTAAACTTTTTTGGCAATCTCTTTAACTTTTTTCTCATTTAAATTTTTAGCCTCATAAACTTCTTTTTCAAAATTCATGACAAACATAATGCTCATCATGCCGAGCGGCGCGAGTATGTGAGTTTTTCTCAACTTGCGCTCGAAAAGAGCAAACGGATAATTCTGCTCTTCTTTATTTTTCGCATATCTTGTCCTCCACTCAATACTGGAAAAAAGCGTGTCCAGAAACATGCTCTGCGTTTCCGCCCAAGCGGTTGATGAAGGCGGGTATTCGTGATTCAAGCAGACTTCCGTTTGGGTCGAATTAAGCAAGTGCGCCGCATGGCCGCCTTCATGGAACAATGTATGTATCCCCTGCATGCCGGAGCCAACTTGGCCGAAGACAACATTACAGGTAAAGTTTGAACTGCCGGTAAATCTTTTCTGACCTTTGTAATAAACCAGTTTTGGCCAATGACAGAAACCATTATTCCATTTGCCTTTACGGTCAAGAAGATCTAATTTCAGTTCTCCACCTCGATATTTAATTCCCAAAGCCGAGAATGATCTGCCCCACTTTAGAAGCGCATCTTCAAACTGAAAATAAGGATCTTCTTCCTTAGTAAAATTCCCGGTCATCATATAGCCAAAATTCCAAGGCTTGCGCAGACCCGGTAATTTCTTTTCTAATTTTCTAACATTCTTGAAAGCATATTTTGTTTTGTTAAAAATCTGGTCAAAAATCTTAAAAAGCTCTTTTTTGGTCATGCCTTCTTCGGTATGCACTTTGTAAGCGTAAAAGTCTTCGAAGCCGAGACTTAGAGCATATTGATTGAGTAATTTAACCATATTGACATATTCCTTCAGCGAAGTTTGGGTCAATTGCTCTAGCGCGTAAAAAGCGGCCTTTCTAACTTGTTCGTTCGGATCGATCCGCATAATCATCCTCATTTCATTTTCAGAAGCTTTAATGAATTTTCTGGTCTTGGGATGAATATAGCCCTCTTTCCTCACCGCTCTTTTTCGCATTACTTTCGACTCAATTTCAACGATTTTATTTTTGATAGCTAAGACTGCTTTCGGCGTCTGATAGCGGCTGAAAAATAATTCCCAGGCCTTTAAACGTTCCCTGTCTTTACTCTTAGCCTTCTTTAAAAAGAGCTTAACTTGTTCATAGAGTCTTGAATCCGCCCGGAACTCGTCGCGAGTTTTCAGCGCCTTGTCCTTCTTCTTGTCCACAGAATGATCGCCCATGTAGGAAAGCCAAAAAAGGTCTTCGTATTTTTTGTGCAGAGTAAAATATTTCTTATTTAAGTAGTCGAGAAATTTCCTCATAAATTGCATAATATCAAAAAATGACTCCGCCGCCAAGGCAAATATTTTTATTATATACAACCAGAGATTGGCCAGAGGAAGCTAAAACTGACTGTTCAAATTCGACTGATGTTTGATTTCTTGATTTAATTTTAATTCGGCAAGGCAGAAGCTCGCCATGATAGCGAATTTGACATTTGTAGGGAAAAACTGATTTACACTGATCTAAATCTGATTGACACGGATAATCAGAAATCCAATTAACATCACTTAAAACTATTCGCTTATTCGCGCGAATTAGCCGATTAGAATCTTGCGAGGCGATTAAAACATTTTTTTTGATGTCTTTCCCGACAATGTAATATGGCTTATCATTCGGTTTTTTTTTGGTGATTGTGAATCCATGCCGCTCGCCAATAGTATAAAAAGTTACGCCGTCGTGGTATCCGATCACCTCCTCGAAGTCAAGCTTCCCCCGCTTCGCCGAGGCTTCGCCGGGCGAGGGGCTGCCCTTAAAGCTTGACTTCGGGCCTGGCTTCACGAGGATAACATTACCTCTTTTTGGTTTAATATAATGCTTCAGGAAATCTTTCATTTCAACTTTACCCAAAAAGCAAATGCCCTGACTGTCTTTTTTATGCCTTGTCGGCAAGCCGAATTTACCAGCTAGTTTCCGAACTTGAGTTTTTTTCAAATGCCCGATCGGGAAAAGAATGTGCTTCAATTGGTCTTGATTGAGAGTCCAAAGGAAGTAACTTTGATCTTTGGCGGGATCAATCCCTTTCAACAAGTGTATTCCCCCCTCTCCTTTATAAGGAGAGGGCTGGGGTGAGGTGAATTTTAAAGAACCCCCTCCCACCCTCCCCCTTA
>MFVF01000033.1:12751-28516 GCA_001785965.1 Candidatus Nomurabacteria bacterium RIFCSPLOWO2_01_FULL_42_20
GGGAAACTCTAGCATAATGTCCTGTCGCCACATAATCAGCGCCCATCGCGAGCGCTTTTTGCAGAAATGCGCCGAACTTTATTTCTTTGTTGCACATTACGTCCGGATTGGGCGTCCGGCCGGCGCGATATTCAGAAACCATATAATCGCCCACTTCTTTTTTATATTCTTTTTCCAAATCAAATGTTAGAAATGGAATGTCCAAATGCGCCGCGACGCGCATCGCGTCTCGCCTCTCCTCCGGCCAAGTACATTCAATAAAATCCGGCTGCCAAGTTTTTATAAAAACCCCCACGACTTCATATCCTTGTTCCTTTAACAGTGCTGCCGTCACAGAAGAATCCACCCCTCCCGACAAACCCACAAAAACCATTTTCTTTTTCATAGGCTCATCAATTTTTTGTAAACTTCAAAAGTCGCTCGCGCATCCGGCAGGGCCGAGTGAGCTTTTTTATTTTCAATGCCGAAATGAGCGCATAAATAATGCAGAGAGAATTTGTCCACGTCATGAACATCATGAAGCTTGGCAAAGGCGATCGAGATTGTGTCGAGCTTGTGATAATGCATTTTATTTTCCACCCCGGCCTTCCGGAAAGCCTTGTCGATAAAACTATAATCAAAGGCCACATTGTGCGCCACCATTATCGCGTCCTTGGTTTTCTCGGCAAATATTTTCATGGCCTCCGGCAAGTTGTAAGCAAAAAGCCAAGCCGCCGGATCATAACCGTTAATCCGCAGAGCCTCCGGCTGGGCATCCTCCGGCCGCTCCATCTTTATTTTAAGCTCAAGCTCTTCAATCATTTCAAATTTTGGCTTGTCGCCAGTCCAATCCTGGCTTACTAAGACGCAGCCAATTTGAATAACCTCATGCTTTTCAGCATCCAGTCCGCTGGTCTCTACGTCCACAAAAGCTAAATTTTGTTTCTTAATTTGCGTCATTTTAAATATCTTCTTATATTCCTCCTATGTTCTTCAAACGTCTTCGCATAATGTATATTACCATTTTTGTCATGCAGATAAAAAAGGTAAGGCGTCTCTGCCGGGTAAAGGGCGGCCGCTATGGAACGAAGCCCGGGATTAGATATCGCCCTCTCCGGCAAGCCTAATTTTTCATAAGTCTCGGGGGCGGCATCGGCTTGAAGAAGCATCTTGCGCTCAAATCTTTTCCATAAAATTCCAGATATCGTCTCTTCGTCGCCATTACCGAAGGCTTCACGCTCAATAATTGAAGCCATAATGATAATGTCGCTCCAATTTTTTTCTAGACTCGCGGCTTCTCTCTGCAGAGACTCTGTTTTTTTATCAAAATTAGCGCGCATTACTTTGATAATTTCCTCGGCTCTAGTTGTAGGAAAGAAAAAGTAAGTATCTGGGAAAAGATAACCTTCTTCGGCTTTCGCTAAATTTTTAAATTCCTCCGCGTCAAAATTATTCAGTTTTTCGCGGAAGACTTCAGAGATTTTTTCACTATTAAATCCTTCCAAGATTGTGATTTTAACCGCTGACATGCTGTATTGGCCGAGAACCATTCTTTTAGCCAGAGCGGAAACACTTAAGGCTTTATCGAGCAAGTAATCGCCGGCTATCACGTTTTTATCGCCAGCAAATAAAATAACAAAAAATTGAAAAACCGCTTCGGAGCGAATAATGCTCTTGGACTCCAGGTCGTTTGCAATCTGGGTCAGACTATTCCCTGACTTTACGCTATAAGTAGAATCAACCGGAAAGTCCGCCGGGGCCCCGACAAGAAGCAAAGAAATAAAAACCAGAATAAAAACCGCGATTAAAATTCCAATAAAATATTTCATTTTTGTTCGCGCCCGGCCACAACTTTATTCAGAAGATCTTTTAGTTTAGCTTTGTTCTCTTCTGAAGCTTCTTTGGTTTTTGGGCGTGTTTTGCCGGGCGGCTGCTTAAGTACATCAAGAGATACAGCTTCAGGCCTTGGTTCGTTTCCCTCTCCCTCGCTCGCCTCAAGTTTAATCAAAAGGTTTTTTAATTTCGAAGATGGGCCAGTCCCGCCTGCAGGCGCTTGAGGACGTTGGCGGGCAGGCCCGCCCGGCTTAGTCTCTGGGGTAAATCTTTTCAGAGGCGGAATTTTTTTCTTTTCGCCTTTAAATTCAATACCGAGCTCGGCCAGAGCCGTCACCCCGGTGCCGGAAAATCCAGTCGGCTCACCGGCCATCGCTTGAACACTCTGGCGAAAACGGGCGGGCTGTTTGATTTCGCCGGCTTTGATTTTATTCAAACAATCCAAACAATAAGCCGGGCGTCTCGGATCGGGCTTGAAAGGCACTTTCGTAGACGTGCCGCAATTGGCGCAGACCGCCGGATACATTTGAACTTTCGCTCCAATAACTGCTTCGGTTTCTCTCCCTTCCTCACTGGGAGCCTCCATCCCGCCGGACATACCGCTCCAGCGCTTGATCGCGTCTTCAACTTCCTTGCGCGAGCGCGAGTAGACCTTTCGAGAAACTTCAATAACTTTTTCGGAAGACACAGGTATGGAAGGCGGCGGCAGAGGCGGCAATGTTTTAGCCGAAAAAGGCCGGCTCGTCATTCCGTCGATCATCAGCTTGATATAAATCATGTAGTTCGGCATATTGACCATGTCCGGAGCCATAAAGACAGGACTAAGCTCTTTTTCCATGAACTCCGCGTCAGCCGCACCCACTCGAAACATAATCATCGTGCCGGCGTTGCCGAAGACGGCGTCGCGCACTTTGGTGGAAACATCGGTTACAAGCTGGCCGATATATTGATGGGCGATAATTAAGTTCAAGCGGTATTTTCTGGCTTCTGAAAGAACGCCGGCAAACGAATCGGTGGCAAAGTTTTGAAATTCGTCGACATATAGATAAAAGTCTTTGCGTTCGTCTTCTGGGATACGCACGCGCTCCATGGCCGAGAGCTGAACTTTGGTAATAATCATGGCGCCGAGCAAGGCGGAATTGTCTTCGCCGATGCGACCCTTGGAAACATTGATCAGAAAAATTTTCTGATTGTTCATCAAGTCAAAAATGTTAATACTTGATCTGTCCTGCCCGACCACGTTGCGAATAAGGGCAGTGGAAAGAAACTGGCCAACTTTGTTTTGAATCGGAGCAATGGCTTCGCTTCTAAATTTATCCTGCCACTCTTCATATTCATTGACCCAAAAAGCCCGGACTATCGGATCTTTAACATTATTTATAATCTTTTGCCGATAATCTTTGTCCACCAAAATTCTCGGAATACCGAGGAGAGTGGTGTTGGGCGTATCAAGTAGGGCCAAGATGGCATTGTTCAAAATGTATTCCATCCTGGCCGACCAGACGTTGGACCAGATCTTGGTGAAAATCGCCATGAGGCCGGAGGCCACCAAGTGCTTGTATTTCGGATCAGGCATCTCCATGACGTTGAAACCAATCGGAAAATCGGCGTCGGCCGGATTGAAATAAACCACGTCTTTCACCCGATGATCGGGAATGCCGGCAAGTATGCTTTCTACCAGCTCGCCGTGCGGGTCAACCACACAGACACCCTCGCCGTTGGCAATATCTTGTAAAATTAAGTTGCGTAAAAGAACGGACTTACCGGTACCGGTCTTGCCGATGACGTACATGTGCTGGCGGCGATCAGCCCGCTTAATGCCAAAAGTCTTTTCGGTCTTCCGAAAATCCGTCTTGGCAAAATAAACCATGTCTTTTTGCAAATCACTCATGATTGTGAATATTTTACCATAAACCAGCCCGCTAAGCCAACTCTTGCTGATCCGCCTTCGCTTAAGCTACTTCGGACAAGTAGCATTTCTTGCAAATAACATTAGGGGCTTCTTCTTTGGTGTAGTGAGTGCTAAATTCGCTTCCACACTTGTCGCAAATACGACTAACTTGCTTCATTTGAGAAACCCACTTTTTAATCTTGAAACCAATCCGGCAAAACGGGCATTCCCTTGAAAGTGGGACATTCATTCTTCTAGACATATCAATCTCCTGCTTTGTAATTTTATATCCGCGCAAGCAGGTGCCGCAACCTATTATTTCTTTGGTAATTTCATCTGGTGTATCTTTGATGTGGTCTGGTAAATCTGACGAGGGCATGGTAATCGAATATTCCTTTGGATTAGGCTCATAAAAATTCAGCCCTGAAGCGATAGCCTCGGTCTTTGTTTTTGGAAAGAAAAAGTTAGAAAAGGTATTGTTGTAAGCATGTGGAGAAAATTCCATAGGGAAAAATTCACCATATTTATAAATTCGGCCGACTTTATCAACATAAGGCATATCATTCATGTGCTTAATAATTTTTTCACGCAATGCAAAAAATTCTTTTTCAGGATACTTTTTGTTTAAAATGCAATACTCTCCTTTTTTAATAGAAACACATCCGAAACAATATGACCCGCCAGTCTGGAGTTTAGAATATTCTATTTCATTCAAGTTAAAACCGGACTCATGACAAAATTTCATATTTGCTACATTTTCTCCAACCGTCACACATTCATAAAGCCGTGAAGCATTCGATCCCCAATCAGTATAATCATAACTATCTTTAACCGGAGAAGTTTTAATCAGCATTATAAATTTTGAATCTTGAACCCCAACAACCTCATAACATTCGTGGCAATTCTTTGATTCAAAAACATAAGTTCCGCTAAAATTTTTAGAAAAATCGTCAAATTGCGGTTTAGGTACAAATTTGCTCCAGTTTTCTTCGGCTAGTTTTTTAAAATGGGAATACGTTAGATGAGAACCCAAATCAATACCGACTATTTTTTTCTCATAATCTTCTTTGGACAACTGCTCATTAAAAAAGACATTGGATTTATTCTTTAAATTTGCTGAACCAAAACATCTTTGGCAATTAACACAATCCCTAAGAAAGGCAGAGTCAAGCGATTGAATAGTATCATAACTTCCAATGACGCTATAATTCTTGAAGTTATTTTTGCCATCAAAACACCACTGTGAACTCCCAATCATTGAGCAATTGAGTACTGATTTGTTGCGCGCTAAATAAAAACCATACATGCAATCTTCGTTGTCATCAGAGTAATAAATCAAGTAGCAATTCTTGGCATGACCGCAATGATTTGTGTAAGGAGAATAATCACCAGATATTGTGTCTATGGAGAGTCCTAAAATTGGGGTCTCATGTAATAATTCGTTCCACTGCAGAAGGAAAGGCCGGCTAAAATCATAATCTCGCGCGTAATCTTTAGGGTTCCAACCATCACCCCACCAACATTTATGGCAATAGATACGATAAGGGGCATTCGGTTCATACATCGAAATTCCTTCAACACCACAGAGATCACATTTGCGCTTAAAAAGAACTAAACTTATCATCCAAGCCAATCTTCTCTGCAGTCTGCATTTCGGACAAAAAGTCGGCGGCGGGACTTTGATTTTTTGATAAAATAAAAAGTCTTCGGATTCAATGACGAAGCTTTGTTTACAGTTCTGGCAAATTCTATTTTCACTATTTGCTTGCATAAATCTATTCTATAATTCTAACGAATTGTAGAATACTTTTACCGCGGTTGGTAAGCTTGTGGCGCACGTTGTTGCCTTCATTTCTTTTCATCACAAGTCCGGCAACGGCCATTTTATTTATATGGGCGGAAATATTTTTAAATTCGGACTTGAGTTTTTCGGAGATTTCCTGAACAGACAACTCGGGCTCCTTATTAAGTAATTCAAGTACCTGCAACCTCCTGTGGTTGGCAAATCCCTTCACTATCCTTTCCAATTGCCTGCTTGTTTTTTTCATAATTTAATCTATTCTATAATTCTAACGAATTGTAGAATAGATTTATCACTTAGTAATCCTTGTTGACATCCATTCTTTGTATTCTCGATTCAGGCGATCAGCATTAATGGATGCAATAATCGGCGTACTGTAAGTGTGATATTTTTTTAGAAAACTTTCAATGTCAGCAAATTTCTGCTCATTGGTTTTAATTAAAAGTACCGCTTCTTGCCCTTCAGTCAGCTTGCCCTCCCAAAAATAAATTGATTCAATCGGCCAAATATTCACACAAGCCGCTACTCGCGCCTTTATAATCTTCCGGCCCAATTCTTTTGCTTGAGCAATATTTTCGCAAACTGTATAGATAAAAACCATAGTGTCTTACATTATACTCTAAAACACAAAACTTGTAACGTGTAACGCAAGCCCTTGAGTTACTCGCTTCACGCTACATGTTTCGCGGATTACACGATTTCTTGATTATAACACTCTACGCAATAAACTGTTCTTTTGTCTTCCGGCGGATAGGGGGACTTTATTTTTTTGCCGCAATGATCGCAGGTTCTCTCAAAAAGCTCCAAGGCGATTGTGCCGAATCTTTTTCTTTTTTCGGCTAGACGCGCGCTGAAATGGTCAAGCGGCAGTGGTAAATTATGTCGGCGATGAAATCCAAGTTCGTCTTTAGTGTAAAAGAATTTTTTGTTGTTTTTCCTGTCAAAAATTATCTTTTTTAAAATATCATCGGAGACATCGGAAATGTCGTTCGGCACGTCTTCGGTTTCAATAATTTCACCCGTCGCTTCGGTGATAGTTTCCGGAATTTCTTCCACGCGGTAGCCGTATTTTTTGGCCAGTTCCAAATCATCGTAGCCTTTGTAAGAATTGGCGACGGAGATATTGAAAGGCACGGGCATCAAGTTAGGCGGGAAAAACTCGCCATACTCTTCGCTTTTGAGCATAGCAGTCTTAATTTCATCAACAATCCGCCAATACTCTTCTTCACTATACTGGCGGTTAAAAAGGCAAAATGATTTGTTTTTGAGGCCAATTGAGCCAAAACAGAATTTGCAATTATTACAAAGGTCGCAATATTCAAGATCGTTTGATTGCATGCATTGATAAGAGAATTTTAAATTAAAGCCGATACCGCTAGCACACTCATAACTTTGTTCAAGGCCAAGCCCGCCGGTTAGATCATAACTGTCACGCGATTTATCGCCGCCAAGCGAATAAGCTAAATTTTCGCTTTTCGAACTATAAAAGCAGGCATAGCAGTTTTTTGTTTCAACAAGATAATCACCGATACTATTGACCACTTTTTCATTATGATTTTCCCGATAAATTGCCTTCTTTTTTAATTCTTCGTATTTTTTTCGGTATTCTTCCAAAGTTAAGCGATTGCCGAGGTTAATGCTTCTTAGTTTTTCTTCGTATGCTTCCTTAGTAAGCGGTTCATTTAGGAAATGATATTTCTTATGACGAAGATTCACGCAGCCGAAACAATGCTCGCAATTTTTGCAGTCAAACAAAAAATAAGAGTCAAGGCAATTTTTGGAATATTCGCAAAAAAAGCATTTGTATAAATAATAGCTTTGAAATGCGTCGTAACAGGTGTCGGAATCAGATGTAAAAAAGCAATCATAGCAGTTGCGAGAACGAGATAGGCCTTCTGTGTAAGCGCTGTCTTCACTTTGGTAACCATCAAAAACTAGGTAACAATTTTTACAGTGTGCCACAAAATCGCAAAAATCAGAGTTTGTGTTGTTAGCTAATACAATAAGATTGGGCCGAGGTACGACAAGTTGAAGCGTTTTGAATAGTTCAAAAAATTTTTGTCTTGGATCAAAAGATTGACCAAAAGAAAGAGGCTCCCATTTTTCGCCAAAAAAAGTCTGGTGCTCATAGACTTTGTAAGGCGTGTTGGAAGGATAATGAGAGATAATTAAATTGCCGGTTAGGGCTGATTTAACTTTAGAAAGATGGCCAAAGGGATAATAAGCACCTTTTCGCCTAATTCTTTCTTTTGGCGAAAGTGTCGGCAGAGGCACGGCCATTTTTTTGTAAAAAGCGACATCCTCCGGCCGGACATAAAAATCTATGCCGGAGAATCGGCATTTTCTTGTCTGCCCGCCTTTTTCATCCAATTTCAACTTTGAAAAATATTCTTCTAAATTTTTATCAAATTTTGGCGTCTTGAATTGCATAAAAAATTATTTTTTAAACAGTCGATAAAATAAAACTTTTAATTTAAATCTGATTACGCCCAAAAGAATAGACAGTTTATATCTTATTGCTTTTAATTGATCTTTAGTGGTCGCCATATTTAAATAAATTCAGAATTATAACATTGCTGACAATATATAACCTCTTCCCTGTCTGGATCATAACTGGTTTTAAATAAATTCGGACAATGGCCAGCTTTATGGAAATGTTCAGTGGTATTGGCATATTTTTCGTTATCCGATTTTATGCCGGCACATTGACATTGTCGATCCCAAAGACGAGGAGGATTACGCCACTTAATACGTTGAAAGTATCTACAATTTGAACAAAGTCGAGGCAGGGCAATATTCATTTGGCGATAAAATTTTAATTCTTCAGGAATTATACGGAAAAACTCTGTACATAATTCATTGCAATTTCCACCGTGTTCACAACTTATAACCTCATTGACTATAGAGTCCGGTGTGTTTTTTATATGATCAGGTAAATTATTGTGTGAGATTGTTTCCTTATAATCTCTGATTTCTTGATCACGCCACTTATAACCTTTGTTTACAACCTCACCTTTGTCTAAAGGAAACCACTCTTGAGACCAAGACTCATTATATGCCCAAGGAGACATTTCAGGTGGTAAAAACTCGCCATATTTATAAATTCTTTCCTTTTTGTCAATGTAGGGCATAGAATTCATGTGTTCAATGATTTTGGGCACAAGCGTCTCGTATTTTTCTTTAGTGTATTGCTTATTTAAAATACAATAGCTTTTATTTCTAGGAAAAACACAACCAAACACATGATGCGAACCATAAGGGCTATCACTGTATTCAACATTATGGGAATTATTCGAGCCCCTAGAAAAAAATACTCGCTCTGAATTCAAAGATCCTGTTGTTTCATATAAAAGCTGAGACTTTTCGCCGCCTACTGTAACATCGTAACTGTCTTTGAGAAGTAACCCGCCAGAAAGTACATAACGGCAATTTTCAACCCCATTAAGAACAATAAAACAAGATTGGCAATTTTTAGAATTTTTTATATTGTCTCCTGTTACATCAAAAGAATTTCTCATCCAGGCGAAACGATGCGGTAAAGACATAAAAAACTCCTTGAATTTACGCTGTGCCTCTTGAATTTTTGAATAACTCCCTAGGTCCCAATATTTCATTTGTTCTCGGTAGGCTTCTTTGGTCAGTCGTTGGTTAAAAAGATGGTATTTTTTATGCCGTAGATTCACACAACCAAAACATTCAGTGCAACCACGGCAATCAAATAAAAAACTGCAATCTATGCATTCTTCAGAGAAGTAAACATGTTTTGCGTTAAAAATGGCATCAGAATTATAACTTCCGTAAGCATGATCCATATTCATACCCCAATCGGAATCCACAGAATCTCTAGACATTATTGGGTACGAACAATATAAACAGTTTTCAGACATATAACTGCCAAAATTTAAATAACAATTCTTAGAACTGACCGTCGCATTGCAATAATTACAACCGATTGAATTACGAACTGTTGTTGCCTGTCTGGGTACTTTTTTATGCAATTCAAAAAATTGCTGCAAAAAGGGTTTATTGAAATCAAAATCTTCGGCATAAGATAGGGAGTCCCATTTATCGCTCCACCAACAAGGAGAACAGTATACCGGATAAGGAGAAGAAGGATGATACATACTCAATATCTCTTTTCCACAAAGATCGCATTTATCTTTATAGAGCGTACGGTTTTCCCGCCAGCACATTCTCCGAATGAGCCGACACTCCGGACAAAATGTCGGCGGTGGAACATTGATTTTCGCATAAAACTCAAAATCCTCCGGTTCAATGACAAAATTATTTTTACAGTTTTGACATTGTTTGGTTTCTGATTGCATACTACTTTCTACTATCTACTTACTACTAACTAATTTATATCATCGGCTCGGCGGCCTCTTCTTCTTCGGCTTCCTCGCCCGCCGAAGCTTTGGCAGAGGCGGGTTCTTTCTTTTTGCCTTCAATGGCCGCCTTTTCTTGGGCGCTCCGGATAATGCTGGCCTCTTCTTCGGCGATCAGTTTCTTGGCCTCGGCCGCCGGGATGGAATATTTATCGCGCGAGCGATTAATAATATCTTCTCTGTAAGAATCATGAGTCGGCGGAAGCACCTTCAGCGTCTCGGCCGAAAAAGGATCGTACGATTCGCCGTCAATCAAAAGCTTGATGTAAAACTGCTGCTTGCCTAGGTTAATCATGTCCTTGATTTTGAAAATTGGCGCCATATCGGATTCTAAAATTTTAGCGTCCTCGCCGCCTACGCGAAAAACTACAATCGTTCCGACATTGCCAAGCACGGCCGCCTGAACTTTCGGCAGAAGCTGGCCCAAATACTGGTGAGCCATGGTCAGAGAAAGAGCGTATTTTCTCGCCTCGGAAAGAAGATTTTCAAAAGTATCCGTCACAACATTATGAAACTCGTCAACATAGAGATAAAAGTCAGTCCGATCTTTTTCCGGAATACGAGCTCGAGCCATGCCGGCCTGCTTGAGTTTGGTAATAAACATTGAGCCGAAGAAGCTGGAATTTTCTTCGCCGAGCTTGCCCTTGGAAAGATTGATGAGAATAATTTTTTTACTGTTCATCAATTTCTCCAAGTCTATTTTATTCCCTTTCTGGCCGAAAATATTACGCAGAAGCGGATTGGAAAGAAATTGGCCGAGCTTGTTTACCAGCGGAATAATGGCGTCGGTGTCGAATTTTTCCGACCAGTCGGCAAATTCAATGGCCCAGAAGCGGCGAACCATGTCGTCCTCAATGTGCTTGACTACCTCTTGGCGGTAATTGCGGTCGGTCAGAAGAGAAATCATGCCGCGCATCGTGGCATAAGGGTAATCAAGGAGGGCCAAGGTCGTAAATCGGAAAACGTGTTCAAGCCGCGGCGTCCAGTTGGCACCGAATTGCTTCTGCATCACTTCAATCATGCCTTGGGTGAGCTGGTGCTTAAATTCAGGATCAACATTGGCCAGCGGATTGAAAGAAACCGGCCACTCTGAATCCGAGGGATCAATCAAAACAACATCTTCAATCCGCTCTTTGGGAATGAAATGGAGTAATTCCTCGATCACGTCGCCGTGCGGATCAAGCAGGCACACGCCGTGTCCGTAAGCCACGTCCTGGCGGAGCAGGAGTTCGAGTAATTTGGATTTGCCGACGCCTGATTTGCCGACAATATACATGTGGCGGCGGCGGTCGCTTCTTTTGATGCCAAAAACAAATTTCTTCTCTTCCAGAGCTGTCGCGTAATTCGTCCGGCCGGCAAAAGAAGCCTCGGCCGGATCAACCCGGCCCAAGACCGGCAATTCCGAAGGCGGCGGCGCGTATTTGATTATTTGAATTTTTCCTTCTGCCATATCAAAAAGTTATAAAGTTGAAAGTTATAAAGTTTATAAAGCAATATTATTTGGCAATGGGCAGATTAACCGGAGGCTCGGATTTCCTAAACTGCAAACGCTCGAAAGTCGGCGCCTCGGAAACACCTCCCGGGAAATGATAAATGGTCGCCAGTTCCTCACTATTCAAGGTGAATGCTTTTCTTTTAACATATTTTATGGCCTCATAAACAAACCTGCTTCTGTGCGGGTAATTGAAAAACGACCTTAGCTTGTAGGCCTGAAGGAGTTCTTCTTTCAGCGCATTTGATCTGGCTCTTTTTATAACCGCCTTCGGGTCTTCCCAGGGAAATTCAAAAGCTGTTTTATTATGATCAACAAAACCGTTTAAGGAAACAGTGTTGTAGGCTTTGAACGAAGACAGAAGAGCGGTGATTCGGCCGACTTTAAATTTCTTCGGTTTAGCCAGATAAATCACCCTGATGCCGCAGTCAAATCCGGGCTTCTCCAGCTTGCGCTCCATGGCTGTTAAAACATCTTTTTCTCCGGGACTCATTCTGATTTCCGGCTCTTTTTTTGTTGGATCTTTTTGGACCGGCCGGAATTTCTTTTTGAATTCTTCTATTTCTTCCTTAGCTGCCTTGTCCCATCTTCTTTTCTTAAACCATCCCTTCGGATCTTTGAAGCGCTTCTGGCCCCTATGTACTAAAATCTGAATCCAAAGCTGTTCTCCTTCGCCCATCGAGCCCAAAAGCTCGATTACTCCGGTAATCGGATCAACTTTCTGTTTCTCCTCGAGATTGGCGATTTTGTCAACGCCGTAGTCAATATAAGTCCTTATGGGATAAGCGTCGGGTTTCTGTAAAATAAATTCAGTCCCCCATATGCCCCAAGTACCTTCTTCAAATCCGAACTTGACGCCTTCGGTATAGTCCGGCACTTCATTGATTTCGGCTTGCGGATATTGGGCGTATATTTGAGATTCCAGCAAATCTTTGAAGTTGCTGCGGCGGTAGTTAGTCGGGACCAAAATGAAAAAATAGACGGCCCCCTCGATTGAAACCATCTCCAGCGAAAACCAGAGCGGCACACGGCCTTCTTTAATAAGCGCCTGATACCAGGTGCCCGAACTGCCTTGGTGCATGGCGTTTATAAAAACAAGCTCCATGGCCAACGGCGATTTATAAACATCTCTCGGAATCCGAATTTCAAGCAAGGCCCATTCAATCTTATTAATAAAAAGCATTCTTTTGTAGAGAACTCTTAGCCAAAAAAATATATAAACTACCAAAAAAACAGCCGCCAGGGGCAAAAGGGCTAAGATAAGCCTCCAGACGAAATCTAATATTGGTAAAAAGGTTGAAAGGCCTAGTTCAGGCATACTTATATTTTAGCAAAGAAAAAGCTTAAAAACTAGGCTACGGCGTATAGTCCGTCTTTTGTTTTTTTGAAATATTTGCTGTTTTGCAGATTAACCAAAATAGTATTTTTTTTGAGGAATCTTTCCTTCATGACATGATCGATGATCTCTTCCTTTTTCATCGGGCCTTCTTTCTTTAAGATTTCGGCGATGACATCGCGCACCACTCCGGGCTTATAGCCCCATTCAGACAATCCATAAGTCCCGCGGCCGACTAAGACAAATCGAGGATCTTTAATGAGCTCATTGTGGCAGGTAGCCGTGTGAGCTTTCTTGTCAAAAGTTTGGGAAATAGTTTTGGCTACTTCGCAGAAATGCATCGGGGACCCGTGGCGCTTCATAACCAAATATGAGTAGTCGCGGATGCCGCGGACATTCACGTTCGGAGAATCGGCCCGGCCCCATTCGCCGAGCGGGTTCTGACCA
The DNA here is from genome assembly GCA_001785965.1 of Candidatus Nomurabacteria bacterium RIFCSPLOWO2_01_FULL_42_20. GTDB lineage: Bacteria > Patescibacteriota > Minisyncoccia > Phycocordibacterales > CAZVEC01 > 2-01-FULL-42-20. The sequence goes on from MFVF01000033.1 coordinate 25,916, forward strand.
AGCAGTTTCGACATAGAGAGCCAGCGCTTCAAAATTTCTTCTTTCTTGTACTGTTCGGAAACATCTTTCAAGTGATCTAAAAATTTAGATACGATGTCGCTCTCGGCCATAATTTCTTCATCGGACAAACTCTCGTAAAGATTTCGAATAGAATCATGAACCTGGTCAGCCAGTTCTGAATCAGTTGTCCAGCGATCCTTAAAGTATTCATCCTCCTTGTGTTTAATAAAATCGTCGCCCAAGACCAAATGCAGATGAATGTGATTTTGAACGCAGCGGTCCTTGGTTAAAGTTTCTAAGAAATCTTCTTCCGGCACGACTGCGCCCATGCCGTCAATCAAATCCCGAAGCTCTTCAAAAGAGGCTTGTTCAGCCTTGAATTCATCCGCCTTGCGGATCAAGTTTAGGGCGGCATTTTCAATTTGCCTAACCCTTTCCCTTGTTATGCCGTATTTTTTGCCAATCGCTTCAAGGGTTTTGCGCTCCGCATCTTCGCCTAGGCCAAAACGGTTATAAACGACTTCATGGGCCCGATCATTGAGCGGACCCATCAATTTCTTAGTTAATTGCTTTGGTTTAAATGACAACATGGTTTTTTATTTTTACTTGATTATGTTAGGTTATACTACCAATTATCTTATAATAAGTCAACTCCTTTTCCACAGAAGAATTTTTTCGTGTTATTCGCATAGTATATATTCGCATTTTTCGCATTATATAGCTTAGAAAAGCTTAATTATATCATGGTACGTAATGAAGATCATTAAGGCAATTAACAGCATGAAACCTATGGCATTTAAAGCATTGGCTACGACGGGCTTAATAGGCGAACCTTTAATCTTCTCGATAAGCAAAAACAACAGCCGGCCGCCGTCGAGCGCCGGGAATGGAAATAAATTAATTACCGCCAGGTTGATTGATATCAAGGCGGTGAAAGATATGAGGTAAATCAGGCCGAATTTATAAGCGCTGTCCACCACGCCGACAATGCCGACCGGCCCGGTCAAAGAAGATATGTCCGCCTGCCCGCGGAAAGAATCGATAATGAGTCCAACCAAAGCTTTGGCTGTCTGCCATGTGGTCGTCGCCGTCATCTTAAGCCCTTCCCAAATTGCCGCAAAAAAATTGAGCTTGACTACTCCGATCAGGTCGAGACCAACGCCGATAGCCGCCCGGCCCGGAATAACTTCCTCGGCCGTTCCGGCACGGACTAGGCCGCGGAGCGGTATAATCGAAAGTTCTTTTTCTCCGCCATTTCTTTTGACTTTTATTTCAACGACTTCGCCGCCGCGGCTCCCTACAAATTCCTGAACCTCCTCCAGAGAGACTGGAATAATTTCTTGGCCAGAAGACTTGAGCGAAATTATTTTATCTCCGCCTTCTATGCCGGCCGCTTCGGCCGGAGAATCTTTCAAGACACCGGTGATGATAATCGTCTTGTCTTTGAGTTCGTAATTTGAAACAGCCGAAGCGGAAGTAGGCATGCCCGAAGTAAAACCAATTGTGAAGAGAAGCCAAGCCAGAAGAAGATTGAAAAGGACGCCGGCCACAAGCACGGCCGCCTGAATTCTCTTGGGCTTATTAATCATGGCGCGGTGTTTTTCGTTTTCTGGAATGTTATTCTCCGGATTCTCGCCTAAAATTTTAACGAAGCCGCCCAGAGGCAGGGCGTTGAATGAATATTTTGTTTCGCCTTTTTTGAAACTAAAAAGCTTTGGGGGAAAACCGAAGCCGAATTCCTCCACCTTGATGCCGGACTTGCGCGCCACAATAAAATGCCCGAACTCATGGACAAGAACCAAAATCAAAAGTATTACGATAAATAAAATTACCGACATAAATTTCTATCCCATCACTTCTTTTTCTTTTTTGGCGAAGAGAGCTTCCAATTTATTATTTGCTTCATCAATAATTTTCTGGATCTCGTCTTTGGCGCGGAATTTGTCATCCTCCGACATTTTGCCATCTTTCTCCAGCCGCCCAACATCATTCCAAATTTCTTCCCTTTCTTTGCGCGCCGAAATACGCGCTTCTTCAAGCTTGGCTTTAAGAATCTTTACAAGGCCGGCTCTGGTTTCCTCGGTCAGTTGCGGAAAAATCACCCGCAGGCCTTCTTTGTCAACGGTAACCGACAATCCTAAATTGGCTGTGTTTACGGCTTTCTCTATTTCTTTGACTTGGTTCTTGTCCCAAGGAGAAACTCGGATAGTCTTCGGATCTTCAATGTTAATGGAAGCCACATTTTTAATCGGCATTTTCGAACCATAAGAATCAATGATAATGGTGTCCAAAACCGCCGGAGTTGCTCGGCCGGTATGAAGGCCCGCGTACTCGCGGGCAAGCCACTCTTCCACCTTTTTTAATTCCGCCTTTAATTGAGAAAAATTGTAAGACATAATTTAATTTGCTGGTAAAGGCGACTCCTTACACTTTAGGGGAAGGTGTTGCCTTGACCATCATTTTATTTTACCCTTCCGGCAAGATTACCGCAAGATGCTCTAAAAGCATTTTGACCGAGGCCCCGCGATCAGACAAGTATTTCCGGCATTTTAAAATTTCTTTGATTTCAAAATCCAGATTCTTTAATTTTTCCGGGCCGGC
>MFVF01000034.1 GCA_001785965.1 Candidatus Nomurabacteria bacterium RIFCSPLOWO2_01_FULL_42_20
TCCAAAAAATCTTTTGAAAATCCATCTTTCTCGCCCAAAAGAATTCCGGAGAGGAAGGCGGACTGCGAGGAGTTGAACAATTTGCCGAACATTTCTTCCATTGCGTTTTTCAATCCATAAAGATTCCGCCAGAAAAAGTTTCCAACATTATGGAGCACTAGAGCTTCAGGATAAAACATTGTGCCCGCGATACGCTCTTTGGCCAGGTAATTGCCATAAGAATCACGGGGCGGCAATTCAACTTTACCGGTCATGGCCACGAGGTCGCCGTAATGAAACTCCGGATATGGCGGAAGAGTTGCTATAATTCTGATTCCTTGATCGGATTTTAATTTTACGCTTTGCTTAAATTCTCCCCGGCGCGGAGGGCTGACGATCATTCCCAGAAAAGAATCTGCTCCGGCTAGCATATCGACCTTAGAGCGGTATCTAAAATCATCAAGACTGTAATAAATATTGCCAATCAAAAAGAAAATGGCGGCCATCAAAATTAAATATTTTGGCAATTTGCGAAAAAATCCGAAAAATAAGAAAAAGACAACTAAAAGAACCAGGGAGGCAATCAGCGGAGAGCCGCCCAAACCTCCGAGAATCGCCCCTAAAACAAAGGGAAGCGCCGTTAAAAATAAGCGGTTATGCATTAAAAAAATTTTATGCTACAATTTTTGCAATGTCAAATTACAGCTTCAAAGAATTAATTGAGAATATAAAAAAGCAAAAAAGCAATATTTTAATTTCACTCGTCATTATCGCTCTCGCCTTCCTCTCTTTCGGCTTGGGCCACCTTTCAGCCCAAAAAGGCGACCGCACCCCCATTATTATCGAAAAAAATTCTAAATAAGCAAGAATTGTTCTTGCAAAAATAGCGGAAAGGTAATATATTATTATAATGAAACACCCCAGCACCAGAAATCAATAACGAACGCTCTATTGATTTCGGTGCGGGGCAGGAAGTGGTTAATTTTATTAGTTGTAAGTTATTGATTATAAGTTGTAAAGTTAAAATATATGCCTACTATGAAACACTACATTTGCACGGGCGGCTGCGGCGGGGTCTCGGAAAGCCCCGGAGTCTGCCAAGCCAACGTTTGCGTTAAAAAAGGACATTCACTTATAGAGTGCGATTGCGCCGACGGCAAGCACGGCGGCAAGATTTCCGCTTGCGTACATTGCGGCAAGCTCTGCGGTCTCTCCGGCGGCTGCGATTTATCCCGAGTAGAATCGAGGGAAGTCGAACCACGTCCCGGTACTACAAATTCTAATTCGTAATTCGCATGAGCGCATTCGTCCTTCGATCCCGCTCAGGACCCTGAGGAATTCGAAGGGTAGCGCGCATCATGATTTTTGAACTCAATGTTCAAAAATCATGACCTTAACTAATGATTTCAACTATCGGACTTATAATTCTCGGTCTGGTCACTGGAGTTATCACCGGTGTTACTGGCGCCTCCGGCGTGCTTGTGATCGTGCCGATTTTAGCAACCATCACGGACATGCCGCTTCATGCCGTGCTCGGCACGAGCCTCCTCGTTGACATACTCGCTTCGATTTTCGTCTCCTATACTTACGCGCGCAATAAGCACGTTGACATCAAGAAAGCTGTCTGGCTTTTGGTCGGCGCCCTGATTGGCGCTCAAGCGGGATCTTTTTTCGCGGTCGGCTTTTCAAAACTTTTTATAATTATCGCCATTGCCGCCGGCATGCTTTTTTTTGGAATAAGCATGTGGCGAAGCGGGGTAACCCAAAGAACGCCGCGTTTTATCACGCTGGCGGAACACCACGCGGCGTATCTTCGGACGCCTGCCGTGATGGTTATTTTAGGCATCTTGATTGGCCTTGCGACCGGCATCTTCGGCGCCGGCGGCGGGCTCGCCATCTTTATAATTCTTTTTTCATTTCTGCGTCTGCCGATTAAAACCGCCGTGGGCACATCCACTTTTGTCATGCTCTTGACCGCTCTCTCCGGAGTTGCCGGCTACGTGCAATATAATAATCTCAATCTTGAAACCGGCCTCATTATCGGCGCGGCCGCGGCGCTTGGCGGGACTTTTTCCGCGAGTATTGCCAATCGCATCAGGGACGACATCCTCGCCCGCCTCATCGGCGCGTTCTTTGTCCTCTTGGCCCTTGCCATGCTCGCGCTCAAAGTAGCCATGCCACTCTTTATGTGATATGATAAAGATATGTCAAATGAGGGGGAAAAAACACCTAGAACGCCGACTGCCGGTCCCGGGAGTATTGTTAAGTATGAAAAGGAAAGCAAGGAAAGCAAGGATTTAGATCTGAGTAATTTTTTGTTTCATTATCATGAGCTCGAGAAGATCGTAAAGAGTGTGGGCGGCGATTCAAAATGGCTGATGGAAGAAAAATATGATTCAGCAACTAAAAAAATTACAACAGAGCATAAAGATATCTTAGACGCCTTGGGGCTTGAGCTCAATACTGTCGCGCCTTCTAAAGAGGCGATGAGAGAAAGCGATAAACAAAAATTAAATTACCCCGAAATAAGAATAGACATAAACGACAGAAATAAATTTCTTCATTACCTAAAAGAATTACATCCCAGCTTTCTTTCGCCTCCGCAAGAAGATTTTTTAATCACCGCCATTACGTCGCTTTATAAGCAAGCCAGAGATGAATATGATCCTCGAAATCCAGATGGTCGTTTTCTTGAATTTTTTAGAAGTTTAGGAGACATAATTGAACGTTACAAACATTTTTATCTTCCGAAAGATCCTAGCACGAGCACGGGAGATAATACAGAAATTGAAAGTAAAATCATCCCGGAATTGGAAGACTATCTCCATGCGTATAAAAGTGGTTCTTTAAAAGAACTGCTTTTAGCAGAAAGAGCGGGACTGCCCCTAGAGTTCGAGCTTCTTAATAAGCGTGACAGGGTTAATTCCTTTTTAGGAATGATTTATGACAAGGAAAAGAAACAGCTCGATTATGAATTTTTAGACGAGTGGGTTATGCTTTTGAAAGAAATGGGAAAAAATAAGAATGCGGAAAGTTTATATTCCGGATTACTTTTCAATATTCTGGGTTTGCTTGATGTCTTAATCAGCGACGCCCCCTCTGAAGAAGTTCTAAGGGAAATTGATGATTACAAGAAAAGATTCAAGAATATTGCGTAATCTTGCCTGATTGCATGGATTTGTGATAGTCTTAAATTCGCTCGCCCTACGTCGCGAATAAATCTAAGTACTAACGAGCTATATCGCTCCTTTAAATTTAAATATTATGAAAAAAACATTTCTGATGTCCTTGTTTTTGGTCTTTGTGAGCGCTCAAACTCAAACTTTTTTGAGCCCTGTTAACACAGATGAGCCGCTCATCCTTGATGCTTGCGACGGCAGTGAAACTATCGGCGATGCCAAGGATGTTTTCAAAGCCGGAATTGATCCCAGCTTCAAAAGTTGGAATGCAAATGATTCAGGACCGGCAACAAAAGAAGAAGAGGTAAAAGCTCTTAACTTAGTTAAAAGCGGAACTTTTGTCCAAATGTTTGGTTATTTGAATCCGGATATTAGTAAATCTCGACTTACCCACGGGCAAGTCATTAATTATTGCAAAAAGTATGAAAAATATCTGGTAAAAAACGGTTGGACATTCTTTTTGTACAAGTCAGGCAAAAATTTCTTTGTTGCCAGAGTGGGTCTGCGCTCCGATGGACTGCTCGATGCATCTGTCTACAGGCTTGAAAATAATAAGGTTTGGGAAACCGAGCTTGGCTACCGCTTGGTTGTCCCGAAATTACCGCCCGGAAACTAATATTGTTCATTTGAAACGGAATCCTCACCCTTTGGTTCTTTATGAATCGAAGGGATTTTTTGTTATGCGCCGAAGTAAGGAGCCTCTTTACTTTAGTACATTCGCATGAGCGCATTCGTAGCGCGCATTGCCATTTCTGAAACTCGATGTTTCAGAAATGGCAACCTTAACAAAAAAATCCCCCCGACATGATCGGAGGGCTTATGTTGTGCTCTGCGTATTATTTTATTACAGCAGATCGAGACGGGAACTATATGCCGTTATCGCCATGTCAGGCGTAACTCTCCCTAAGTTTTTTCCAAATCCCCGGACACAGCCGATGATCGTCCCGCTTTCTAATTTTTCTAAAGTGAGCTTAAGTTCATCATAGCCCTCTTTAGTCGTCTTTTTAGCAGAAGCGGTAATCAATCGCTGCCCATCTTTTTGGTACTTAATGTTTTTACTTTTGAGCATTTTTTCTAAGACACCCAAAGTAATCACTTTTGAATTTTTCTTTCCCATACCGTAAGTTATTAAATTGTTTTTGTATACTTTGTATACAATATTTTCTGATTCCAGATTATCAAAAAATCTTTGACTTGTCAATGGTTTTGTGATAAGTTTATTATAAATTTATTATTGAACATTTAAAATTTGAATTATGGAAACAAAATCAAAAGAAATACCTCAAGAAGATCTTAACGATTACATTAAAGGCAATCTTGGTTATGGAATCGAAGGATTATTAGGAGAGAAAAAAGCACAAACTTTAAAAAATGAATTAAGTGCAGTAATATATGTCGTACCTGAATTTCACTATAAGGTTGAAGTACCAGTTGTACTTGATGCTGGGACAGAAATTGTTATGGGAATCCCGGGTGAAAATATTGAAAATGATTTTCAATTTATTTTAAGAAGTAACTGCATCGAGTTTCAATTAAAAAATCTAACTTTTAAAGGAGTGCCTGGGAGCAGTCATTTTCGTGCTCGCTTGAGGGATGTTGTCGCTGCTTTGAAATAAAAATAAAACGAATAAAAGTCCTCACAGAAATGTGAGGCTTTTTTATTTTCCTCTGCTACCTCGCCCCTCCTTTATCAAAGACTTCGGAGGAGCAAAGCAAGGCTTCGCAGTACAAGAAAAATCTGCTATATTGTTCCAATGTCATTAAGTATCGGAATCGTGGGTCTTCCAAATGTAGGCAAGTCCACGCTCTTTAACGCGCTTACCAAAAAGTGTGTGCCGGCGGAGAATTATCCTTTTTGCACGATTGAGCCTTCAGTGGGCGTTGTGCCGGTGCCTGACCCTAGACTTGCTAAACTCTCCGAGTTTAGCAAGTCGGGCAAGACGATTCCGGCCGCCGTTTACTTTGTGGATATCGCGGGACTCGTGGCTGGCGCGGCAGAAGGACAGGGCTTGGGCAACAAATTTCTTTCGCACATCCGGGAAGTTGACGCCATCGCGCATATAGTGAGAGTTTTTCAGGACCCTTCTATAATTCATGTGGCCAATAAAGTAGAACCCTTGGAGGATATCGGTGTCATCAATCTTGAACTTGTCTTGTCAGACATGGAGGTTGTAACCAAGAGATTGGCTAGTTTACAAAAAGAAACTAAACGAGGCGACAAAGAATCAGTAGCTGAAGAAATAATTTTAAAAAAAATAGAAAAAGTTTTGGAAGGCGGCAAAATGGCAACGGAAACGAATTTGAATGAAGAAGAGAAATTTAAAATAAAATCCCTAAACTTGCTCACTTTGAAACCGATGCTGTATGTTTTAAATGTTTCCGAGGCCAGTGAAAATATTGAATTCAAAGCGCCAGGTATGATCGTGAAAATTGACCCTGTTTTTGAGCGTGGATTTGATGACCTGATTAAAAAAAGCTACGAACTGCTTGGTTTGGAAACTTTTTTCACGACCGGCGTTGATGAAACACGCGCCTGGACAATAAAAAAAGGATCAACCGCGCCGGAAGCCGGCGCGGCCATCCACACCGACTTCCGCGACAAATTCATCCGCGCCGAAGTCATAAACTGGCAAGATCTGCTTGATAGTGGAAGTTATGCCACCGCCCGCGCCAAAGGCCTTGTCCGTACAGAGGGGAAAGACTATATTGTTAAGGATGGAGACGTGATTGAGTTTAAGATATGATGGAGATGCCTGCCCCGTAGCGAGCTTTGCTCTGCTACTGGGGTGATTGAATTTAAGATTTAGCTCTATAATATATTTAATATGAAAAATTATATAAGGAATAGTTTTGAAAAAGCTCCTGTAGAAACAAAAACTTTGACACCACAAGAACTAGAAAAAATCATTCTAGAGGAGGACGGATATACGGTTAAAGATAAACGCTTTCTTTCTAAAGAAGAAGGTGGGGTCTTTCATTATTTCAGGCCGGAAGACCTTAGAACTGAAAATTACTTTCCAATTGTTAAAGAAGGAGATCTAATAACAGGAATTGCTGCACTCCAAAAAAGTCCATTCGCAGAAAAATTGTTTTGGATGAAGTCTATTTCCATAGATCCAAAATATCAAGGTAATCACTATGCAACTAAACTTGCTGAGGAAATCATTAGGTTTACTAAAGACCAAGGTTATCAATTAGAAGTCTCTGGATATTCTAATAGGGAAGCAAAGGATAAATTAGAAAGATTGTTCAATAAATTTGCAGAGAAATATGGAGTCACTTTGGTTTCTGAAAAATAACTTGCTATACAAAAGTCTTTGTTTATAATGAAAAAAAGAATTTTGAGCCCAATACCTCCTCCTAATCATACTTACACTATTCGTATTAAGAAAGAAGATTTTAAATGATTTCGTTAGTTTATTCCATAATTCTGCAGAATTATGGAATACATGATAAAATTTTAATATGAGCAAAAATAACAATTTAAATTATAGAAGAATAGAAAGAACCGTTAAGGGCTTTTCTAATCATCGGCGGATTCAAATTATGGATCTTCTTTTCAAAAAACCGGAATTATCAGTTGCAGAAATTTCTGACTTGCTGAAAATCAATTTCAAAACTGCCTCGCAGCACATTACTCGGCTGGCTTTTGCTGGTCTAATCATGAAGCGATCCGATGGAACAAGTATCCGGCATAAATTGACGCCACTAGGGGAGAGTGTTCTTAAATTCTGCAGAACATTAGAATAGTGATTCACCGTTTAATTTAAGATATAAATTATGAAAGAGCTTTACGCATATGTTTCGATAATCAATAATTCTTTTAAGAAGGAGATTTTGTCTATTCAAGAAAAGATTAAGCAAATAACAGGCGAACTTGATTACTTTTTACAATGGCCTCCCCATTTTACTGTTTCTTATGGAAATTCTCTTAACGAGGATGAACTTGCCGAAATTATAAAGACTTTCGAAAAAGTTGCCATAGAAACAAAACCTTTTCAAATTGATTTTGATAAAGATCCCGTGTTCTCAACAAAAATCTTAAATGGCACAAAGTTTTTTTCAATGAAATTAAAAATCATAAATAATCGAGATATTGGACGGCTTTCTGATCAACTTATTTCGATTGCAGATAGTTACGAATGTCCTTTTAAAAATCTTTTTAAAAGAGATAAATTTCATTTGACTTTAGTTACGACATCACAAATCACTGACAAAGAATTTTTAATTTTAATGGAGGAATCTAAAAAATGGCTTATCCCCAAGGGTGTTTTTGTTGATTCTTTTTCTATAATTAAGGGTGGCCCGGTTGTGAATGGATACCCAACGATGGATTCAGAAATAAAAAAATTTTATTTACATGATTAATGTGATAGAATTTAAGATATAAAAAATTATGGAATTATTTTCATCACTTTCTTGGTTTCCGTTTGCCTTAGCCATTCCAATTTTGTTTGGTATTGCGATGGTCTTTTTTAAGTTGCCGTCACTTAGAGGCCACAGTAGTTATACGGCCATGTTTTGGGCCAATTTGTTTATGGCGATATTGGCAGTGGCTTTTTTCTTTAATTATGCTGCGGGTATTAATACAAAATTAATTCTTTTAGCTTTGGCTTGGGGTATAACTTTTTCTTCAATCTCACTTTTGCAGATGTATGCTTTAAAATATGTTGATACTAATGCGCTTTTTCCTATTACTACAACTTTAAGTTTGATAGGTACAATCATTGTTGCCTTTATATTTTTTAGCGCAAAGTTAACCCTCTTTCAATATTTAGGATTAATACTGGCTATTATTATTGTTTTCTTCTTTTTGTATAAAGGGAAAAAATTGCAATACTCAAAATGGATGATTTATATCGGTTCTCTCATTGTCGGCATTTCTATTTTAAATAAAATTTTTCAAAAAGTAGCAGCTGATTCCTTTGATATTAGAACTTTTATGATTTATCAGTTTATTTTTGCCGCCATTTTTTCTTTGTTTGTTTTTTTCTTTAGCCACTGGAAAGATTATAAGAAGCACATTTTTTCTGAGGGCGTATTCACCGGTCTTTTAATTGGTGTGCCTGCTTTCTTAGGAACTTATGTCATGTTTATAGCTCTTATCAGAGGTCCTTTTGCATTAATAACTTCAATGCACTCTCTTTATATTATTGTCACTGCCGTAATGGCCAGTATTTTATTCAAGGAACAGCTGACAAAGAGAAAAATTTTTCTCATGTTTTTAGCAATTCTGGCGATATTCCTGATTCGTTTGGGATAGCTAATTTTTTAATATTTAAAATAGTGACGATACCTTCATGCTTTCATGCACTAAAGCATGAAAGCATGAATAAAAATGACATTCAAAGAAAAAGTTTTGACGATGGTGAGGAAAATTCCGAAAGGAAAGACGATGACATACAAAGAAGTGGCAAAGATGGCCGGCTTGCCACGAGCTTGTCGAGTGGTGGGGAATATTTTGAGTAAAAACTATGACCCGAAAATTCCGTGCCATCGGGTAATTCGCTCGGACGGCAAATTAGGCGGCTACAATCGCGGCGTAGGCCTTAAGAAAAAACTGCTTAAAAAAGAAAATCTCTAATTAGATTGATTCTTAAATTCTTAAGAATTTGAGAATAGAATTCATTGTGCTATAATTAAATCAATATGAAAAAACCAAGAGAAATAGAAAGAATTATAAAGGGTGCCGCCAATCATCGAAGAATTCAAATTCTAGATGCACTGGAAAGGGAACCGGAATTATCTTTGATGGAAATTGCTGACAAGTTTAAAATAAATATTAAAACAGCATCAGAGCATGTTAGAAGAATGGCGATTGCCGGTTTGGTTTTGAAAAGAAATGAAGGTAATTTAGTACGGCATGCTTTGTCGCCGCGAGGTAAATCTATTCTCAAATTCTTAAGAATATTGGAATAGATTTAGAGCAGAAAATGAAGGATAAAAAGATTGTGGAAATTTTAAGACGAGGGGGAATAACAGTGATACCAACTGATACAATTTATGGCCTAGTCGGCTCTGCTTTTTCAAAGAAGGCGATAGAGAGAATTTATAAAATCAAGGGGCGGAAGAAGACCAAACCTTTTATCATTCTCATCTCATCTTTTAATGATTTAAAAAGATTTAACATCAAACCTTCAGTTAAAGAACTCAAAATATTGAAAAAAATCTGGCCAGCGCCGGTAAGCATCATTCTTCCTTGCCCAAGCAAAAAATTTAGTTATCTTCATCGCGGCACAAAAAACTTAGCCTTCAGATTACCAAAGAAAAAATCTTTAATCGCTATTTTAAAAAAATCAGGGCCCTTAGTCGCGCCCTCTGCAAATCCTGAAGGATGTAAACCCGCTCAAACTGTCAAAGAGGCTAAGAAATACTTTGGTGATAAGATTGATTTCTATGTAAACAGTGGTCATCTTGCTGGTAGGCCATCAAAACTTGTTTCAATTGAAAGCGGAATAATTAAATTGTTACGCTGACCAAAGAAATAGAATAATTTAGATTAATTATTGGACTCGAGTTCTTCGGGGATGAATTCTTTGGGAGTCAGATCTTTTTTAGTTTTAAATTCGTAGAAGATCGTGCCCTTTTTGGGCCCCTTGATTGTAACCATGGCGCCGCGTGGGGTTGCGCCAACCAATGGTTCCTCGGGATAGCCGAGCTCTTCTTTGACAGCGTCGCTGATTTTTTTCAAAGAAGTTACCTCTTTGCAAATTCTATCGCAAATTTCTTTGAGTGACTTTCGGATTTCTTCTTCAGTCATTGTTTCGTAAGATTTCAGTCCCTCTAATGGTTTAGGCTGATGTGCAAATATGTTTAAAAGTGCCATAAAATGTATTGATTATTTAATAATTAATGCAGGTGATGCCTCATTATATCATAAAGTGGTTAAATTACTAGATACTTTTTCTGCGTATGTTCCGCATCTGCTAGTTATCCACCCCGTAAAATCCTCCTAATCGTCGGATCACGGGGCGCGAAGTGCCAAAATATAATTCAGTATGAAATATTGACCTTTTCTGCGTATGTTCCGCATCTGCTAGTTTTCCACCCCATACCAGATCCTCGCGCCGAATGCGCGCTCGGCTCGGTACGGGGCGCGAAGTGGTTAAATAGGACAAGTATTACAAGATAGACTTAGTCTTTGTAATAACTGTGGTAAAAAAGTTTTCCACACCTTAGGCTTGCTTATCGATCTCGCTATTATTATAATGTACTAGTACGCTGATACAACATATGAAGCCGAACAACAAACCTAAAGACGAGTTTTTGAGTATTTTGATTGGAATTTCTTCAGACAAAAAATTACTGGACGGATTTTTCAAAGCTATTCTCTCCCCGAGAGAATATGAGGAAATTATTCACCGTCTGCAAGTCTTCAAAATGTCTTTCAAAGGATTCCCTCAAAGGCAGATAGCCAGTAAATTAAAAGTGGGATTGGCCACCGCGAGCCGCGGCGCGCGAGAAGTAAAAAAGCAGGAAAAAATATTTAAAAAAATATTTCAACATGCTAAAAAAACTTCAAAAAATAAAGACTAGGAATTTTATTTTCACTCTTTTAGTTTTTTTTATTTTTCCATTTTACCCCCACACCTTCCTGCAGGAAGGTGTGGGGGTTTATTTTGTTTTTGCTCAAACTGAAAGTACCGGGAGTATCGTTATAACAGAAATCATGTATGATCTTTCCGGATCCGACACTGGTCGGGAATGGATTGAGGTTAAAAATAATAATTCGGCTGATGTTGATCTCTCCACTTACAAATTTTTTGAAGACGATACCAATCATAAATTAGAGAGCTTTCAAGGCGAACCCATTTTAGATTCTGGTAGTTTTGCCATCATCGCCGATGATCCATCAAAATTTTTAATTGATTGGCCGAATTTCTCCGGCGCTATTTTTGACAGCAGTTTCTCATTATCAAATACCGGCGAAGCTCTGACTCTGAAAGATGAAAACTCAAATATTGTTGACGAGGTAAATTATGTTTCTCTTTGGGGAGCTTCCGGCAACGGCAAATCTCTTCAGCGTAAAATTGATAGCAGTTTCATTGAAGAATTACCGACTCCCGGCGCGGAATTAGCTGAAGAAATTATACCAGAGGAAGTAATTACAGAAGAAATTATCCCAGAAGAAGTTATTCCGGAAGAAATTATTACAGAAGAGATTATTTCAGAAGAGGTAGTTACAGAAGAAGTTATCCCGGAGGAGATTATTACGGAAGATTCTTTGGAAAATAATGAAATTACGGAGAATATAGAAGTCATATTAGAAAATTTGACAGGCGAAGAGTTTATAGAAGATACAGAATCAGAAAGCACAGAATCTAATGAAAATGCCGAAGAAAATGTTGATCAGTCAGAGGAGCAAACAAAAGAAGATCCTGAAAATCCTGAAGAAGCTGAAATAATCAGCACGGAAACGCCTAAGGTTTTTATAAACGAAATTAATTGGATGGGCAGCGCGGGTAATGCATATGGCGAATGGATAGAACTTTACTGCAATTGCGCTAGTGATATGGATTTAGCTGATTTTGGAATTTATGACGGTGATGAAAAATTGATTATAAAATTAACTAAAAAAATATCAGCTCACGGCTATTATCTCATAGCAAGAACAACACCAAGTCATAAAAATGAATTGGAAGAATATGCTGATGAAATCGGCCAATTTGGCGGTAGCGGTTTATCAAATGAAGCCGAAATGCTTGTCTTAAAAGACGGCGGCGGCAATATTGTAGAGAGTCTTGATTTTAGGAGCGGCTGGCCGGCGGGAGATAATAGCACAAAAGAAACAATGCAGTGGGACGGGGCAGGGGAAAATTGGTTCACCAGTCCGGCCACGCCTCGGGCGGAGAATAAAAAAATAATAACTGAAAACAGTACAACTAATTCAAACGCATCTAATACGGATTTTTCTGCAAGCGAGAGCGCAAATGTAGCGCCAATTGTTAATGTCCAAGAAAAAAAACAAGAGAAAAAAATTATTACTTCGAAGGATCTAAAAATTTACTTCAACCAAAATGATTTTTCCATAAAATTCAAAAATACTACAAAAAAAGAAATTAATTTATCAAATTTAAAATTGCAAAGCGGAAGCAAAACATTTACAATTCCTAAAAACACATTTTTGCTTGGCGGCAGTGAAATTATTGGGTCATCTAAAATTACCGGTTTTAACCAAAAAGACGATTTAATTCTGATTGGTGAAGATAATAAAATAATCACTGACGCTTCATTCATGAACCCTCGACTTTAAATCAAAATTGAATATAATGTATTCATGCCTAAAACAAAATTAAGTCCTAAGTATTTCTTTTTATCACTAGGTGTTTTGGTTACTTTAATCGCTTCAGTCGTTTCTTTTCTGAACCTTGTTTTTGAGACCCTAAACAAGAGATTTCCTGATGTTTTGAACGCCACTTATCAGTACGGCTATAATACTTTTGATTATGAAAATATGCGGTCGGCTCTAGCCACCCTGATTATTATTTTTCCGGTGTTTTTAATAATCTCGTATTTCTGGTGCCGGCAGTCGGAGAAAGGAATCGGAGCGGTTGATGATATTATCAGGCGCTGGGTGCTTTATCTTATTCTTTTTCTTTCAAGCATTGTCATCATCGTTGATTTAGTCACTTTAGTGAAATATTTTGTAGCTGGCGAAATTACCACTCGTTTTATTTTGAAAGTGGCTATCGCCTTAATTGTTGCTTTGTTAGTCGGGCTTTACTATATTCTTGAGTTAAGATTTAAGGATCAAGGATCAAGGATTAAGGATAAAGCTTTTATAATTGGCGCCATATTTGCGGGAGTTGGCGGTGTGCTTGTTTTAGCCGCGATCATATTTAGTTTTATGATCATGGGCAGTCCGGCCAAACAGCGGCAACTTAGATTGGACGACAGGCGGATAAGCGATTTGCAAAACATTCAGTGGCAAGTAATAAATTATTGGCAGCAGAAAGAAAAATTGCCGGAATCGCTGAAAGATTTGAAAGATCCGCTTTCAGGTTTTTCACTTCCAGTAGATCCAGATTTTGAGAAAGGAATTAATTATGAATACGCTAAAAAGGAGAAGCTGAAATTTGAACTTTGCGCGACTTTTTCTCTACCGATGCCTAAGGGCTGGCGGGAGAATAATTATTATGGTGGGCCAGTGCCGCTTTATGAAAAAGGCATGATGGGCGGGGGTGATATGGCCATGGAAATGATATACCCTTATCCCGGTCCGGATGGCATGAACGAATCGTGGGATCATGAGGCGGGCAGGACTTGTTTTGAGAGGACGATAGATCCGGAGATTTATCTTCCGTTTAGAAAATTGCAATGATTTATCAACATCGTCGCTTGTATAAAATGTAGATATTGTGGGATAATAAAGTAGGTCGATATTATATAAATTAAGCGCTTAATTTAAATAAATGGAACCAACAAAAAAATTTAATTGGGGTACCCTTATTTTGGGTCTTATCATCGGCGCGGCAGTTGTCGGCATCATTGTGGCGGCTTCCAAGCCAGCGGTGACGGGGGGACAGGCTGAAGAAAAATCCTTTGCA
Source organism: Candidatus Nomurabacteria bacterium RIFCSPLOWO2_01_FULL_42_20 (assembly GCA_001785965.1). Classification (GTDB taxonomy): domain Bacteria; phylum Patescibacteriota; class Minisyncoccia; order Phycocordibacterales; family CAZVEC01; genus 2-01-FULL-42-20. The sequence goes on from MFVF01000034.1 coordinate 13,706, forward strand.
TGTAAGGTTGTAACTACACTATCTGAAGGAAGAACACCAGGAGGCCAACCACTGAATCTTTCTGGGGATGTTCTGAAAAAACTTAGTCTCGTGGCAGAGGACCTTTGTCTCCAAGATGGCGGCGGTAGCGGCCGTTGTAGCGAAGGTTTTGTTTGTAACACATCGGGCGTTCTTTGCAACGTAGATGATACGTGTACTTCAGGAGGTCTTACTGGTTGCTGTGTTCTGGAATAAGGGTTCAGGTACCTTTTTCTGATTTACAGCCAAAAGCCACTCCGACAAAATTGGAGTGGTTTTTGATTTTCTCCTAAGTTCTGCGGCGAAGCCGGGGATTGACGTAGATGTAACCTGGTTAACCCTTTGGTTTAACTAGACGTTTAACCCAAAGGGTTAACCAAAGGTTTTAGGTCAAGATTTCCTGATTTTTTATTAAATTTCAAAATTCGCGATCTCTAACGGGATTGATGAAAGGCTATAAATTTGGTATATTTTAGGTGTGAAGAAAAATAAAACAAACAAAATCGCTTTGTTTGAAGGGCAGAAAATCCGACGGCATTGGGATGAAGACAAAGAATTGTGGTATTTTTCTATTGTAGATGTTATTGCGGTGTTAACGAATAGCGATAACCCGCAGGTTTATTGGCGCGTGCTTAAGAAAAGGCTTATAGACGAAGGTTCAAATGAAACCGTTACAAAATGTAACGCTTTGAAAATGTTGGCTCCCGACAACAAAATGCGGCTTACTGACGTCGCTGATACAGAAACAATACTTCGCCTCATTCAATCTATTCCTTCACCGAACGCCGAACCATTTAAGCTCTGGCTGGCGCGCGTGGGCTACGAGCGTTTGGAAGAAACAGCTGATCCGGAACTAGCTATTAATCGGGCGCTCAAGACATATTTGCAAAAAGGATACAGCAAAGATTGGATAAATCAGCGCCTTAAGAGTATTGAAATTAGAAAAGCATTGACAGATGAATGGGAAAATCGCGGAGTGAAAGAGGGGCTTGAATTTGCTATTTTGACCAATTAAATTACAGAGGCCTGGACCGGGCTCTCGACTAGTACAGTATAAAAATTTGAAGGGTCTCAAGAAAGAAAATTTGCGCGATAACATGACCAATCTGGAATTAGTTTTGAATATGCTGGCCGAAACTGCGACAACTGAAATTTCCCAAAAACGCGAACCGAAAGATTTTGCGCAAAATAAAGAGTACTTTGATTCGACTTCGCTTTGACGCTGTGTGCGAGAGTACTCGCCCACGCGCTCCTCGCTCGTCGAAATAAAAAAGTTGCTCGCGAAGGCGGAAATATTGCCGGCCATGCGCGAAAGCAAATTGAGGGAAAAACAGGAAAGAAAGTCATCAGTAAGATCAGTTTTAAAAAAATTAAAGAGCAAAAGAAATTAGGATGAAACAATACGACCACAAAAAAATTGAGCGAAAGTGGCCCTCCTTCGCCAAGGCTTCAGATGGGCAAGCAAAAGGAATATGAAACAATATAATCATAGTAAAATCGAAAAATACTGGCAAAAGGAGTGGGCCAAGAAAAAGATTTACAAAACCCTTTCTTCGCAAGAAGCTAGACGCAAGACCCTTCGTCGCCAAGGCTATGCAGGGCGAGAGCTAAAGCCTTTCTATGTTCTTGACATGTTTCCGTATCCGTCGGGAGCGGGACTGCATGTGGGGCATCCGAGAGGATACATCGGTTCGGACGTTTGCGCTCGCATGAAAAGAATGCAGGGCTACAACGTGCTTCATCCGATGGGCTATGACGCTTTCGGTTTGCCGGCCGAGCAATACGCCATTGAACACAAAGTCCATCCGCGTGAGGCGGTCAAAAGAAATGTGGCGACATTTGAAAAACAATTATCCATGATTGGCCTTTCTTATGATTGGTCGCGCAAAATCAATACCAGCGATCCTGATTATTACAAATGGACCCAGTGGATTTTTTTGAAGCTGCACAATCATTATTATGATGAGAAATTACAAAAAGCCAGATCAATTTCGGAACTAATTAAAAAATTTGAAAAAGAAAATAAAGAATGGGAAAAGCTCTCGCCTCTTGAAAAACAAGATCACTTGATGAAATATCGTCTTGCTTACGAAGGCGAAGCGGAAGTGAATTGGTGTCCGGGGCTAGGAACAGTTCTTGCCAACGATGAAGTTAAAGAAGGCCAGGACGGACACTTGATTTCCGAACGCGGCGGTTTTCCGGTTGAAAAAATAAAAATTAAGCAATGGTTTTTGCGTATTACGGCTTACGCGGACAGATTACTTTCAGGGCTGGAGGAGTTGAAATGGTCACTGCATTTGAAAGAGATACAGAAAAATTGGATTGGGCGCTCCGAAGGGGCGGAAATAGAATTTAAGCTAGTCGCTAGGAGCCAGCCGCTAGGAGCTATTAAAGTTTTTACCACGCGGGCGGATACGCTTTTTGGCGCGACTTATCTGGTACTCTCGCCGGAGCATGCCATCATTCCCAAATTAAAAATTGAAAATATAAAAGAGGTTGAAAATTACATCAATCAAGCAAAGCACAAAACTGCTGAAGAAAGAACTCGGGTGGAAAAAGACCCTTCGACGGGCTCAGGGCAAGCAAAGACAGGCGTTGAGCTGAAAGGTGTGAAGGCGATAAACCCGGGGAATGGTGAGGAAATTCCGATTTGGATTTCCGATTATGTTTTAGCTGATTACGGGACTGGTGCCATCATGGCCGTGCCGGCGCATGATGAGCGGGATTTTGCGTTTGCGAAGAAATATAATCTGCCGATTAGAGAGGTTATTGTAAACTATGACATAGACGGAATGGGCTGGGCGCCAAAGGCAGGCAAAAAGTTTAGCACATACAGAGGAGTAAGTGCGGTGATTTTCAATAAAAAAAATGATACTGTTCTATGTTTGAGATGGGCTCCGCAAGGTTGGGGCACTTTTGTTACCGGAAAACTTGATCCCAATGAGAATAATTTTAAAGAAGTTGCTCGGCGCGAGATCTACGAAGAGACTGGTTATAAGAACTTAAAATTGATTTACGAACAAAAAAATCCATACTTCACGACTTATTATCATGACGGCAAAGATGAAAATCGTTTTACGGAAATGCACCGTCTATTTTTTGAGCTTATGGATGAAGAGAAGGATGAAATTTCTGATGAGGAAAAATCCAAGCATGAAATTGTCTGGGTTGCGCGAAAGGATATTCAAAAGTTTATAACCGCGAGTTACGATCAGGAAATTGTGGAAAAAGTAATAAATGGAACTTTTATGGAGAAATCTTGCTTTGCATGCCATGGTATATTAGTTGACTCAAAACAATTCACAGGCATGACTTCTGAAGAAGCGCGTAAAAAAATCACTGACTTTGTCGGCGGCCAGATCGTCACCAAATACAAAATGCGGGATGCCGTTTTTGCCCGGCAAAGATATTGGGGCGAGCCGATTCCGCTTTGGCGCGATAAAGAGGGAATAATCCATGAAGTAAAAAAGTTGCCGCTTAAATTGCCTAATGTAAAATCATACGAACCGACAGGGAAGGCGGAAGGGCCTTTGGCTGGAGTGAAATCTTGGGTGGCGAAAGGCTACGAAACTAATACCATGCCCGGCTGGGCGGGAAGCTCTTGGTATTATCTGCGCTACATGGATCCGAAAAATAAAAAAGAACTTGCGGGGAAGAAAGAAATTGAATACTGGCAACAAGTTGATATATATGTGGGCGGGACAGAACATGCTACAGGGCATCTTCTTTATGCGCGTTTTTGGAACAAATTTCTGCATGATCTTGAAATTACGCCGACCGAGGAGCCGTTTAAGGAACTGCACAATCAGGGGATGATCATAGCTTCAGATGGAAGAAGGATGTCTAAACGATGGGGCAACGTCGTTAACCCAGACGATATTGTCAAAACTTATGGCGCCGATACGCTTCGGGTTTATGAGATGTTCATGGGGCCGTTTACCGATTCGATCGCTTGGTCAACCGAGAGCATCATCGGCCCGAGAAGATTTTTAGAAAAAGTTTGGCGTGTCGCACAGCGACTACAGATTAACACTGATAAAAAACTGATCAACACTGATAAAATCGGTGAAAATCAGTCTAGAAATCAGAGTAAATCAGTAGATTTTTCTGTAGAAAAATTATTACACAAAACAATCAAAAAAGTCACCGAAGATATTGAAGCGATGCGTTTCAATACTGCCATATCTAGCATGATGATTTTCGTCAACGCTCTAGATGCGGAACATACGCGGAAGGATGCGCAAATAGATATTGGAAACTGGGTACTATTTTTAAAACTACTTGCGCCTTTTGCTCCGCATATTGCTGAAGAACTTTACAACGAACAACTTATAACTAACAACAAAAAAAGTCTGCGTAAGTCTGCGGCGAGTATTCACGAGCAAGAGTGGCCGAAGTGGAATCCAAAATTGATTATTGACGAAACAGTTAAAATCGCCGTGCAGGTGAACGGAAAAGTCCGGGCTGAAATTGAAATTCTGGCTGACATTAATGAAGGCGAGGTCCGAGAGATTGCCTTAGCCAATGAAAATATCAAAAAGTGGGTAGAGGACAAAGAGGTCAAAAAGTTTATTTATGTGAAAAACAAGCTTGTTAACATTGTAATATAAGATATAATACTGGGATATGAAGAACCAAGGCGTCATTGACAAAATCTCTTATTATTCTTTTTTGGTGACAATTTTTCTTCTGCCTTTTTTCTTCTTGCCGGCCTTCCAATTTTCTCTTGGCGTCAGCAAGGGTTTTCTTTTTTCCATCGGCATCCTGCTTTCTCTTTTCTTTTGGCTCTTGGCCCGCATAATAGAGGGCAAGATCTCTGTTCCCAAAAGCGGAATTCTTTTGTCCAGTCTTGTCTTAGCCGCCGTCTACTTGCTGGCTTCTCTCCTTTCTCCGGCCAAAACTATTTCTCTGTGGGGTCAGGGTTTTGAGGTTGACACTTTTGTTTCCATACTCACTTTTGTCTTGGCCATGTTTTTAGCTTCTGTCTTTTTTTCCGCCGAAAAGAAGCGGATTTTTGACCTGCAAATTCTCTTGGTGCTTTCTTTCGCCTTGCTTTCGGTTTTCTGGATTTTAGATATGATTTTCGGTTTTTCAGCGTCTTGGCCGGCATTTTTCGGCAATTCGGGCAGCGGCAATTTATTCGGCAGTTTTAATGACTTGGCCATATTTGCCGGCCTGGTGGCGATTATTTCTCTTATTGCCCTGGAATCTCTCCTCTTGACTAAATATTCCCGACTCACTGCGGGGCTTGTTCTTCTTTTATCTTTATTTACGGCGGCGGCGATCGGTTTCCAGGCAGTTTGGCTTGCCATAGGCGTTCTTGCTCTAATTTTTTTTATTTATCGAATGTCAAATGTCTCCGCCGGGAGGCCCATTATTTCTCTCTTAGTGTTTTTGATTTCCGTTTTCTTTTTTTCAATAAACTCTAATTTTTTAGCAAACTATTTAGATATAAAAAATGTTGATGTTCGCCCCTCGGTCTCTTCGACCCTCACGGTTATAAACGGCGCCTTGAAAGAAAATCCGATACTGGGAATCGGCCCGAATCGATTTTCCGCCGCTTGGTCTATGCATAAGCCTACAGCGATCAACCAAACTATTTTTTGGGACGCCAATTTTAATTTTGGCTTCGGCTTAATTCCTTCTCTTTTGGCCACGACTGGAATTTTAGGGATTTTATCTTGGCTCCTTCTGGCCGTATTTATTTTGCTTTCCATATTAAAGGCGGCGGCAAATGCCATAAAGATAAAAAACACCGCCTTAAATTATCTTCTCTTAAGCTCTGCCGCCGCCGCGGCATACCTTTTGATTTTTAATTTCGTCTATGTGCCGAGTTTGGCTCCTCTGGCTCTTTTCTTTGTTTTAATCGGCGTCCTAGTCGGCTCGCAGGCGCTCGCCAAGCTTATTAAAACCCCAATCTTTTCTTTCTTGAACGATCCAAGACTTTCTTTCTTTTCCATTCTTTTGATTATTGCCGTAATGGTCCTGACCGGATTTCTCGGCTATAAATCTGTCAAGAAATTCACCTCCATTGTTTTCTATGAAAGAGCCGTGACGGCCGAGACTTTGGATAGGGCGGAGGAGAAGATTATCAAGGCTCTTTCCTTAAATAAGAGCGATTTGTATTTTAGGTCTCTTTCAGATGTTTATCTGCTGAAGATGAATAATCTGCTCCAAGAGGGGCAGCTGGGGGAAGCCGATAAAAAAATACTGCAAGATATCATAAGCCGAGCGGAAGCGTCTGCCGAGCTTGGAGTGGAATTCGACAAAACTAATTATCAAAATTGGCTCTCTCTCGGTGCGGTTTATGAGAATGTTTTGCCGCTTTCCGTCGAGGGGGCTTACGAGGCGGCGGGAAAAGCTCTGTTTGAAGCGGGGCGTCTCGCCCCGAATAATCCTGTTGTAGATTTAAGGCTTGGCCTATTGGAAGCCGCAGGGGACAATTTTGACGGCGCTAAAAAATATTTTGAACAAGCTTTGGCAAAAAAGCCCGATTACGCCGAAGCGAGCCGATACATTCAATATATTGAGGGCTTAGGAAAAGACAACAATGGCCAAGAGAATACTACGATTAATCAATAAAGAAATTGGCAGTATAAATCAAGCCGCTTTTTTGCTCGGCCTTTTTGCCCTACTGGCCCAATTCTTAGGTCTTATTCGCGACCGCTTGCTTGTTCATTTCCTTGGGCCGGGCCTTGAGCTTGATATTTATTATGCCGCCTTCCGCGTGCCTGATCTCATCTTTGTCTCTATTGCTTCGCTTTTTGCGATAACGGCCCTTCTGCCTTCTCTTAATCTCAAAATCGGCCGCGATACAAACGGAGAGTTGAATACCGACGCGCCCAAAAATGCCCAAAAATTTTTCTCTGATGTTTTTACAGTTTTTCTTGTGACAATTATTTTAATTTGCGCCCTAGCTTTTCTTTTGATGCCATTTTTAACCAAGTTGATTGCGCCGGGTTTTGACGGAGAGGCGCTGGAGCAAGTTACTTATCTTTCGAGAATCATGCTTTTGTCTCCTATTCTTTTAGGCTTTTCCAATCTATTCGGCTCCATCACCCAGCTTTTTCGAAAATTTTTTGTTTTTGCCCTAAGTCCTTTCTTTTACAATCTTGGCATCATCATCGGCATTATCCTGCTTTATCCGTTTATTGGCATACCCGGACTTGCTCTGGGCGTTGTTCTGGGAGCCCTTCTTCATTTCGGCGTAAATATTCCGGTGGTAATCCGCCATCGATTTTTGCCCTATTTCTCCCGCGCAATCGATTGGCAGGGAATCAAAAACTTAGTTAAATTATCACTGCCTAGAACTCTCGGTCTTGCCTTATACAGCATTGCTTTCCTCGTCATTGTGGCCATTGCTTCAACGATGGGGGAAGGATCTGTTTCAATTTTGAATTTATCATTCAATATCCATGCCGTTCCCATAACAATCATCGGCCTTTCTTACTCGGTGGCCGCTTTTCCAAGTCTTGCCCGATATTTCTCTGTCCAAGATATTGAAAGTTACATAAGGCAAATTGGTCTTGCTGCTAAACAAATTATTTTTTGGTCTTTGCCCGTCACTTTTCTCTTTATTGTTCTGCGGGCGCAAATTATCCGCGTGATTTTGGGAACGAGCAATTTTTCATGGGAAAACACGCGCCTGGCCGCCGCAATGTTTGCTTTATTTTCAATTTCCGTTGTTGCTCAAAGCCTGAATACTCTTTTTGTCCGGGCTTTTTATGCCGGCGGCAAGACGCGTCGGCCGCTCTTAGTCAATATTTTTTCCCTCTTTTTAATCGTCGGCCTTTCCTTCATTTTTCTCTATGTATTTAAGGCCGTGCCGGAAATAAAAACTTTTTTTGAGTCCCTTCTGCGGGTCAAAGGTCTGCCGGGGACAGAGTTGATGGCGATTGGTTTGGGTTACTCAATCGGCATTATATGCAATTTTTTTCTGCTTTGGCGTTTTTTTAGAAGGGATTTTACTTTAGCGAAAAATTTGGATTTTTTGGGTCGGGTTTTTTGGCAGAGCCTGCTCGGAGCTTTGACAATTGCCGCGGTGGCCTATGGCCTTTTGGGAGTATTTGATAATATTTTCGACATTAATACGTTTTACGGCATTTTTATGCAGGGGTTTTTGGCGGGCATTCTTGGTATTGCCGGCGGCGTCGTAGTTCTTCATCTGCTAAAAAATCAAGAGCTTTTAGATGTTTGGCAAACTGTCAGATCAAAGTTTTGGAAAATCAAAGCCATAAGTCCTGAGCAAAGTCGAAGGATGGTGGCGCCTCCGCAGGAAAAGTTGTAAGAAACAAGTAAATCAAGTAAAGTAAGCGAGATAAGCAAGATAAGCAAGATAAGCGAGACAAGCTTAATTTACTTAATTTACTTGATTTACTATTTATGGACCTAAAACATATTCGTAATTTTTCTATCATCGCTCACATTGATCACGGCAAGTCGACTTTGGCTGACCGGATGCTTGAAATAACGCACACTATTGAAGCGCGGAAAATGCGCGATCAGGTGCTTGATCAGATGGAGCTTGAGCGCGAGCGAGGCATCACTATCAAAATGACGCCTGTTCGCATGAACTACAGCTTAAATCTTACATCTTACATCTTAAATCTCATTGACACTCCTGGCCACATTGATTTTTCGTATGAAGTCTCGCGGGCTATCAAAGCCGTTGAAGGAACAATTTTGCTCGTTGACTCTACGCAAGGGATTCAAGCCCAAACTTTGAGCGTTCTTGAGATGGCCCAAGATGCCGGCCTTAAAATTATTCCTGTTCTTTCTAAAATTGATTCGCCTTTGGCTCGGATTGAAGAAGTTCGCGGGGAAATCGTTAACTTGCTTGGTTGCATCCCTGAAGAAGTTTTGGAAGTCTCTGGTAAAACCGGGCAAGGAGTCAATCAATTACTAGAAGCGATAATAGAAAAAATTCCGTCCCCGACCCCCTCCTTCCTCCCCCTTAATAAGGGGGAGGTGCCGCCGGCGGAGGGGGTGCAAGCCTTGGTATTTGATTTCAAGTATTCCAACCATAAAGGGGTTATTGTTTATGTCAGAATGTTCGGCGGCGAGGTCAGACGGGGTGAGCAGCTTCTCTTTGCTCAAGCCGTAGAAAAATTTATTGCACTCGAAGTCGGCGTGTTTACGCCGGCCGAGACGCCGAAAGATTATCTTGCTTCAGGCGAGATCGGCTATATCGTCACCGGCATCAAACAGCCGGGCATTGCCTCGGTTGGCGACACCGTCACTTCATTTAAAAAGCCGGCTTCAGCGCTTTCGGGCTATATGTCGCCCCTGCCAGTTGTTTGGGCCTCCGTCTATCCGGAGTCCGGAGACGATTTCCCAATTTTAAAAAGCGCGCTTTCCCGGCTCAAATTATCCGACTCGGCCTTTACTTATGAGGAAGAAAGTTCCGGGGCGCTCGGCCGGGGATTTCGGTGCGGATTTTTGGGCATGCTTCACTTGGAAATTATTACCGAGCGGCTCAAAAGAGAATTTAATTTGAAATTAATTATCACCACACCCTCAATCACTTACAAAATTGTTTACAAGAATGATAAAGAAGAGATTATTTATTCGCCCCATAAGTTTCCGGATCACGGAAGTTATGAAAAGGTTCTGGAGCCGTGGGTTTTTGTTAAAATTATTCTGCCGACTGAATATCTTAGCCAAATTATGCAGCTTTTACATGACCACGAAGCCGAGATCGGCGAGACGGAGAGCATGGGCCTCGGTCGTGCGGCCCTCAATATTAAAATGCCGCTTCGGGAGATGATGAGAAACTTTTTTGACGAATTAAAAAGCGCTTCTTCTGGTTATGCTTCGATTTCATACAAAATTGGTGATTTTCGCGAAGCGGACGTTGTGCGTTTGGATATACTGGTCGGGGGCGAGATCGCGGCGGCTTTCTCCAGAATAGTTTCTCGCCAGAAAATGGAAACGGAAGCTGAAAAAACAGTTGAAAAATTATATAATATTCTGCCGAGGCAGATGTTCGTAACCAAGATTCAAGGCCAAGCGGCCGGGCGGATTATCTCCTCGCGGACTCTCTCGGCTCTCAAAAAAGACGTTACTCAACACATGTATGGCGGGGATATTACGCGCAAAATGAAACTGCGAGAAAAGCAGAAAAAAGGCAAGAAAAAAATGGCCGAGCGCGGCCGAGTCAATATTCCCCAAGACGTCTTTATGAAGATGATGCGTTCAGGAGAGTAAATCAAGTAAATTAAGTAAAGCAAGTAAATCAAGCTTGCCTCGCTTGATTCGCTTGCCTTGCTTGATTTACTGTTATCTAAAAGATCGGAGTATAGAGCATGATCATACTGATGATGATGAGTATGACTAGCACGCCCCAGATAATTTTGATCTTTTTGCGATGTTTGGGATTAAATAGCATGGGTATAGTATAATATGGATAGCTTCTAGCGTCTAGCGCCTAGCTCCTAGCTTGAATTAATTGTAGCTTGAATTAATTGCTAGATGCTAGTAGCTAGGGGCTAGAAGCTTAAAAACATGCTAGATTATCAAAAAAAGAAAAAAATATCGCGCTTTCTTTACTCAAAAACAATGATTTTTATCATAGCTCTTGCGGTTGCTTTTCTTATTTATAGCACGGCAGGAATTTTTCCAAAGATGAAAGAGGCGGCGGAAAATAAAAAAAATATTTTGGAAGAACTTGGAAAACTGAAAGCCAGAGAAGATAATTTGACCGCTCAAGTTGAGAAACTTAGCACGCCGGAGGGTATTGAAGAGAGCATCCGGGAAAAATTTCGGGTTGTCAAAGAGGGGGAGGGCTTGATCGTGATTGTGAATGACAAAACCGATTTGGATCAAGATAAAGGCGCAACCTCCGGCCAAAAAATCAAGAATTTTTTGAAGCGAATCTTTCCGCGGAAAGTCCGTTAGTAAATTCTTGATCTTTAACGGCCATTCAGGCGGACCCGCCCAAATGCGTAGCTTTTGGCGGGAAGGAAATTGAAAATAGGCGAGATTAGTTTAGTGGTAGAATGTCTGCTTCCCAAGCAGAGGACACCAGTTCGATTCTGGTATCTCGCACATCGAAGACCTTCCTCCGCCGTCCGCCACAACTTCGCAGATGTTGGCGGACAGGCGGACCCGCCTGCATGCGAAGCTTGCGGCGGGCAAGCAGAGGACACGGGTCCGATTCCCGTCACTCGCACCATAAAAAAAGCCCCCTATTTGAGGGCTATCGGAAGATTTTCCTATTTGTTCGTCTTTCGACAAAAAATATGAACGAGCAAAAAATACAGAGCAGACGAATCCATAGATTTTTTGGATTTTTAGCGGCGCCAATGTAAAATTTGTTTTTTAGAGAATCCCCAAATCTTCTCTTAAGGTGGAGAAGATTACTAAGATTACTGTTATCGGCAAGCTGTATTTGCCAATCATTTTCATCTTGGAAAAATTCTATGAACTCGTACTGATTTGCGGCATGAGATGTCAATATACTCATACTTTTTTCTAATTTCCTGCTGTCTTTATACCGTAGGGCAAAAGCCGCCATTTCTGTCGGAGTGAGGAATCGATCTTTCTTAAGATAATTTTCCCTTAGCTCTTTTTTGGAATAAAGACAATCAAAAGATATGAGCTCCGCGATAACGATTCTTCTTCTGACTTGGGAAACAAAGAAGATGTCTTTGCCTATTTTGCCTTCCTCCAGGAGGCTAGCTATGTTTTCGGAAGTTTGCTCTCCGACCATGATGGGGAACTGCATCGTCTTAGACCATAGCATTAACACGGTTACAAAGTAAAAAAGAATTCCCAATAAAACAATTACTGTCATTGTATTTAATTTTTTAAGTAATTTTTAAAAGAATTGATTAAATACACTATGCACTTCTTTGCCCCCGATGTCAACCTGAATTAACTGATAACGAATAACGAATAACTGATAACAAACATGGCTTCTTTACTATTTTTGATTTTTGACGTAGTATTAAAGTAGTTGAACTTAACTTAATTTTTAATAGTAAAAAATGTTAAAACATATGTCAAAAAAAATTTTATTGCGTTTTTTAATTATCAGCCTACTTTTTTCAAGCGGATTTTTCGTATTTCCTCAAAATACAGAGGCTCAAGAAGCGCCAGCAGGACAGCACTGGGAAAGACAATGGGTCTTGAGCGACTCATCGAGTAACGGGCAGTATCAATCATACAGGATGGAGCTAGTACTGGTAGCCGACGATGCATGCTTTCCGGCGGGAACAAAAATAACAATGGCTGATGGCGCCGAAAAGAATATTGAAGATGTAGAAATAGGCGATTTCGTTCTTGCATATGACGAAGAGAGTGGTGAGAAGAAATCTGCAAAAGTGCTTGAAATTGAGTCACCAATGGCAGAAGGATATTACGCACTTAATGATGACTTACTCCGAGTTACGGATGAACACCCAATATACACGCGTAAAAAAGATGGTACTGTGGGATGGGGTTCTATTTTACCAGAAAAAACAAAGGAACTTTTAAGGTGGCGGTCAATACTTTCACTTGAAGCTGGAGATTCTGTATTTACTCAAGATAATGAATGGGTGGAGCTTACGTCAATAGAATATATTGAAGGTGAAATACAGACATATAATCTAAAAGTGGTAGAGCCATACCAAACATTCTTTGCTGATGGTGTGTTAGTTCATAATAAGCCTCCGGAAAAGGAAGAAGTGGGAGGTGGGAATAGTGAGACGAATAGTTATACTTTTGGTACAGAGCAATCTGGTCTGGCCATTGAGGTGACGAGTAAGAGTAAAGTAATAGCAAAGCCATTTGCGGTTTGCATACCATTACCAGAGATACCGGGCGCGGTCAGTTATGAATGGAGGATTTTTGCAGACGGACAAGAAGTTCCACGATTTCAATTCCCCAGCACTCCATTTTCCCAGAATACAGATGAACCAATTGGTTGTATAACGATAGGCTATGGAGCTGGCGGGGCGATAGAGCTGGGGAAACCTTGGAGCCACACACTCTATAATAATACAACTTTTTCTTATGATATAAGGCCGCTTAATGTTGATGGTGCACCTCTATTCCCATTTTATAATAATGGATGGCTGCCGCGTGAGATTACATCAATTCCCCCACACGCACTGCCATTAACGCTAAAAAGATTAGACTGGAGCGGCGTTTTCACAGCTCCTCCGAGTACTGTAGAGTATGCCTTAGTGATAAGAGAAAATCTAAATGACATAATATCTTTTAATCCCTCCACTGCTTACACTTTTAGAAATATCCTAGCAAATGAGACAAGCGCAAAAGTCTGGGAAGAAAAAGAGGGGTGGTATTATTGGGGATTAGACGCCCTTGATGCCTATGGCGACGTTCTTGGTGTGCCCGCTCCTTCTACAACATACGCCTCTGGCCTCACCTGGAATTTTGGTCCCCCCACCAGTATCAATGGTCATTTTTTCTATATTCCTCCTGAACCGGGTCAAGAACCAGGTTATAGAGCAAGTGGAGCTGGAAGTGAAACTCAGAGGACTCCTTATTTACAATGGAATAGAATTCCTGGCGCAGTGAAATATCAGCTCCAAATCCTTAATGAGGAATACTGGACGGAATATCCGGGGGTAGCAGGTTACGCGGGAAATTTTACTTATATTGATTTTAACCCTGATACCTCTCCTACTGCTAATGAAAAGTTTATAACTCTTCCCGATCAGGCTTATAATAACGATCCCTATTATGGTTATGGTACTTGGGCTAGCGGGACTCTTATACGCTATGCCCCGCCTCAATATCAAATACCAGTAAAATACCCACAAGCGTCACGAGCTTACTATTGGCGAGTGAGAGGGATTGATGGGGATGGGAATGTCGTTGGAACGAGGCCAATGTCATATAATGGAGGAAGTGTTTATTTTGAACAGCCGGTTTTTGAGTATAAGAATGTGGGAGTACTCTGGAATAGAGATCCAAATGCCAAATATGATATCGTAGATTTAGTCCAAAATCCAGCTGATTTTGATCTTCTGCCGACGGCCCCGGGAGATCCTATTCTTCCTGGAAAAGGAACAAAAGATCAGCAAATATTAATGAATGAAAAGAAAAAATCATTCTTCGGTTCTCTCTTAGCAAAAATTTCCCAAATTGCTCATGCCCAAGGTGGCGGTGGTAATGATGGTGACATGCCATTTCTAATTAGGAAAGTTATTGTCGGCACACCAACGAGCGAAGAAGTAGTTGCCAAAAATCTAGCAAAACTTATGAGGGATGCTGTAATAAATTATGGCCATTTGATGTTTTTCGATATTGTTATAGACGGTGGAAAAGAACTCCATCAATTCTTTATTGATTATTGTGATAATGATCCTAACGTAGTTGGCGAATTTGAATATGATACGCTTTGCCATCCAGATGGTGTTTATGGTTGGGCTATAAAAGTATGTGAAATGGACTATCCTGGCGTTTCGCAATGGAGAGAATTTGAGAATTGTTTATGGCCAAAGGTGATAAATGGGCAGATAATCGTAACCGGAAATGTGATTACTGTAAATCACCCTAGCAGCTCGTTTAATGTCATAGACGCAAGCACTGGCTCTGCCAATATCGTTATAAACGAGCTAAATAGCACTACAACCACCCTTACGTTAACAGGGAATCAAGGTCAGTTTATACTGGAATTTCCCTCACTAGCTGATTTCAAAATTATATCTCCGTCTGTTGATTTAGGCGGTCAGATATATTATGAATTTGAAAATCTTTTACCTGATACAAAATATTACTGGCGAGTAAAATCGGCAGGTGAAGGCCCTCCAACAAATGGTGGTGGAAATTTGATAACAAGCCATTGGACTGCGATTGCTTCTTTTACAACCCCACCCACTAACCCAATTTTCTTTGAAGAACCCGAGCTTGAGTTGGTTGCACCGGTGAGTTTGAAAGGGAAAGAACCATTTTTTAAAGAAAGTGGATTTAGCAATTTTATTGGTAGAATTAAATTTAGGCTGGATACTTTATTTCAAGGGAAAACTGAAGCTCAAGAAAAAGAAAAAAGGAGAAAGGAGGAAAAAAAAGTTGACATGGTTATGAGAAAAATGGATGAGCTAAGAAAAGAAATGCGAGAAAACGTTAGATAGATAAAAGAGCAGAGATAGTAAACTATCTGAATAGTAAAAAAGAACTGAAGATAAGCATAAATCCTCCAAAATAAAAAGGCGGTTCGACAATTATTGAACCGCCTTTTGGCTTTGTATTTTTTATATTCATTCCGGACTGAATAATTTACCATTAGCACTGTCGGCAAATTGAATGGCAAAAATTTTTTCATACTTATTTACTATAGAATATCCTCTTTCATTATTTAATAATTTTTGAACAGATATTCTTTCGCGCTCATTGTTACTATTGTAAATAAGTTCATTAGTGATTGAATTATATCCGACAAGTAATATAAAATGATCCGCTGTCCACTCCGGGTGCTCATCCGGATAAATTTTCACCCCCAGCAAAACAGGATTATTGTTTAAGATTGCTGGTATAATTACTTTATTCAAATATTCTGAATATCTTCGAGTAATTATTGAGATGTCTTTGTATGTAATATCATTTTTCTCAAGGGCTTTTATTATTTCATTCCCATGTAATCCTCTGCCCGGGTTTCTCACGGATTCATTTATTTCCTTTTGAGACATAGCTTTCTCTTGCATTCTGAAAACCGTAGATAAGCAATCCTCCCCGCAACCTCCTTCTTTAATGTCAAGAGAGCTTTCTGGCGGATCGGCATTTGGTATTATATAATCATGGTTTAAGTTTTCAGAATTTCTATTGTGAGGTTCAATCTGTCCGAATAAATTCAAACTAACTAATACGATGCTGTAAATAATGAGTATTTTTTTCATTTTGCCTCCTATTTTAATTTCAAAAATCTACATTTAATTGTTTTAACTATACATTAATCGCTGAAAATGTCAAATTTTTCCTATGGCACTCTCAAGTTTCAATCGCACCACTTAAGCAATATCATGAAAATATATGAAACATTTGAATAGGGCAGAAGATCCTTGTGAGGCGGGGCGAGAGAACGAAGCAGACAAGCAAGAACGGCCAGAGCTAGACCGGGTCTAGCTCTGGCTCGAATTGGCCGGGAAACCCCTGTTGAAACCTGGTTTCAACAGTTCTTCAAAAATTAAAGATTTTGTCGAATATTTTCTAGAAAACACCCCCGTCAAGGAGCCTCCTTGACGGGGGTGGACTTTTAGTAAATTATTAGAAAGTGATAACTGAAGTCAGACCTCAGCAAACCCTTTATTGACGGCCCTTTACTGAGGTCTGAATTCAGTCTATGGAAAAAGGGGTCTGCCAAAGGGGAGTCCTTTGGTTTGATGATTTTCCCGTTGGCTATTATGAAAAAAGCGACAATGAATTTACCGCTTTAACACAAAAAAAAGCCCGCGAGAGGGCTTTTGTTGTATCTTTCGGTTTTTTAATCATCACTCGCAAGACCAAAACCGTCAGCAAGACGGTTTCCCAATCTTTTTTTACTGCTGTAATCCGAACAATCCAGGGTTTGGTTATTTTTTATCACCTCGCCGCTTGGGTTTTGCTCCTCTTGACTTGTGGGGGATTTTTGATTTAACCCTTCAAAAAACTCTTTTTTGGCTTTTTTTAGCCTTGAATAAAAAGAACGTTTCTTTACTTTTGCCATTATTTTTGATTTTGAAAATGAAAAAATGAACGAAAACTGCACTTATGGTAACATATTAAAATTAAAAGTCAAATCCTCAATGCCAAAATGCCCATATGGGCCATACCTACACCTGGTGTCGACACCAGGTGTAGGTATTTTGACGGTAACCTTTTTAATGAGCTAGAACGAAATATGGTATAATAAGTAAATTATTAGTAATTTTTTAAAATTTATGATTAAAAAAATATCTATTGGTTTTGTGATAATGGCTTTGCTTTTTGCCTTTTCGGTGACTGCGGTCAGGGCGCAAGAGGCGAGCATTGACGTTAAGGCCGAACTGGGTATTGAAAATGTTGGCCGATTGCCGGGGAGCCCCTGGTATTTCTTGAAAGAACTGCGCCGAGGCATAAGCAAGCTGTTTGCTTTTGGTTCGGTCAGAAAGGCCGAAGTAGAACTTGAGATTGCTAACGAGAAAGCGGCGGAAGTCGTGGTCCTGGAAGAGAAAGAACCCCTTAATACGGCGGCTATCAAACAGGCCATGGCTAATTATGGCGAGTCCAAAGAAAGGCTGGCCGAAAGAGTCAAGAGACTGGAAGCGGAATCTGATAATCCGAATGTTGAAAAACTGCTCATCAAGATTGAAGAGCAGTCTGCCAAACACGCGGAAGTTTTCAGTAAATTAGAAGCTAGGTTTAAAGTTGAGCCAGTTGAGTTGGAGTCTGGTCTGGATATGGATTTTGAGGTAGAGACAAAGGTAGAAGTAGAGGGAGCGGCAAAGGCGACAATGCCTTCAACTTCAATCAGCGAAGAGGTTGAGCCGGTAGCAAGTCCGGCAACAAGTCCGACAACAAGTTTAGAAACAAGCATTGAACAAGATTTAGAAGCAATACAATTACCAGAATTAGAGGATCTTAATTTAGGAGACTTTAACTACTAAATAAACTATGACTAAAAAAATCACAACCCCAGTAGCAGATCCTCGCACCGAATGCGCGCTCGGCTCGCTACGGGGCGAGAAGCGGTAAAACAAACTTTATAACATTATAGACTTTATAACTTTATAACTAACTTATGACTAAAAAAATTACAATTTACTCAACACCGAGCTGTCATTTTTGCCACGCGGCTAAGGATTTTTTCAAGGAAAATAAAATTAAATTTACCGATTATGATGTCTCAACCGATATGGAGAGGCGCAAAGAGATGATTGATCTGACAGGCCAGATGGGCGTGCCGGTCATTGTCATTGGTGATCCCTCGGATCCATCGGGGCAAGCAGAAACTCTTATTGGTTTTGACAAGCGCAAAATCAAAGAATTGCTCGGGCTTTAATTGTGGTCAGGAATAATTTTTTTGTCGTCACAAAAAAATTTTCACGACCCTGGCTCGGTAATTTTTTCTGCTGAAAAAATTATACCTGCGCCGGGCACAAAACGCAGAAAAGTTCCGCGGGGAACTTTTCTTGAAATTGCGTTTTGTGCCCCCGGCCAGAATTGAACTGACATCAGACCCTTAGGACGGGCCTGTTCTATCCGTTGAACTACGGGGGCATTGAATCCCGACGCTTTCCCCGACTTTACGTCGGGGCTACGGGGGCCTTGAAATATAAAAATTTGTGCTAATATATTAACATGGAAAATGAGGAAATAAAAACATTACTTGAGGCGAATTTAAAGCTTTCTAAAGAGAATAATAAGCTCCTGCACAAAGTCCGCGGGGTTCAAAAAAAGCATTATTTTTTTCTGGGTTTAAGATGGCTTGTTATAATAGCCCTTCTTTTCGGCGCCTATTATTACATTCAGCCTTATTTAAAGCAGATCGTCGAGGTTTATAATTCGATTCCGAATTTAGGCAAGATTGATATTGGAAACATTGAAGGTTTGATAGAAGGCCTAAGGCCATAAACAAGCCGCGGTAGCTCAGTGGCAGAGCGCTGCCCTGAAGAGGCAGGCGTCGGGTGTTCGATTCACCCCCGCGGCACCAGAAATTTATATGGAAAATATTGATGAGACAAAAAATAATAAAAGTGAAAATATAATTCTAATGGAAAGACAGGGTTTAACTGCGCATCTTCGTAATGCATTAGGACCTTTTAAGAGTCACATTACGATGATGGAAATGATAGATAAGGGCGAAGTTCCAGCCGATAAGATTGAAGATTTTAAAAAAATTCAAAAGGAAAATATTAAAATACTGAAAGAGAATCTTGATAACATTATGGAGGTCATTGTGTATCTTGAAAAAAATAACAAGAATATATAAAACAAAAATCCGCTCTAGGGCGGATTTTTGTTTTTCTATTTTTTAGAGAGACTTGACTTTGAGATTTGCTTTTTTAGTTTTATCAATCTTGGGCAGCTTGATGATAAGGAGGCCGTGTTTTTCAACCGCTTCAGCTTCCTCCGGCTCTACTTCTTGGGGCAGGAGAATAGTTCTAGAAAATGCGCCCCAATAAAGTTCTTGAATAAAATAATTGTCTTCGCTGATGGTTTTGTTTTCCTCACGACGGCCTTTGATAGTGATCATGTCCCGGCCGATTTCAATCTGCATGTCCTCGGGTTTCACGCCGGCGGCCATAGTTTGGACAATAATATCTGTCGGTGTCTGGTAAACATCGACAGTCAATTGAGCCTCTTCGGCCTCTTCTTCCATCCAATTATCTTTTGGAGGCATTTTACCCATTCTATCGTATTCACTGCCCGCTTCATCTTCTTCTAATCTAACCCCGCCCGTAAGCCTGTCAAAAAAAGATCTTTTTTTCATGATTGATTTTGTTGACGAACGAAGTGAGGATTACAAAATTTTACAAAAATATAGTCGTTCACTCCGTTCACTTCTTATTTTTTTAATAATTTTTTAAACTTGACCTTGAATTTGTTTGAAGGCGGTTGAAGCGCCCATTCTTCGAAGCTTCTCCAAAATTAGAATTATGATTATAGTCACCACCCACAGAAAAGCGAAGATTCGGAGAAAGTTCTCGCCCCCGTCCCTAATTATATAAAAGTTAAAGGCAGTATGCAAGGCAATGGCGAAAATCAAGCCGCCCAAAAGGTACAATCCCTTAACAGCGGCTTTTTTAAAGAAGGCCAGACCCAAGGCTACGCCTACAAAAGCGCTTGAGGTGGCATGAAGAAGCGTGGCTCCAAGGAAGCGAAGATTGCCCGTAAGCAGGCTGACGGTCGTTTCTTGCAATGAAATTGGCTGGATTAAGAAAAGGATGTTTTCAAAGGCGGCAAAACCCAAGGCCGCGGTAATCATATAAATGGCCGGATCGATCGGCTCGTCATTGAACTTGCTTTTAAGAGCCAAAACGGCCGCCGCCAGGTATTTTATAACCTCCTCCATGAAACTTAAGGCAAGGACGAGCGAAATCTTGCCGCCGGTAATGTAGATGCTGGCGACTTTCTCAAGCGGCAGGACAAGAATGACGGAAATCATGCCTAAAATAAAAGTAAGAAGGATCAGGCCTTTGGGTTCGGGATTTTCTTTGTCTTCCCGAAGCCAGAACCACAGCCAAATCAAGGCCGGAATGACGCCGATCAGAACTGCTATTAAAAGTGTTTTTGGATCAGTCATAGAATAAGTGAATCAAGTAAGGCAAGTGAATCAAGTAAAGCAAGTAAAGCAAGTGAATCAAGTAAGGCAAGTGAATCAAGTTAAATAATATATCAGCTTGCCTCGCTTACCTTGCTTGTTCGGGCCATTTTTCTACCATTAATAAATTTGTTTTTCCCATCAGTTGCCAGATCTCTTCAGTCACGAACGGCATAAAAGGATGGAGGATTTTCAATGAATCTTCCAAGATTTTAAACAAAGCCCATTTTCTCGAATTTTGTTCGGCGGCAGATCCTTTGGCAAAAATTCCCTTGCTCTCTTCCAGTATTATATCAGCAAATCGGTGCCAGACATAGTGGTAGATTTTTTCGCCAGCCAGATAAAAACGAAATTCCTCAATATCTTTAGTAATATCTTTTGCCAAACTACTGAATTCGTCAAGCAGTGTTTTGTCTTCTTCCGTCAAAATTATCTCATCATTCCGCGTATGTTCCGCGTTCTTCTGCAATAGAACAAACCGGCTAATGTTCCAAATCTTATTGGCGAAATGCCTATAGGCTTTTATTTTATTTTCATCAACCTTGCTGTCCGTGCCCGGCGCCGTACCGACCACCAGCGACATCCGGACAGCATCCGTGCCGTATTTGGCAGTCATGTCTAGGGGATCAATCGCGTTGCCGAGCGACTTGGACATTTTTTTGCCCTTGCTGTCGCGGATGGTGCCATGGAGGTAAACTGTCCGAAAGGGAATTTCGCCCAAGAAAAAACCGGACATCATAATCATCCGAGCAACCCAGAAGAAAAGAATCTCATAGCCGGTTTCAAGCACTGAGGTGGGGTGGAAAGTTTCTAGATCTTTTGTTTTTTCTGGATAACCAAGAGTCGAAAAAGTCCAAAGGGCCGAAGAAAACCAAGTATCCAGAGTGTCTGGATCTTGTTCTAATTCATTTCCGCAATCAGGACATTTTTTTATTGGCTCTATTGAAATAATAGGTTGACACTCTAATTTTTCCGCCGAAGGCGGATCCGCCTCTGGCGGAAAATTTTTAATTTTTAATTTTTGATTTTGTTTGGAAATTGGAAATTGGAAATTGGAAATTCCTGCCTGTTTACAGTAGTAAACAGGCAGGCGGTGGCCATACCAAATTTGGCGGGAAATGCACCAGTCGCGAAGGTTGTCTATCCAGTGAAAATAAGTTTTTTTGAAGTGGTCGGGAATAATTTCAATTTCGCTGTTTTCCACTGGTTCGCGCATCAAATCCTTCAAAGTTTTATTTTTTCGTTCCTTTATGGGCTTATTTACGTTAACAAACCACTGGAGCTTGGGTAAGGGTTCTACAACGCCGCCGGTTCTTTCGGCTAAAGCAATATTGTGGATTATTTCTTCTTCTTTCTCCAGAAGGCCTTCTTTTCTAAGAGTCTCAACAATAATTTCTCGAGCCTCCGACACTTTTTTGTCTTTCAGCAGAGGATTGGGAACCATCATTCTGGCATATTCGTTTATAACTTGAATCATCGGCAGGTTGTGCCTTTGGGCAATTTCCGAATCTATGACGCTGTGGGCGGGAGTGACGCCCAAGGCGCCGGTGCCGAATTCCGGATCAACTGATTGGTCAGCAATAATTTTTATGTGCAATTTCACGCCGACAAAATCAACATCATATTCTTGACCGATATATTTTTTATATCTTTGGTCATTGGGGTTGACCGCCACTGCCGTGTCGCCCAATTTAGTTTCCGGCCTAGTGGTGGCGATGGAAATAGGGAAGTCTTTTGAGTAGCGAAAAGTGTAAAATTTTGTTTTTCTTTCTTCGTAGACAATTTCATCGTCGGAAATTGTTGTCTGGCCTTTAGGATCCCAGTTGATCACTCTCTGCCCGCGGTAGATTAGTCCTTGGTCATACATTTTTTTGAAAGCGGTGCGCACAGCCAAACTTCTTTTCTCATCTAAAGTAAAAGCTTCTCTTGACCAATCCAAAGACGCTCCCATTTTTTTTGTTTGATTAACGATTGTGTCGTGGCTTTGTTTGGCAAATTCTTCTATCCTTCGAAGAAGTTCTTCCCGTCCCAAATCCTGCCGGCGCTTGCCTTCTTTTTTATAAATTTCTGTTTCCACTCTCGATTGGGTGGCGATGGCGGCGTGATCTGTGCCGGGAATCCAGAGAGTTTTATATCCTCTCATTCGGTGAAAGCGAACCATGATGTCTTCAATGGCGATAGTAAGCGCGTGGCCCATGTGAAGGACGCCGGTAACATTCGGCGGCGGCAGGACCATCGAGAAGGTTTTATCTTTGTTCGGATTATCCGTCCAAGGCGGGTGCGCCTCTGGCGCAAAAAAGCCCGACTCTTCCCAGAGCTTGTAAATTCTGTCTTCAGTTTCGGCAGAGTTGTAGGGCTTTAGCAGTTTTCTTGCCCCGTTAGAATTTTTTTCTGAATTAATATTCATAATTAAAATATATTAGCAAAATAATCATTTAATTAACCACCAAATTAGAATTTTAAAAATTTCTAATGGGGTCGGGGAGGGCCATGAATTAAATAATACCGTAATTTTTCAGATTATTCCAATCGTAGACCGCCACAGGCGGCGATGGAGTGGGATTTGGACGGCGCGCTTTTGGTGATGTAGCGAAAATAGCCGGCCAGAGCGATCATGATGGAATTATCAACGGAAAGCTCTTTAGTGGGGAAGTAAATCGGAATGTTAAGTTTTTCCACTTCTTTTTGCAAAGTTTTTCTAATTTGATCATTGGCAATTACGCCGCCGCCAGTAATAATTGTTTTTACTTTGAATTCTTTGGCCGACCGCATTGTTTTTGAAACCAAAACATCAGTCACCGCGTCTTGAAATTCTTTGGCGATTGCCATTTTCCAGCCCGAGGCTGGTCCGCCTTGGGCGGATATTTTGAATTTATATTTTTTTTCTAAATCTCTCACTAGATATAATACGGCGGTTTTGAGTCCCGAAAAGGAAAAATCGAAATCACCGCTGTTAATCATAGGGCGGGGGAGGGAAATTTGAATTTTCCCTCTCCTTACTAAGGAGAGGGCAGGGTGAGGTGGATTTAATTTCGCCAATTTTGAAATTTCCGGCCCGCCGGGATAGGGAAGGCCAAGAAGCCGCGCCACTTTGTCAAAAGCTTCGCCGGCCGCGTCATCTCTTGTCTCGCCCAGAATTTTATAGTTCATAAATTTTTTTACTAAAACCAACTCGGTATGTCCGCCGGAAATAAGCAAAGCCAAGGCCGGAAATCCCACTTTCCTTAGTGTTTCAAATTCTTTTAACTTTAAACTTTTAACTTTCAACTGGTCATATTTTTTCTTCTCTTTAAGAAGAGAAGAAAAAATATGACCTTCCATGTGATTAACCGGTATTAATTTCTTTTTCAATTTTTTGGCAAGGGCCTTGGCGAATTCAAGGCCGGTCCATAAAGCCGGCTCTAATCCTGGTCCATAGGTGACAGCGACAATATCAATTTTTTTCTCGCTTAGACCTGCCTCTTTCAGCGTTTTTTTAAAAAGAATAGGCAGATTTTTGAGATGTTCGCGTTTGGCAAGCATCGGATAAACTCCGCCGTATTTCCGGTGAATTTTTATTTGGCTGGCGACATTGTTGGCCAAAATCCTAAAACGCGCGCTTTTTATACCGCCCCTCGCCTCAACTATACTTATCGCTGTTTCGTCGCAGGATGTTTCGATGGAAAGTATGATCATAACTTTTATACACTAGCATATTAAAAATCAAAAATATATAATAAACATGTGGGTATTCGCGAAACTTAGTCGACTTTCGCAAATCCAGGTGTTAGCGGTAATAATAAAAACGAACTCCATGACACAAGTTAGATTAATGACAGAATCCGATTCTTTGGAACTTTCACAAGTTATTAAAGAAGTAATTCAAGATATTCCATACTACAACGACCTTGCAAAATCTAACGAGATTAAAAAATTTTCTGCTTCGGCTCTTGCTGACAAAATTCGTGAGGACAAATACTCTGCAATAGTTGCTACCGAAAACAAAAAAATAATTGGCTTTTGTTTAAGCCGTTTTGACGATTATTTAATTTGGCTTGAATGGTTTGGAATACTTAAAAACCAACGGGGCAAAAGAATTTCAAAATTATTATTAGAAGAATTAGAAAAGACAACTCATTTAAGGGGATGTCATAAAATATGGTGCGACTGCCGAACAACTAACGAAGCGTCAAAACATATCCTTTCTGCTTTTGGCTACCAGCAAATTGCAACTGTATCAAATCACTGGTATGGACAAGATTTTATTTTGTGGCAAAAACTACTTGCTAAATGATTTATTACTGGGAATATTTTAAACAAAGCTCTAGCATTATACCTAGATTTTGCTAAAATTAAAGTATGTCTGCCTTATCTTTAATTTTCACATTGGCGGCGATTGGCATAAGCGAGACTGTTTATTTGA
Organism: Candidatus Nomurabacteria bacterium RIFCSPLOWO2_01_FULL_42_20; assembly: GCA_001785965.1. Lineage (GTDB taxonomy): Bacteria > Patescibacteriota > Minisyncoccia > Phycocordibacterales > CAZVEC01 > 2-01-FULL-42-20. The sequence goes on from MFVF01000034.1 coordinate 38,353, forward strand.
TTAGAATGAGAATTGTTGCCCAAAAGCCAATTTGTCCCATCGGCGGCGATTGCCAAATTGTTCTAACTAGCAAGTGGAGCCATATTTTCGGCGTGCCAAATGATATTTTGGGACTTTTAAACTATATCGGTGTTGCTTTTCTTTCCGCATTTCTTGTAATCGGATTTGGGCCGGCAAGTCTCTGGCTTCTTCTTTTGAAAATCAGCATTGCTCTTACTTCATTGCTTTCGCTATTTTTAATTTATTTACAGTGGAAGGTAATCAAGGCGTGGTGTTTTTGGTGCGTCATGTCGGCTTGCACATTTTGGCTGATGGGGATTATAATGATAGTAAACAGTTTCGTTTAATTTAATATGAAGAAAAACTTTCTCATTACAACTTTTATTTTTGTTTTCGGTTTCGTCTTACTCCCCAGCTTTTCTTTTGCTCAAGGAATGATGGAAAATACCGCGGTAGTGTCAGATGGCCATACCGCCCGCGAAGAAGCCGAGGGTAAAATTATTTTGGAAAAACTCCAAGCCAAACAAGCCGCCTGTGCGGATTTGTCCGATGATGACTTTGAAAAATTAGGTGAATACTTTATGGGTACTATGATGGGCGCGTCTCATGAGGCAATGAATATTATGATGGTTGGAATGATGGGGAAAGATGGTGAAGAACAAATGCATATAGCGATAGGTAAACGAATGAGCAATTGCGAGCCTGACGCGTCAATCCCACAAAATATAATGAACATGATGATGGGCGGCGGCATGATGGGAGGAAGCGGCAATTCTATGATGAATTTTGGTACTTTTGGTTTATTCGGCTGGATATTTGTGGTTCTTTTATGGGTTTTAGTTATCGTTAGCATTGTTGCTCTTATTAAATGGCTCATGGCGCAACCCCGCGGCTCACACGATCATGCACGCGACCACGAGAATCCTCCGCTTGAAATTCTAAAAGAACGCTATGCCCGCAGCGAGATTGATAGAAAAGAATTTGAGGAAAAGAAAAAGGCTTTAGACTAGATAAATTTATCAAAGAGCATGAAAAAAACTTCGTTCCATATTTTAAGAGTCGGATTAGCTATCACTTTCCTTTGGATTGCTGTTTTGATATTCAAAGAGCCGGAAGCTTGGGGCGCGATGTTACAGCCTTGGGCGGCCGGCCTTCTGCCGATTCCGATTGAAACTGCCATGATCGGCACGGCTGTTTTGGATTTGCTGATCGGCTTTCTGCTTTTGCTTGATGTTTGGGTTTTACTTGCCGCCATTTTGGGAAGTATTCATTTACTTATCATCATTATCACCGTCGGCATCAATCCGATTACCGTCCGCGATGTCGGTCTTCTGGCGGGAACTCTGGCATTGCTTATTGATTCACTGCCGGCGGATATTATTAAAAAATTAAGATTAAACAACCAACAAAACCAAAATGCTAATTGAATTTTACGGTAAAGAATGCCCTCATTGCGCCAAAATGGCGCTGGTCGTCGATAAACTTGAAAAAGAAGAGGGAATTAAGATTGAAAAATATGAAGTCTGGCACGACGACAAAAATCT
>MFVF01000035.1:0-18537 GCA_001785965.1 Candidatus Nomurabacteria bacterium RIFCSPLOWO2_01_FULL_42_20
CAACATTGTCGGCTCCAATATTTTCAATATTTTCTGGATTTTAGGGGTGACAGCCGTCATTCGTCCGCTACCTCTGCCGCATTTTGCGAATATAGATCTCTTTATTCTTTTGGCCGTGTCCATACTTCTTTTCGTTTTCATGTTCATCGGTCGGAGGCATGAGCTTGAAAGGTGGCAGGGAATTTCTTTTTTAGCAATATACGCGATCTATCTGGTCTATATCGTCTTGCGTTGATAATTTTTTAACTTTTGATATATGGATTACCATATATCAACGTCGCTCGGACATCAAGCAAACCAGAAGCTTGCTTGTGCTCCTCGCTTGTTGATATAATAAAAACATTATTAAAATAATTATTTAATTTTTATGAATCAAAAAGCGTTAAATTGGGCAGTGGGCATTATTTTTTCCTTAATTTCTATTTTACACCTCACCCGATCCATTCTCGGTTGGGAGGCGGTAATTGGGGGAGTAGAAATATCCATTGGCGTCTCCGTAGTGGCTTTTCTAATCGCCGGTTTTCTGGCCTACAGCGCCTTCAAGCTGACTCGCGGCAAAGAAGTTTCTCCTTCGGAAGACAAAGAAAAGATAATGCAATGACAATAAATTCTAAGGTAGCAAGGACGGTCCTTGCTACGTCAGGAATTATTTTATATACGCTATAATTACATCGATGCTTTCATGCTTTAGTTCATGAAAGCAAGAGGAAAGGAAAGCAAGTTTCCAACAGAGCAGGCGTGGAAGATTTGAATTTTGGTCTATTTTTTTGTGGTATACTACAATTATGGAAAGTAGTAATAAAATTTCAAAAGAACTAATAAAAAAATATGATACTGCTGGTTTAAAAATTGATAGGGAGAGAGTTTTAACATATTCCCAATTAAGCTGTCCGCTTGACTGCACCTATTGTTTTGTAAATGATATGACCACTAATCAGCAAAAGAATATTGCCTATTTAACAGAAAAACAAATTGAATTACTCAAGAATTTACCAGAAGAAATAAGTTTGATAATGCTTGGATGTGATACTGAATTTTTTCAAAATAAAAAAGAAGCTATAGAAATATTGAAAAAATTATCAGGATTCGGAAAAGATCTTTCAATGATAACAAAAATTCCTATCAAGGAATCTTTTTTAAATGAAATAGATAAAGTAAATCAAAAAATGAAAGAGAGGGGAAACATTTTAAGTGTTTCTATTTCAATTCCATGTTTATCAGATGAAATGAGTAAAAAATATGAACCTAAAGTGCCTAGTCCTAAAAATAGAATAGAAACCCTAAAGCAAATTTCTAATAAAGGCATTTATACAATGTTAGCCATAAGACCACTTTTGCCAGATATGTCTAATGAGGAGTTACAAGAAATAATAAATTTAACTAAAGATTATGTCATTGGTTATTATTCAGGACCTCTTTATTTAAATGATGATAGAATCTCCAAATTATTACCTGAATCAGTTGTTGAAAGTGAGGCTAAACAACCCCATTGGATGCTTGACGGAAATCTTTTTAAAGAAGTTGTTAAAAAAGGACAAATTGATTTTTTGCGAGAAATAGTAAAAAATTCTGGCAAAGACTTTTTTGAAGGAGCCGCAGAGGGCATGAAATATATAAGAAAAATTCAAGATGAAAAACATAGAACTAAAAGTTAAAATCGATAATCTCGATTCTTTAAGTAACATTATTAAATCCCAATCTTCTTTTCAAGGCACACTTTTTCAAAAAGACACTTATTATTTATTAGGCAAAAACAGATTGAAAACTCGAGAGGAGGGTGATGAATTTGAAATTATTTATTACCAAAGGGAAGATAAAGAATCTTCAACAGATTCAAAATATTTTTTATATCAAATAAATAAAATTTTCTTCTTTTTTGTCAAATTATTTTTAAATTTATTTTTTGGAAAAAAGAAAGTGGTTGAAAAAAGAAGAGATTTGTATTTATATAAAAATACAAGAATACACATAGACAAAGTAAAAAAATTGGGAGATTTTCTGGAATTAGAAACAGTTGTAAATGATAAAGAAAAATATGACGAATACAAAAAAGAACATTCTGAAGTTATAAAAAAATTTAATTTAAATAAATTTGAGAAAGTAGCTCACTCATATTCTGATCTGATTTAGTAAAAAGAATGTCTGTGGTGAAGCCGGGGGTTGACGTAAGAATTAATCTCTCTTTTGAATTTTCAGAATTTTTTTATATATGCTATACTTACATCGATGCTTTCATGCTTTAGTTCATGAAAGCAGGGGGAAATAAATTATTGTAATTAAATTTACTAAATTATGCCAAGATATAAAGCTGAAAAAATATCATATGATAAGCAGGATCAACTAATGGATAAATTTTGCGAGATTCTTTCTAATCTCGAATCAAAAAATGCCATTAGAGATTTTCTGAAGGACTTATTGAATAGGCAAGAGAGAATGATGTTAATCAGGCGTCTTCTTATTGCCGAGATGCTTGAGCAAGGGATTACTTATCGAGAAATTATTAAAAAGTTAAAATGCGGATCGCCGACGATAGCGAGGGTCGAGAGATGGCTTCATTTTGGGAGGCAGGGATATAAGAAGGCACTAGAAAAAAAGAAAAAGAAATAACTTCTGCTTTCATGCTTTAGTTCATGAAAGCAGGGGGAATTGCTCAAGATTGGTAAAAAGATAAAATTAAATTATGGCATCTAAATTTAAAGATTTATACCTAAAACTAAACATCGCGCAAAAAGAGGCCGTTGATTTCATTGAGGGCCCAGTGATGGTGGTGGCCGGGCCGGGGACGGGGAAGACGCAGGTGCTCACGCTTAGAATCGCCAATATTTTGCAAAAAACCGACACGGCGCCGGAAAATGTTTTGGCGATCACTTTTACCGAATCTGGCGTTGCTTCCATGAGGAAGCGTCTTGTGGAAATTATCGGTGCGATTGCTTATCGGGTGGCGATCAAAACTTTCCACGGTTTTTGCAACGACATTATCAAGAATTATCCGGAAGAATTTCCGCGGATTATCGGAAGCCGGCAAATTACCGAAATAGATCAAATTGCGGTACTGGAAGAATTGATTGATTCTTTACCGCTAGATATTTTGCGTCCATTCGGCGATCGTTTTTTATATGTTCGTGATATTCTTTCGAGTATTAATGAATTAAAACGCGAAGGCATCAGTCCGGAAGAATTTACGGAAATTGTCGAAAAAGAAAAAAATAATTTCAAAAAAATTCCCGACCTATATCACGAACGCGGCGCGCATAAGGGAAAAATGAAAGGGGATTATCAGAAGCTCGAAAAACAAATTAAGAAAAATACCGAACTGGTCTTGCTCTATTCTGAATACGAAAAAACGCTAGAAAAGAAAAAAATATATGATTACGGCGATATGATTATGGTTGTCTTGGACAAATTGTCCAAGACCGCGGATAAACGCGGACTAAACCCGCCTTCGCCGAAGGCTACGGACGGGCGCGGCGCAGACCAACGCGGAAATAACAGTGATTTGTTGTTGATGTTGCAGGAAGAGTATCAGTATGTTTTAGTTGACGAGCATCAGGACACCAATAATGCTCAAAATAAAATTATTGAGCTTTTGATGAGCTACCATGAAAACCCGAACATTTTCGTGGTGGGCGATGAGAAGCAGGCCATCTTCCGATTTCAGGGGGCTTCATTGGAGAACTTTTTGTATTTCAAAAAACTTTACCCCGATGCAAAATTGATTACCTTAACGGAGAATTATCGTTCTACTCAAAAAATTCTAGATTCAGCCCACAGTTTGATAAACGCGGATGAACGCGGATCAAACGCAGATAAGCGCGGATTGATAGCTAGAACTAATTATGAGGAAAAACCGGTCCATGCTGCCGCATTTGCAAACCAAGACGCCGAGAATTATTTTCTGGCGCAGGATATAAAACTGAAATTAGCCGGAGTGGGGACAGACCCCACTCCGGCGGAAGAAATCGCGATTTTATACCGCGACAACCGCGACGCTTTTTCGATTGCGCGCATGCTGGAGAAATTTGGCATTCCTTATGTTATTGAATCCGATCAGAACCTTTTTTCTGACCAAGATGTGCAGAAGATCATTATTCTCCTTAAAGCAATCAATAATTATGGAGAAGATGAATATTTAGCTCCCGCGCTTCACCTTGATTTTTTGAGCATTCCACCGCTTGAGGTTTATAAATTGCTTCGCCGAAGTCATGAAGAAAAAACTTCTTTGTATGAACTTTTAAAATCAAAATTTGGGAAAACACCCGGTGTTAAAGATGTCCCAACACCGGGTGTTGAGGAGAATTTTGATTTTAGAGAATTGGCGAAAAAATTTTCAAAATGGGCCCGCTTGGCCAAAAACGAAAATCTGCTCAAGGTTTTTGAAACTGTTTTTGAAGAGTCGGGTATGCTCCGCTACCTGATGGAAAAGGGAAACATTGCCGAGCGATTTGAAACTATTAATGCTTTTTTTGATGAGATGAAAGGACTCGCCGAATCTAATCCCAAAGCAATGCTCGCTGACTTTTTTAAATATCTGGAAACGATTGAAAAGCATAATTTAAATATTAAAAAAAGAGGCTTGCCCCGAGCAGGGTCGAGTGGCCGTGTTCGTTTGATGACCGTTCACCGTTCTAAAGGCTTGGAGTTCGATTATATCTACATTGCCGGCGCCTACGACGGCCACTTCGGCGGCCGGCGTTCACTAAATCGTCTCCCACTTTTGGCGGGCGTGTATTTTCAAAAAAACCTTTAGAATCAAGGTCGCGCCGGTTAGCGGAGCTATTGACTTATGATAAGGCTTGTGCTATATTTTCATTAGATAATTTTCTGAAGTATTAACCGAGCTTTTGCTCATTACAATCTAAATATTATGAAAACAATAAACACGTACATGCTCAAGCTGGCGCGATTGTTAAGTGTATTTACAATCTTAATACTCGCGGTTTGTGTTGTTGCTCTTGTCCTTGGTGCGGATAATACATCCGCAGCCGCACTCCCAGCCGCAATCGCACTCGCATTCGCATTCGCATTCGCATTCACAGCCCCAGCCCCAGCTACAGCCCCAGCCACAGTCGCACTCGCAGCCGCGCTCGTGGCCGCATCCGCAGGCGTAGCCGTATCCGTAGCTGTAGCCGTATTCTCAGGTGCAGTCGTATCCGCAGGCGCACTCGCAGCCGCAAAGGAAAACAAACTTTCTTTTTGGAAGTTATTCGTTTTTCTTTTAGGCGATATCATTCTTATCGCCAGCACATTCTTTATTCTTTTAAAAGGACAGCTTGTGCTTGGCGCTGTCGTTGCCCTGGCTGCAATTGCCTATCCGCTTGTGGTTGCTGGGATTGATTTCCTCCTGCAATACGCGCAGAAGCCCGGTCTTTTTGCTAAAAAACAAAAAGTAGAGGAAACAGCCGAATCCACTGCTTATGCTTGAGCACTACGATACAGACCCTTCGTCCGGCCAACAATATTGGCGTACGAAGGGTTTTTTTATTTCTTTTTTGGCGGTACAAATGATAAAATTGTTACATGAAGGATTTAAATGATTCAGACAACGACGAACGGCGGCTATTTTATGTGGCGCTCACGCGGGCGAGGAAGGGGGTGACGATTACTTATTCAAAGCAAAGTGATGCCGGCCGCGAGCAACTGCCGAGCCAATTTATCACGGAAATTAAAAAGGATTTGATTGAGGAATTGGAAACCAGTAGTTTTGAGCGTGACCTAGAAGAAAAGAAACATATTTTATTTTCAGTTGCCAAATCCCTCGACTCCGCTCGGGATAAATCTCTTCGAGATTTAGAGTTTGTCAAAAACATTTTAGAGAAAAACGGCTTATCGGTGACTGCTCTCAACAATTATCTGGAATGTCCGTGGAATTATTTCTACTCCAATTTGCTTCGCCTGCCGAAAGCTAAAAACAAGCACATGATGTACGGCACGGCCATTCACTCGGCCCTTCGCGATTTTTTCTCCCAGCTTAAAGACCGCGAAATTCCAAAAGAAAATTTGCTCAAAAGTTTTGAATTTTATTTGAATAAAGAATCTTTGAATGAAAGAGATTTCGATGAAGTTTTGGAAAAAGGTCGAAAAGCCCTTTCCGGTTATTATGATAAATATTATAAAACATGGCCGCGCAATGTTCTGACAGAGTTTGAGATAAAAGGAGTAGTCGCTAATATACGAATTGAAAACAAATATACAAATTTGCCTGTTCATTTAACTGGGAAGCTGGATAAAATTGAATTTTTAGGAAGCGGTAATGAGGTAAATGTCGTTGATTACAAAACTCGCCAGCCGCTGTCTCGAAATGAAATTGAGAAGCGCGGCTACAAGCGCCAGCTGGTTTTTTACAAATTACTTTTGGATAATTTCGGCGGGAAGAAGTCAGACTTCTCCTCCCAAGGCGGATCCGCCTCTGGCGGAAAGGGCAGCCCCTCGCCCGGCGAAGCCTTGGCGAAGCGGGGGAAGTCTGACTTCGAGGAGCCGAAATTTAAGATGGTTTCAGGGGAGCTGGATTTTATTGAGCCCCTCGACAGGGCTCGGGGCCTTCGGCCCACTGAAAAAGGAGATTACAAAAAAGAAAAATTTATTATTACCGATGAGGACATAAAAGAACTTAAAGAAACAATTAAGCGCGTGACCGAAGAAATTCTTAACCTCAAATTCTGGGACACAAGATGTGAAGAGAAAGATTGCCAGTATTGTAATTTGAGAAAATTATTAAACTGATCAAAAAGCTTGCCCCGTACCGAGCTTTGCTCTGGTATGGGGACTGCCAGTTTTGCGCGCTAAGGCGATTAATTAGTGCATAATTATTCGTATGAAAGGGCCGCTTACTTACATCCCCTCCTCATCATCAATATCAATTGCATCAAATTCGGACTCGATGTCATCATATAATGCTTTGCCGTGATCAACATGGCCAACATTACCAATAGTGGCATCGATATTTTCATCTATGTCAATTAAATCCGCGCCCGCGGCCGCGCCTGCGGCCCCGTCAATATCATTATTGTCATCACCATCATCGTCCGGATCAGCATCAATATCATCTATTTCTTCTTTTCTTTCGCGCGCTTCTTCAATTTTTCTTTCTTCTTCGCCAAGCTCATCAAAAATTTTCTTTCTTTCAGCTGAAAAATTTTCTGTAATTATTTGCTTGCTGTTTTTAATTTCTATCTCAAGAAGTGAAAGATCATCAATCTTGGCGCGCAGTTTTCCCGCCCTAGACGCTTCTAGAGAAGCGTCGGGCAAGGCGGATTTAGCCCTTTCTTCTACCAGCTCAAGTTCTCGATCCAGCTTATGGCGTTTCGTTTTTATTTTATCTTGCTCATTTTCAAAAACTTGTTTTGCTTTCACTTGCTTTGTATGAAGCTCATTTGTAATTAAGGCCGCAAAATCGCCGTCTTTTCCCAAACGAGCTTCTTTTTCCGCAATATCGGAAGCAAGACGGACATGGCCCCTGAAACGCTCGCGGGCAATTTGAACATTGGCAAACTTATAATCTTTTTCAGCCATTATTTTTTCAATTTCGCTGATTCTTTTTTCGGCTAAGCGCAAGCCGAGTTCGGCTTTTTTTTGCGGATTTAAAGTCAGCTTCTCTCTCGTATCTTCGCCAAAAGTTTTAAGAGCATAAAGCGGCTCCCCGGGCAATGCCGCCTCACTCGCCCATGCTGCTCCTGCGCCCCCCAGAACAACGGCCATGATAAGAAAAACAGAGAGAGCTTTGGCTAAATTCATTCCGCCAAAAATAGAAAGCGGAGACAATTCTAAAACGGGCATTTTTATTGGCCCGCGCACGGGATGAAAACGCATAAATTCTACAAGGTTTTCTTTAAGACGCGCTAAAAATACCTTGTCGGCCGGCGCCACGCGCAATTTTTTCAGTTCTTTAATTATTTTTCTTTCTTTAAACATATTTTTTTACATTAAGATCATTTTCCATTTCCTTCCTTAAACTTGCCAAGGCGCGATGAATTGTGACTCGCACATTGGTTTTAGTTTTTCCGATAATTTCTGAAATTTCGGCTACTTTAAGATCGTCTATGAAGCGCATGACAAGAATTTGGCGATACTCTTCTTTGAGCTCATGCAGATGTTTTTCCAGCTTTTCTTTTTCAATCCCAAGATCAGCCTCCCGCTCTTGCTCGGCCGCCACGGCCGCCACGGCCTCAATCTGTTCTTCTTCAAGCTTCTCTAAAGAAATATCCGGCTTTTTACTTCGATAATAATCAATAATTAGGTTGTGAGCGATCTTGTAAAAAAATGCCCTAAAATTTTTTATCTCTTTTGTCTTTCCTAGGGCCAGGCTTTGCCAGGCCTTAAAAAATGTCTCTTGAGTCAGATCTTCGGCCGCCTGCTTATTGTGCAAGCGAAAATAAACGTGCCGCAAAATATCTTTAGCGTACAAATCATAAGCTTTTTCAAATTTTTCTTCGATCTTTTTCATTGGTGATGACGTATTGCCGGATAGGGCATTACACTGTGAAGCTTAGCTTCAGCAAGAGTTATCTGGTATTTTAGCGCAATTTTCAAAAATAGAAAACAGGCTTCGGGCTGTCCCTGAAGCCTGTTTTCTATGATTGTTGCGCTATTAATCATCGTCTTCCTCGTCATTGTCATCATTATTATCATCGTCATTGTCATCATCATTATCATCGTCTTCATCTCCCTCATCATCATTATCATCACCTTCATCTCCCTCATCATCATTATCATCACCTTCATCTCCCTCATCATCATTATCATCGCCTTCATCATCATCATTGTCATCGCCCTCATCTCCCTCATCATCATTATCTTTAAGCGCATTACGGATCGCGTCTCTCAAGGCCCGAAGAGCGTCTTTCATCAAATCTCTGGCTTCCTCGATAAGACCTTTGGATTCGGAGGCCAAATTTTTGATTTCGCTGATTATTTCAGCTGGTATTTCATTTGGATCCTCAACATCAATCAGGGCTTTTAAGGAAGCATTCAGTTCCGCGGCTGCGGCAAGTTTAGCCTCCGCCTCTGCAACCAAGGCATCAGTCTCGGAAGTATCAACGCCCATCTCGGCAATCTTTTTTGAAACGGCAGAAAGACGGTTATTGAGAGCCCCCAGTCTATTTACTGCTGCCTCAAAGCGATTGAAAATCGATTGTAATTTTTGGACTTTGCCAATGTTAGAAGCCTTGTCAATATTGTCAGGGCCCCCATTCTTCGCCATCGCGGGTGAAGCACTGCCGAAGAAAACAAAGACCGCAACTAAAACTGTCGTAAGAATTATTTTTTTCATATTGTTTTGATCTCTAATCAATCTCGAATACCATCTCTAATTTTTATTCTCTAATATTCGCGAATGCTTTATTCGAGATTATTAGCGATTCTAAAATTCGTGAATGATTAGTGATACTAAATTAATAATTAATCTCGACCTTTTTATCTCACTTATGTAGACGTCCTCATAAATTCACCATTACACCCTTAAATCATCACACAATAGTATTTTTCTTTGTCAACAAATATGTTTCCACAGGTCCGACTTGTCGAACTATGAAATTTTAATCCAGTCAAATAACTTTGTAAGCTCCAGAAAATTATGTTATAATGACTAGCGAGGAGCGTGTGCTCCGACCTAGGTCGGAGCACAACGTCCGAGCGACGTCATTATATCGACAAGTGAGGAGCAGAAGCAAATTTATTTGCTTAATGTCCGAACGCAGTCGATATAATCATTTTATTGCTATTTATGAGTAATTCAAAAAAAACCGCAGAAAAAATTGCCTTAGGTGTCCTTACTACAGGTATATTATCCGGCGCTTTGCCGACAGAGGCGGGAAAAGAGATTCCTGAAAAAGGGAAACTTAAGGAAACAAAAGCCAAAACGGAAATTCAAGCGGAAAAACTTGAGAAAGTAGTAAAAGCCGCCGCCTTCGGCGGCGGCGCGGCGACTATACCTCTTTCTGAAATTGGCGTTTTAAAAAAAATTGAGCAAATAAAGGAAAAAGTAATTACAGAACCTACTGAAACTGAAGAAATGAAAAAAGCCAAAGAAGATATAGGAGGTGCGCCTCAAGAAAAAAAAGCAAAATTATTTTTGAGCTTCGAGGACTTTAGCAATAAAATAAAAAAAATTATAGAAAAAATTACGGAAGGAGAAACGATAATTAAAGATTATAGTCTTAAAAAAATAGATAATAAGATAAAACTTAATTTAAAGCTCAATGTTAAAGGCTTTAAAATCGGACTTACTGGCAACATTGTTAATAAAGACGAAGGAATTGATATAGAGCAAGCAGAAATAGATGCCCCTTTTTTGATCAGAGGTTTAGCTAAAAAAACTTTTTTAGAATATTTACCTAGATTGTCTCAAATTTTTGCTAAAAATATAACAGAAGAATCAAAGCAGGAAGTCAAACGTTTGCAGCTTGATGAATCAGGTAATTTAATTGTTGATTTTAAACTTGATTCTTGATCATGATTGAAGATAAAAAAAGCAGCAGTTTGCATCCGCTTACCATAATTGCAAATGAGGCCATAAAGATCTTCAATGATCTTGGTTTTGAGGCGGCCACAGGTCCAGAGCTTGAAAGCGAGTGGTATAATTTTGATGTCTTAAATGTTCCCCCGGATCACCCGGCGCGTGAGATGCAAGATACATTTTTTATTAAAAAAATGTCGCAGACTGACGCAGACTTAACGCAGACTGACGCAGAAAAAAATTCAATAAAAGGTGGTCAAATGTTACTCAGGACTCACACCACGACAGTAACCGCGCGAGCGCTCGAACAAGCGGGGAAGGAAGGCAGGTTGCCCTGCGCTTTTATTTCTATCGGCAAAGTTTTCAGAAATGAGGCAACTGATGCCACGCACGAAATGCAGTTTTTCCAGATCGACGGCGCGATGATCGGGGAAAATATTTCAATTGCTGATCTAAAAGGCGTGCTGACTCATTTTTATAAAAAAATGTTGGGAAACGATGTGGAAATAGAATTCCGGCCAAGCTATTTCCCCTTCGTCGAGCCTGGACTTGAAGTTTGGGTTAAATTCAAAAATAAATGGCTTGAAGTTATGGGCTGCGGCATGCTTCATCCAAATGTCTTGCGCAATGTCGGCCTAGATCCGGAGAAAGTGCAAGGTTTTGCTTTTGGCGGCGGCCTTGATCGAATCGCCATGGTCAAATGGGGCATTCCCGACGTTCGCCTATTTTATCAGGGTGATTTGCGATTGAATCAGTTTTAGATATAGACAATTCAGCATTTGTATGCAATATTACTATAAGAAATTAGACATTATAATATTATCAATAAAAAACATTATAATATATGGAAAAATCACAAAAAATAAGCTCGGAAGCGCTAGCAAAAAAGGCCGAGACGGCTCGAGTTAAAGTGGCTCTAGGCGAAGAAGAGATGGTAAAAGCCAAAGTCAAAATCGCCGAAGGCGAATTTGACATAGAAAAATTCCAACAGAAAATGGACGCCTTTATGGAGGAAACTTTCACTATCTGGTATGACGAAAAAGACGTAAAAAAAGCCAAACTCTCCATGAGCGCTAATCCTTTAGATCAGCTGGATTATGAAAAGATAGGAAAGGATATTGACGCATACAAATTCGGAGAATATACGATGAATCCCGAAACCGCCGGCCTGAATTTCCAAGAAAAAGAACCAAAAGTTATAATCCTAGACCTGGAAGAATTTATCGGCAAGCCAAGGTCCGAAGTTGTGGAGCATGTAGTGAAAAAATATGGCGGCCAGTATCACATACCCGGGATGGAATATGAACAGTATTTATTGGCTAACCCCGGCAAAGTTCCGAAGCAAATGAAAGACGGCAATTGTTATTACTTTATTGGTTCGACTCTTCGCGACCAGGACGGCTACGCATGTGTCCCCTCTGTGTTCTGGAGTAGCGAGGGGCTGAGCCGGAGCGCGTATTGGCTGGAGTTCGACTGGGGCTCGGACGACCGAGTCGTTCTCCTCGAGAAATAGGATTTTATTTGTTGGCTGTTTGAAATGATTTTTGAATTTTTGCCTTTTGTATCGCGAAAATTTTTAACTAACACGCATCGTGAATATCAGTACGCGGGATAAAACTTTCGTGCGTGGTTTTTGGCCGGAATTTTGGTAAGATTAGGGGGTGAGGAAAGAGGAAAACAATTACGCTTTTATAGATGCCCAGAATGTCCATTTAGGGATTTTGGAGTTTGGTTGGAAGATTGATTGGAGAAAACTGAGAACATTACTTAGAGATAGATTCAGAGTGTCCAAAGCCATTGTGTTTATTGGGTATCATTCTGGAAATGAAAAATTATATGGATTTCTTCAACATTCAGGGTATATTTGCATATTTAAGCCAACACTTGAATATAAAGATGGTACTGTGAAGGGTAATGTAGATGCGGAATTGGTTTTACATTCTGCGGCGATTGAATATGACAATTACGATAAGGCCATAATTATTTCTGGTGATGGAGATTTTGCGTGCCTTGTTGAATATTTAAAAGAAAAAAGAAAGCTCGAAATGCTGGTTGTTCCAAATGAATTTAAGTACTCAGCCCTTTTAAAAAGATTCAATGATCCGGATCGCAAGTTCATATTTTTCCTGAATAGACTGAAAAATAAGTTAGAATATTTGCCTAAAAATGAAAAGGGCGCGTAGGGCACGAAGCCATACGCAGCCTTTTCGTAGTGATATAATTAGCATATACTCCATGAAAACAAAAGTCAAGTAAATATGAAAGTCTCTTATAACTGGTTAAAAGAATATGTGCCCGAATTACCGAAAGAGGAAAAGCTTCGGGATGTTTTCACTTACCATCTTTGTGAAGTAGAGAATGTTGAGAAAAAAGGCAAAGATGTAATCTTTGATTTAAATATTCTGCCGAATCGGGCGCATGATTTGCTTTCTCATCAAGGCATAGCCAGAGAACTGGCCGGTCAGTTGGGCTTAAAATTTATTGATCCGGCGCCAAAATACAAAATTCCGAAATCCAAGCCGACAAAACTTGAAATCAATGCTGACAAAACAAGAAGATATATGGGTCGTGTTGTCCGCGGAGTGAAAGTGGGCCCCAGTCCCCGTTCCCTATCAAGGCGACTGGAGTCAATCGGGCAAAGAAGCATAAACAATATCGTTGATGCGGCTAATTTTGTTATGTTTGACTCGGGCCAGCCAATTCATTGTTTTGATTGGGATAAAATTAAGGGAAAAATTTTTGTGGGTGAGGCAAAAAAGGGGGATAAAATAATAACCTTGGACAATAAGGAAATTTCCCTTGGAGAGGAAGATGTGGTAATTGCCGATAGTCTTGGCCCTTTGGCTATTGCCGGCGTTAAGGGCGGAAAAAGAGCCGAGGTCAGTAAAAGCACAAAAAATATTCTTATTGAATCGGCTAATTTCTTTCCGGCCTTGGTAAGAAGAACAGCTCGCCGGATAGGCATTTTGACCGACGCGGCAAAAAGATTTGAAAATGACCTGTCACCTTGGCTTTGCGATCCGGCCATGAAAGAAATTTCCAGTCTTTTTGCAGAGTACGGCTTCGCCGATTTTGAAGATGTCGTGGACGTGTATCCTTTCGATACTTTCAAAGGCCGCCTTCTTCATTTTTCAGCCGAAAGAATTTCAAAAATTTTAGGTCTTAAAATATCGGCTGGTGAAATAGAAAAGATTTTACAGAATTATAAATATGAATATGTTAGGAAAGAAAGCAAATTTTCCGCCAAAGGCGGACCAGCCTTGGGCTGGGAAATTTCTGTTCCGCCGCTTCGGCTTGACCTTGAGATAGAAGAAGATATGGCAGAAGAGGTCGGCCGAGTTTTGGGATATGACAAAATAAAACCAAAAATTCCAAACCTGAAGCCAGGCTTCAAGGGCAGCCCGAAGCCTGGCTTCTTCAAACCCAAAATAAATGAAACATTTTACAAAATTCTTTGGGCGAGAAAAAAACTTTTAGAAGAAGGTTACAGCGAGGTTATGACCTACACTTTTCGGGAAAAAGGGAAAGTGGAAGTGCTAAAGAGCGCTTCGGATAAAAAGTTTCTGCGGCCGAATCTTTCCGACGGCCTTAAAGAAAGTTATGAACTGAATAAAATAAACGCGCCCCTTCTTAGACAGAGTGAGATCAAAATATTCGAGATCGGCACAGTTTTTACAAGCGACACTGAACAAACCCATGTCGCCTACGCCGACAAAAAAGGAGTTGTCGAGAAAAGTTTAGACGAATTTTGCAAAGATATAAAAATTACTGAATCTTATAATGAATTGCTAGGCGCCAGAAGCCAGAAGCCAGAAGCTAAATTTAAGATGTGGTCTTTATATCCTTTCATTATTCGCGATATATCTGTATGGCTTCCAGAAACAGCATCAAAAAAAGAACTAGCTCAAATTCTTAAAAAAAACGTGGGAGAACTACTTGTCCGCGAACCGTGGTTGATTGACGAATATAAAAAAGAAGGTCGAACTTCTTATGCTTTTCGGCTGGTTTTCCAGGCTTTTGGCCGTACTTTAACTGATGAAGAAGCCAACAAAATCATGGCAAAAATTGGGGAAAAGATGGCAAAAAAAGGCTGGCAAGTCAGGTAATTTTTTGGTATAATTTAGAAACAATAATGAATGAACAAAGTGAGTGAATATATTTTTCTTACCCCCTGAAATAAAATTTAATTTTAATTAAATTTTAATTTTTGCAAAGCAAAAATTATTTCAGGGGGTAATGATTTTAATAGTCGTTTCACTCCTTTAAAATCAATTATGGACAAAAAGGAAGCAATCAAGCATTATGGGGCCGACAAAATCGCCATCTTGGAGGGGCTTGAGCCGGTGCGCAAGCGCCCCGGCATGTATATCGGCGGGACGGGCATCGAAGGGCTCCATCATTTAGTTTGGGAAATTTTTGACAATGCGCGCGACGAAGCCATGGCCGGTTTTTGCGATCATGTGGAAATAGCTTTATTACCCGGCAACCGTGTTCGCATAACTGACAATGGCCGGGGAATTCCGACTGATATTCATCCCAAAACAAAAGTTTCGGCTTTAGAAACGGTGATGACGACTTTGCACGCCGGAGGCAAGTTCGGCACCGGCGGCTACGAAGTTTCCGGCGGCCTCCACGGCGTCGGCGCTTCCGTCGTCAACGCTCTTTCGGTTTATCTTAAGGCGGAGGTTTACCGAGAAGGCGGTCATTTTGTCCAGGAATATATCCGCGGTAAGAAAAAGGCCAATGTTAAAAAAATCGGCGCCTCTCCATTAAGCGGCACGATTATCACTTTTGAACCTGATCCGCAAATCTTCTCTGAAATTAAATTTGATTGGGAGGTGATTACAAGCCACATGCGCCGGCAGGCTTATTTAGTTAAAAAACTGCGAATCACGATTATTGACGCGCGAGAATATTCTGAAAAAATTAGCGACAGCGGATTTTATTTAAAAGAACTGAATTTACCGGTTCCTTCAATAACTTTTTATTTTGAAGGCGGGCTGGCTTCAATGATTCGTTTTTACAACAAACTTCAAAAACCGGTCCATAAAAATATTTTTTACGTTGATAAAAAAATAGGCCTGCCTGCCTTGCCTGACGGCAAGGCCGGTGATATTCAAGTGGAAGTGGCTCTGCAGTATGTTGACGATGTTTCTGAAAGGATTATTGCTTTTGCCAACAATACTTATAACCTTGAGGGCGGCACTCACGTCACTGGTTTTAAGGGAGCCCTGACTCGCCTCATTAATAATTACTGCAAGAAGAATGAAATTTTGAAAGAAAGCGAAGGCGGCCTGACGGGAGAAGACGTGCTTGAGGGCCTTACGGCCGTCATCTCGGTAAAACTCAAAGAAATCCAGTTTGAAGGACAAACCAAGGCGAGGCTGGGCAGCCCGGAAGCTCAAGGGGGAGTGGCGACGGTTTTTGGCGAAGCTTTCGGCGCTTTTCTTGAAGAAAACCCGGAAGACGCAAAGGCGATTATCGGAAAAATAATTTTGGCGATGAAGGCGCGCAAAGCGGCCAAGGCGGCCAAGGATTCCATTCTGCGCAAGGGCGCGCTGGAAGGCATGACTTTACCGGGCAAACTCGCTGATTGCCAGACAAGAAACGCCGAAGAAGCCGAACTTTTCTTGGTGGAAGGCGACAGCGCCGGAGGTTCGGCCAAGCAGGGCAGAGATCGGCGCACGCAGGCGATTTTGCCTTTACGCGGAAAAATTTTGAATGTTGAGCGGGCGCGTATTGATAAAATGCTTGCTTCCAAAGAAGTGAAGTCTTTAGTGATCGCTCTTGGCACCTCCATCAGTGATACGTTTGATCTTTCTAAAATCCGCTATCATAAAGTTATTATCGCGACCGATGCCGATGTGGACGGGGCGCATATCCGAACTCTGCTTCTGACTCTTTTTTACAGATATTTTAAACAAATTGTGGAGGCCGGTTATATTTACATTGCCCAGCCGCCGCTTTTCAAAATTAAAAAGGGCAAGGAAGTTTCTTATGCTTACAGCGACGAGGAAAAAAATAAAATTGTCGGCAAAGAAGTTGAAGTAGCTGAGGAGGCTGAGGCTTCTGAAGAAGCCGAAGTCCCGAGCGACTTGTCCCGAGCTGAGTCGAGGGAAGTCGAGGGAGAACAAGAAGAGATTGAATCTGAAGAGTCAAACGTCAAAGGTCAAATGTCAAAAGTTCCTAAGATTAGCATCCAGCGCTACAAAGGTCTCGGCGAAATGAATCCGGAAGAGCTCTGGGAGACGACTATGAATCCGGCTAATCGCGTCTTGAAAAAAGTGACTATTGAAGACACCGAGGAGGCCAATAGAGTTTTCGATATTCTGATGGGCTCGGAAGTCGCTCCCCGCAAATCCTTCATTCAAACCCACGCCAAACTGGCCAATATTGATATATAGATTATGAATTAAGCAAGGACGGTCATTGCTTAATTTACCGTATCCTCCTCCGCACAAGGCTACGGACGGACACAGTAAAGCTACCCTCCTCCGCTCAAGGCTTCGGAAGGGCACGGCGGATGGACATAGTGTGCTCATGCGGATGTTGACAAAATGAGGTTAGTAGTATAGTATGCGGAAATAAGAAAATCTCATGAGTTTTTGTTTTTGAGGGTTTTATCTCTCCTAAATATAGAGGCACTAGTCTTTATTTGAAAACTTTTCGAGACTAGTCGCCTTATGCATTTATCCCCACACCTTCTCAGAATACACGGTAGCTTGGTGCGAGGATAAAAGTCTTCCTAGGGGTTCGATACCACGTGGGAAGGTGTGGGGATTTATTAAATGCGACTGAAAAATAATAATGTTCAAAAGAACTTTTAAGCGTTCGTCTCATCACGGCGCGAGCAATGATCGAGGCAGCCGTCCTTTTCACAGAGGACACAGAGGCCAACCCAGAAGTGGTGGCGGAAGAAATTTCAGCCAACACATCGATGTCTCAAAATTTATAAACAAAACAGCCGCCACCCCGGAGGTGGCGGTCTTTAAGCCTGAACACGACTTCACCGATTTCAAGATCGATGACCGTCTGAAGCAGAACATTCTCAAAAAGGGATACACGACCCCGACTCCGATCCAGGATCGGGCCATTCCTTGTATACTTCAAGGCTTGGATATCGTCGGCATTGCCAACACCGGCACCGGCAAGACGGCGGCCTTTCTCATTCCGTTAATCAACAAAGCTCTGGTCAATAAAAAAGAGAGCGTGCTTATTGTCGTGCCGACCCGGGAACTCGCCATCCAGATCGAAGAAGAATTCAGGGCTTTCAATAAAGGGCTTGGTTTATTTGGAGTGGTCTGCGTCGGCGGTACCGGTTTGGGCAAACAGGTGAGCGAGCTCCGTTATCATAATAATTTTGTCATCGGCACACCGGGCAGATTGAAAGACCTGATTGATCGCGGGTCGCTCGATCTTTCCAAGTTCAAGACGGTTGTCTTAGATGAAGCCGACCGCATGCTAGACATGGGCTTTATTCACAGCATGAGGTTCATGATGTCGAAGATGCCGAAAGAAAAGCACACTCTTTTCTTTTCCGCGACAATGTCGCGGGAGATTGAAATGTTGATCAAAGATTTTTTAAGAAATCCCGTGTCCGTTTCTGTTAAACAGGGCGATACTGCGCTAGGCATTCATCAAGACATCGTCCGAGTTGAGAAGGGCAAGAACAAAATCGACGTGCTTCATGGTCTGCTCATCAAAAACGATTTTAGTAAGGTACTCGTCTTCGGCAAGACAAAGCACGGTGTGGAGCGTTTGAGCAAAGAGCTTATCCGCCGAGGGTTAAAGGCAGAATCGATCCACGGCAACAAAACTCAAGGCCGAAGACAGGTGGCCCTTAGTCTTTTCAAATCGAGCAGGGTTCAGGTTTTGGTGGCGACCGACGTCGCCGCGCGAGGTATCGATGTCGCGGACATCTCGCATGTTATCAACTACGACATCCCGTCGACATACGATGACTATGTGCACAGGATTGGCCGGACCGGCCGGGCCGGCAAGCGCGGCAAGGCTCTCACTTTCGTTGAATAAACGTTGAATAAAATTTATTAAAAAATTCTCGAATCATCTAAAAAACCCGTCCGCCA
>MFVF01000035.1:18550-34921 GCA_001785965.1 Candidatus Nomurabacteria bacterium RIFCSPLOWO2_01_FULL_42_20
TTAAGTTTTTCTATAAATTGCTTGGTTGATAGATTTTCTTTTGTTCCAGCTCGAGATTCAATAGTTAAATTCTTAGATTCAACTTCCTTGTCGCCGATGACGACCGCATAAGGAATTTTTTGGAGCCGGAAATTCCGGATCTTTTTGGAAATACTCTCATTTTCATTCCAAAGCTCGGCTCGGATATCTCCTTCTTTTAATTTTTCATATATTTCTTTAGCGTAATCGCTATGGCGTTCTTCCGAAATAGAAAGGACTGCCACTTGAACAGGCGAGAGCCAAAGCGGGAAAGCGCCGCCGAAGTGCTCGATAATGATGGAGAGATACCTTTCAATCGAGCCCATGATGGCGGCATGAATCATGACGATTCTTTCTTTTTCACTTTTTTCGTTCACGCAGGTAAGATCAAATCTTTCTGGCATATTCATGTCAAGCTGGATGGTGGCGACTTGCCACTGCCGGCCCAAGGAATCTTTGGCCATGAAATCGATCTTCGGTCCGTAGAAAGTAGCCTCACCAATTGCTTCAATTGCTGTTTTACCTTTTTCTTTTACTAAATCGCGGAGCTCCTGCTCGGATTTAGCCCAAGTCTCCGCGGTGCCGAGATACTTTTCCATCTGTTTCGGGTCATGAAGCGACAGGCGATAGGAGAGAGCGAAGCCGACCGCGCCGTAGAATCTCTCGATAATATCCCAAATTTTTACCATTTCTTCTTTCGCTTGTGATGAACGGCAGAAAACGTGCGCGTCGTCTTGAGTAATGGCCAAGACGCGCGAAAGGCCGGCCAGTTCGCCGGATTGCTCATCGCGGTAAACTTTTGTAGTCGAAGCGTAACGCTGGGGCAAGTCGCGGTAGCTCCACTGCCGGCGGGCGTAAATCTGCGTGTGATGCGGACAGTTCATCGGCTTCAAAGCGTATTCGTGGCCCTCGCGCGTTGTTACTTTAAAAAGATCATCTTGGAATTTTTCCCAATGACCGCTTCTTATGTAAAGCTCTTTTTTGGTTAGATGAGGAATGTCCACTCTTTCGTAGCCATATTCTTTTCTAAGTTCCCAAACAAAATTATCCAAAACATCACGAAGAATTGTACCTTTTGGTGTCCAAAGGGGGAGTCCGGGGCCGACTAATTCGGAGAAAGTAAAAAGATCAAGCTCAAGCCCCAACTTTCGATGATCTCTTTTCTTTGCTTCCTCGATCATCTTTTCATATTCTTCAAGTTCTTTCGGAGTTTTAAAAGCCAGCCCGTAAATACGAGTTAGCATTTTATTTTTTTCATCGCCGCGCCAATAGGCCCCGGCAATATGAGAAAGTTTCCAGCCGGCTTTTTTAAGCTCGTTTATGTTTTCAATGTGGCCACCGCGACAGAGGTCGGTAAATTCTCCTGATTTGTATAAAGTTAATTTTTCCTCGTCCGCCATAGCTTTAGCGGCGGCGGATCGCCTTGATACGATTTCGTCTATGAGTTCCAACTTATAAGGATTATCTTTATAAATTTCTTTAGCTTCTTTTTCAGTCACTTCACGACCCTCAAACTCTTTCCATGTCTTTAAAATTTCTCTCATTTTCTTTTCGATCTTAGGCAAATCATTATTTGATATTTGTCTGCGTTCGTCTGCGTTCAGTCCGCGTAAGTCTGCGCTTTGAAAGTCGAAGTCGTAATAAAAGCCATTATCAATAGCGGGGCCAATAGTATTTTTTGTTCCCGGGTAAATATCCAAAACCGCCGCGGCGAGAAGGTGAGCCAATGAATGACGAAGGTTGTGTAATTTATTGTCCATATATATTACTAAAGATTATAAAAGCACTTCTTGCCCCGTACTCAGAAATCTGTGCACTCGACAAATTTCTGTAGTACTGGGGTGGGCCAAAGAATGCCTTAAATTATGAAGTTTTTCGGCGTCTGACATAGCTTTTATATTAGCACGTAATATTTGCTTTTTGAAGGCGGATTTGTTAAACTAATTTCTATTATGGTTGTACGAATGAGGCATACTAGGGCGCATACGGCCAACAGGCGGTCGCATCACGCTCTGAAAAATACAAGTTTAGGTAAATGTGAAAAATGCTTTAAGCCGAAGCTTGCTCACACTGCTTGTTTGGAATGCGGTTTTTACCGAGGCAAAATAGTGGTGGATAAAGTGAAAGAAGTGGAGAAGAAGCAGAAGAAAACGAAGAGCAAGCAAGGTAAGCGAGTCAAGTAAATCAAGCAAGGCAAGCTTAATTTACTTAATTTACTGTCTTTGCTTAATTTACTTTATTTACTTAATTTACTTTCAAAATGGCCAACAGGCACCTTTCAAGATCAATAGTTCTCCAGACCCTCTTTGAGTGGGATTTTCTGCCACAGGCAGGCGGCCCGCAAGGCGATAATCAAAAGAACGAAACGGCCAAAGATATTCTTGACCGCAATATTTTAGAATTCGGCCCGGGCTTGGAAGAAGGCGACCGGGACTTTATGTATTCTTTGGTTGATTCAGTGCTTAAAAAAAGAAGCATCATTGATGAAATAATCGAGCGGGCGGCGCCGGAGTGGCCGATCGACAAGATTTCCATAGTTGACCGCAATGTCCTGCGCCTCGGCCTGACCGAGCTTCTTTTCGGCGACCGCGCGCAAGTTCCGCCCAAAGTGGCCATCAATGAATCAATTGAAATAGCCAAAACTTTCGGCGGAGAATCAAGCGGCCGTTTCATTAACGGCGTCTTAGGCACGGTTTATAAAGAAATCGGCGAGCCCGGCAAAGAAGAAACCAGCAAGAAGAAAGTTAAGGAAGAAGTTGATATTTCGAAATTGCCATTGGAGAAATTGGGCGGCGCGGTCATTTATGCCAAGCATGGCGGCGAAATATATCTTGCTTTGGTTCACGATATTTTCGGCTACTGGACGCTCTCTAAAGGCGGCATTGAAGAAAATGAAGATTGCAAGACTGACGAGGCTTGCACGGCCAGAGAGATAAAGGAAGAGCTTGGCCTCGAGGTCAAGGTCATGGACAAGCTTGGAGAAAATGAGTATGTGGCCACTCATCCGGAAAAGGGCAAGCATCGCAAGCACGTTGCTTATTTTCTGGCCGAAGCTCCTTATCAAGAGCTCCGATTAGGAGAGACAAAGGGCTTAGATGATGCGCGCTGGTTTAAGTTTGGAGAGATCTCCGATCTTAAAATTTATAATGATATCGTGCCCTTGATTACCAAGGCGATTGAAATTATTACAAGTAAATAAAGTAAATTAAGTAAATCAAGTAAATTAAGTAAATTAAGCTTGTCTTGCTTGATTTACTTGACTCGCTTGATTCACTTCTGAATTATATGGTTGATTTTCCCGAGTTTGAAAAAAAAGTAAAGATAACTTTCAAAAACAAAGACTTGCTCAAGCAGGCCTTTGTCCACAGGTCCTATTTAAACGAGAACCCTCAATTAGGCATCGGCCACAATGAGCGCCTGGAGTTTTTAGGCGACGCGGTTTTGGAATTGATTGTGACTAATTATCTGTATAATCGCTATCCAAGCGAGACAGAAGGGGCAATGACTTCCTATCGCTCGGCCTTGGTCAATGCTTTGATATTGTCCGAAATAGCTGCCAAACTCGGAATAAGTGATTATTTGATGCTTTCCCGAGGCGAGACTCGCGATACCGGCCGGGCCAGGCAGTACATCCTGGCCAATACTTTCGAAGCACTGATAGGAGCAATTTATCTCGATCAGGGCTACGAGACAGCCGAAGATTTTATTTCTAGATATCTTTTGGTTCGAGTTAATGAAGTTGTTTCCGGGAAACTCTGGCAAGATTCGAAAAGTTATGTTCAAGAAATGGCCCAGGAACATTTTGGCTTGACCCCGGCTTATAAAGTTTTGTCTGAAACCGGCCCCGATCATGACAAACAATTTACTGTCGGAATTTATTTCGGCAATGAACTTATCACCAAGGGCAAAGGCAAATCTAAGCAAGAGGCTGAACAGCAAGCCGCCGAGAAGGCTCTTAAATTTAAAAATTGGCAAATCTAGCATGCTTAAACGTCTAGAATTAACGGGCTTTAAATCATTTGCTAAGAAAAGCGTTTTGGAGCTTCAAGGCCAGATTACTTCCATTGTCGGCCCGAACGGTTCCGGCAAATCAAATATTGTCGAGTCTATTCGTTTTGTCCTAGGCGAGCAATCAATGAAGTCGCTTCGCGGATCATCCGGCGCGGATTTTATTTTTCAGGGATCGAAAACTTTGTCAAAACAAAATCGGGCCAGTGTTTCAGTTTATTTTGATAATGCAAAAAGGACTTTCAAGATTGATTCTTTAGGCAAAGAAATTAATTTGGATTTCGATGAGATTTATATTACCCGCGAAGTTTACAGAGACGGCGCCAATCGCTATCTAATCAACGCCGCGGAGACGCGCCTAAAAGACATCGTAGAGATGCTTGCTTCGGTCAATATCAGCAGTTCCGGCCACCACATTATCTCCCAAGGCGAGGCGGACAGAATTTTAAACGCCTCGCCGAAGGAGCGCCGCGAGATGATAGAAGACGCTCTCGGCCTTAAAATATACCGGTATCGCATGCGTGAGAGCATCCGCAAAATAGACAGGACTAAAGATAATATTAAGGAGATCGGCATACTGCGCCGCGAGATTGCTCCGCATCTTAATTTTTTAAAAAAACAAGTGGAAAAAATTGAGAAAGCCGCGGAGCTTAAGAGCGAGCTCGGCAGTCTTTATGAGGAGTATTTGAAAAGGGAAGAAATTTATTTGGCTGGCGAAAAAAAAGAAGTGCATCTCCAAAAATCGGCCCTAGAAGGCAAGCTCGGCGAGATTGAGAAAGGCTTTTCAGAAATCAGCGCCGTCGGTGAAAGGACTGAAAGCGCTGTTCAAAAAAATCTTTTTGCTGAAGAGCGTGAGGTGGCCGAATTTCGCGGGACTAAAGACGGTCTTTCCCGGAAACTCGGCCGGATCGAGGGTCTTTTGGAGCTTAAAGAAAGCAAGATTAAAATGTCCGGCAAGTGTCCGGTTTGCGGCGCAGCGATTGTTAAAAGAGAAGAAGATGTTGAGGAATTGGCGGAACTGAAAGCCGGCAAAGATAAAATTATTTCTGAATTAGCCAGCCTGACAGAAAAGGAAGGCGCGGCTCTGAATAAAATCAGAGAATTTCAGGCCATGATCGAGAAAGAGAAAGAAGATCGGGCAGCGGGCGACGTGCGGAAATTGGAACTGCAGATGGAAAAAAATAAAATTCTGTCAGAATTGAATTTGATTAAAATCAGGTCAGAAAACTTCAATCGAATCGAGAGCGATTTTTTGAATGAAATAAAAGAAGGAAGCGTCCTTGTTGGTCCAGCCATCATGCAATATAAGTCGAATATCAGTGCCGCGCCCCTCCGTAGCCCCGATTTATCGGGGCGAAGGGGGGTTGATCAGTCTTCTGCCGGTGCTGATCGAATTCATCAGGAAGAAAGGAGAAAAAAAATAGAGAAGATAAAAATTCGCCTGGAAGACATGGGCGAGGGCGGCGGGGAAGAGACTTTGAAAGAGTATGACGAGACGTCTCTACGAGACCGGTTTTTGGCCAAAGAATTAGAAGATTTAAATAAGACGATCCAGTCGCTCGAAGAAATATTGGTAGAATTGAAGGCCAAGATCGAGACTGAATTCATGTCCGGCATTGAAAAGATCAATAAGCAATTTCAGGAATTTTTCCAGCTGATGTTTGGCGGCGGCTCTGCTTCGATTTCGGTTATTGAAATTGGCAAAAAAGTAAAAGAAGAGCTTGCCCTGCAAAGTCTTGCTCGCCCGGCGGAGCCTTGGCGAAGCGGGGACGAAGCGCTGGAGAGTGATCTAGATGAAGACGAGCTTGCGGAAAATGAAGATGAAGAGAAAGAGTCAGAAATTGGTATTTTAATTAATGTATCTTTGCCCCAAAAGAAAGTTAAGGCGTTACAAGCGCTCTCCGGAGGAGAGCGGTCACTCACCTCGATCGCCCTTCTATTTGCCACATCGCAGGTCAATCCGCCGCCATTTCTCGTCTTAGACGAGACAGATGCGGCGCTTGATGAGGCTAATTCAAAGAAATACGGCGATATGCTGGAGAGGCTGGCTAAATACTCCCAGCTTATTTTAGTCACTCACAACCGCGAGACAATGTCGCGGGCCGGAGTTCTCTATGGCGTCACCATCGGCTCCGACGGCGCCTCAAAACTTCTTTCCATCAAACTCGAAGAAGCCGTCGTGATCGCCAAATAAATTGGTTTGCATTTTTTGAAAAAGTATGCTAGTATGGCGGATGTGAGTGTTTAAGTGGGCTAATTAATTATATTAAACCAACAAAAATGCCGAAGAAAGGCCCTCCATGCGGGGGCTTTTCTTCGTTTTATGCTTAGGTTGTTTTATTTTTTACATATAATATACTTTAGTTGTAAGTCTCTATCCATGGCAGGCGCTGCACTCACAAAGGCATTTTTGTTGGAGCTCGCACCGCCTGCCTTGAATGGAGAGTTATTAAAAAAACGCCGCATGGCGTTTTTTTTAATGTCTAATTTCTAATTATTTTAAGTTCACAAAGAATTTTTATAATTTTTAATTTTGTAATTTTTTCAGCCGGAGGCTGATCCGCCTTCGGCGGAAAATAATTATCTAATGTTTTAATTTTTCGTAATTTCGTACAAATTTGTATTTCGTAGAGATTTCAAGTTATCCACAGTTATCTTGAAAAAAATATTGCGCAATCTTTCTTAATATAAGATAATTAAGGCAGAAGCAATAATTTTTTATCTGACAAAATTATTGTTTAAAATTTTTTTGATCAGAGGTCGATTATTGCACTCTCTTATAATTAAGCTTTGAATTTTTAGATCGGAGTTGGTCTAGAGATTTAAATTTAAATTATGGCAAAGAAAAAAAAGGCAGTGAAGAAAGCCAAGAAGGCGGCTCCTAAAAGAAAGGCCAAGAAAGCGGCAAAAAAGCGCAGGAGATAGGCTCTTCAAACCCCGTTCCGACCTAGGTCGGAACGGGGTTTTGTGTTAAGATGGCTGGTATGGCGAATTTTTTGACTAAAATTTTCAGTGGAAGCGACAGCAGCTTTTTAAATAAAGTAAAACCAACCATAAGTAAAATTAATTTTTTAGAGGGAGAATTCGAGAAGCTATCTTTAGAGGATTTTCCTAAGAAGACAAGCCTACTGCAAGAGCGTCTTAAAAACGGCGAAACCTTGGATGATATTCTACCGGAGGCTTTTGCCGCCGCGCGCGAGGCCGCAAAAAGAACTTTAGGTCAGCGGCACTACGATGTTCAGCTTATCGGCGGCATTGTCTTGCACGAGCGTAAAATCGCCGAGATGAAAACCGGCGAAGGTAAAACGCTTGTTGCAACTCTGCCCGTGTACTTGAACGCTCTAACTGGCCGCGGAGTGCATGTGGTTACCGTCAATGACTATCTCTCTCGCCGCGACGCCGTCTGGATGGGGCAGATTTACAATCTTTTAGGCCTCTCTGTCGGCGTCATTAATGATCTCAATGCCTCATATTTATATGATCCGGCTCATCAAGAAAAGGACAAAGAAAGAGATCAAGTTGCCGCTTTCAAGGTGGTTTATGAATTTCTCCGGCCATGCTCGCGTAAAGAGGCCTACGCCGCCGATATTACTTATGGTACCAATCATCAATTCGGATTTGATTACTTGAGAGACAACTTAGCCGCTTCTTTGGAAAATGTCGTTCAGCGGGAGCACCATTACGCCATCGTCGACGAAGTTGACTCTATTTTAATAGACGAGTCTAGGACGCCGCTCATTATTTCTTCCGAGCGCGAGGAGTCGGAAGATTTGTATAAAAAGTTTACGCAGATTTCCGGAGCGCTCGAGAAAGAGACTCACTATGCCGTGGATGAGAAACTTCGCGCCATTACTCTGAATGACGCCGGCATTATGCGCGCCGAGGAGATTTTGGGCATTTCAAATATTTATACCGAGAAAGGCATAAAATATGTTCACCACTTGGAAACTGCCGTGCGGGCCAAGGCTCTTTTTCAGCGTGACAAGGATTATGTCGTCAAAGACGGCGAGATAATCATTGTTGATCCCTTTACCGGCCGCCTCCAGCCCGGCCGCCGCTGGTCCGAAGGGCTCCACCAAGCCATTGAGGCGAAAGAGGGCGTTAAAATTCAGAAAGAAACAAAGGCCGTTGCCTCCATTACTTTCCAGAATTATTTTCGGATGTACGAAAAAATTGCCGGCATGACCGGTACGGCCAAAACCTCGGAAGAAGAGTTTTTCAAAGTTTATAATTTGCCGGTAATTTCCGTCCCGACAAACAAACCAATGGCCCGGGCGGACAACAATGATCTTATTTTCCAGACAGAGAAAGGAAAATGGGCCGCCATTGTCCGCAAAGTGGAGGAACTTCAAAAGGCCGGACAGCCGGCGCTCATCGGCACGGTTTCAATTGAAAGGAATGAGATGCTCTCGGCTTATTTGACCCAAGCTGGCGTCAGGCACACAGTTTTGAACGCCAAGAACCACGAGCGCGAAGGCGAAATTATCGCCGAAGCTGGCAAGAAAGGCGCCGTGACGATTGCCACCAACATGGCTGGCCGAGGCGTGGACATTAAATTGGGCGGGCCCTTGGCCACGGAAGCTCTGGCCGAGGAGATTAAAAGCGCTGGCGGGCTTTTCGTTATCGGCACGGAGCGGCATGAAGCGCGCCGCATAGACAATCAGCTCCGAGGCCGCGCCGGCCGCCAGGGCGACCGCGGCGGAACGCAGTTTTATGTTTCCTTGGAAGACGAGCTGATGCGCGTTTTCGGGGGAGAAGGTCTTAAGAAGATGATGGGCCGTTTCGGCATCCCGGAAGATCAGCCGATTGAAAACCGTTTTGTCTCAAGAGCGATTGAGAGCGCTCAAGAAAAAATCGAGGGCTTTCATTTCGATGCCCGTAAGTACACTCTGGAATATGACAATGTTATGAATCATCAGAGAGGGATTGTTTACGGCCGCCGCCGCAAAATGCTTGAAGGAGATAAGGCCGAAGCGGAGAGGATTTTGAAAGCATTCTTAAGTGACGATGAAGAAAATACAAAAATCATTGAAGAGAAGAAAAAAGCGGTTGGGGCAAAAATCTTTTTTGAGCTTGTCCGCCGGATTATTCTCCATGTCAATGATATTCTTTGGACCGAGCACATTGAAACGATGGAATATCTGCGCTCTTCAGTCAATCTGCGCGCCTATGGCCAGCGCGACCCTCTGGTTGAATACAAAAAAGAAGGCCTCCGGCTTTTCCGCGAGCTGGAAGTGTCCCTCCGCGAACAGGTACTTGAGCTTATTAAAACGATAGACGTTAAAGCTGTGCCGAAAATCGAAAAAGAAGAAGTGAAAGAAATTCACAAGGAACAAGGCCAATTTGCAGATCAAAAAGTAGGCAGAAACGACCCTTGTCCTTGCAATTCCGGCAAAAAGTATAAAAAATGCCACGGGAAATAATTGTGGTATAATATAATTATGTTGGAGAATATTGAGAAAATAAAAAAAAGGGGGAAAATTGAACCTGGATTCATCGGCATATATTACCAGTATGAGGAAGATTACATTTCCAATTTTGCCTTGGCGAACAAGGAGTTGATAGAAAGCTGGAAAAAAGAAAACAAGGAACAGCAACCGGGTGTTGTCTCCACTCTCTCCATTCTTCATTCCATTTATGGCGAGAAGTTGACGGGATTAAAGATATTAGATATGGGTTGCGGACTTAATGCGCCGGTTGACCGGATTTTAAAAAAAGGAGGCGCCAATATAATCGGTTGCGATCCGGAACCCGGCATTTATGAGAAATTTTTGACCAAAAAATTAAGACATCCTGAAAGACCGCCAGTGTCGAAAGAATTATCTTTTCCTGTCTATAAAAATCTTGGAGAAATTCCGCAAAAGGATAAACTTTTTGATTCTGTGATCAGTTTAAGATTTTTCGGCTTTCCTTTGCTTTGGAAAGATGGGGAAAAAGCCAATTATAGTGAAGCCCAAGGAGAGAAATATTTAGAATGGCTTAATAAATATGATTTTGAACAGACTAGACAAGAATATTTGAAACAGCTCGCGAATATTTCTGAAGTTACAAAGGATAAGGGAATTATTATTATATTTTTTCAGCCTAATCCGGATTTCACTATCAGTTCCGAAGGAGATATCTGGAGTTCGCTGATGATTACAAAAGATGATTTATCTAAACTAGGCCTTTATCTTGTCAGAGATAGACCTTCTGGAAGAGTGGAATTCTATGGCAGTGACGATTTTTTGAAAAGTATTTCCCGGGATCTGGCGTCAGAATTCAGAGAGACTGTAATCTTGCAAAGAGATTATGATCTTGCAAAAAATAGAATAATTTAAATAAAAATCTCGAGTCAAATGAAAGAAATTTGATTTTATTAATTTTTTTTATATAATAAATAATTATGAGTATAAATCTAGGAAAAGAGATTATTATTGATACTGGTAAAAAAGCCAAGGATCCGACAAAGACGGAGATTGAGTTTCGCAAAATAAGGAATTTGAATATTATATCTTAGAGATTAATTTACTGGCATCAAAAAAGCAAAAAATTCAAGATAAACTGATCACTGATTATGGATTGAAAATTGAAGAATTAGAACAATAAAGTTGGTTTTATTATTAATTAATTTTTAAATTATTATGATGAATATGATGGGTTTTGGTTATGGTTATAGTCCTATGATGTATGGCGGCTGGGGAGGCTTCGGAATTTTCACCATCTTAGATTTTCTGACCTGGATTGTTGTTTTAGTCGTCGGCATTTTTCTCGCCATCTACCTTTGGCAAAAAATAAATAAAAAATAGGATGTTCATCAAAGTCAAAGTCGAAGCAGGAGCGAAAAGGGAGGAGATAAAAAAGATTTCAGATGATAGATTTGAGATTAGAGTGAAAGAAAAAGCCCGAGCCAACGCCGCCAATTACAGAGTTCTTCAACTCATAGCCCTCCATTTTCGCCTGCCTTTCAATAAGGTAAGATTAATTAGCGGCCATCAAAAGCCCAATAAAATTTTGGAAATATTAATTTCATGATCCAAAACGAGGCTCTTGAAATTCTCAAAATCGCAGATCCATATGAAAAAGATAAAAGAAAACAAGCAAATAGTGATTTATCAGGCGAAATCAGGAGCTATTGAACTTCGGGGCGATTTTTCACATGAGACCATTTGGGCAAATCTTAACCAGATAGCTGATCTTTTTGATGTGCAAAAAGCAGCAATTTCTAAGCATCTCAAGAATATCTTTGAATCGGAGGAACTTTCTAAAATAGCAACTGTTTCCAAAATGGAAACAGTTCAAATTGAAGGCAAAAGAGCAATAAGGCGTCCTATTGAAATGTATAATCTGGATGCAATTATTGCTGTTGGTTATCGGGTTAATTCCAAAAAGGCGACTCAATTTCGCGTTTGGGCAACTAAGACTTTAAGAGAGCACTTGCTAAAGGGCTATACCATAAACCGCAAACGCATCGCTCAAAATTATGATGCGTTTATGAAAGCGGTTGCTGATATTCAGGTGCTTCTGCCCGAACATATCACGCTTGATCCCAAAGCCGTTCTTGAACTTATAAAAGAATTTGCCAGCACTTGGGTTTCGCTTGACGCTTACGATAAAGAGACACTTGAAATCATCGGCACGACAAAAAAAGCGGTAAAACTCGCCGGGCAAGAACTAACTGGTGTAATAGGGGACCTGCGAGCCGAGCTTGTCAAAAAGGGCGAAGCAACAGAATTGTTCGCTCAAGAAAGAAAACAGGGAAGTGTTGAAGGTATCGCGGGTAATGTCATGCAGTCATTCGGTGGCCAACCACTATATCCGAGCCTGGAAGAAAAAGCTGCGCACCTTCTCTACTTTATGGTGAAAAATCATCCTTTCACGGACGGCAACAAACGCTCCGGCGCTTTTGCTTTTGTCTGGTTTCTGCGTAAATACCGAGCCAAAAGGAGCCGAAACATCAATCCGGCAAGCTTGACCGCGCTCACGCTTCTTATCGCTGAAAGCAATCCCGGAAAAAAAGAACAAATGGTGGCGCTAGTAACGCAGTTGTTAAAGTAAAAAGAAATTTCGCAGGTCACTACCGGCCCAACAAAATTTTAGAAATTAAAGAATAATATGCATCACGTAGCCATAATGAAAAAGTCGTGGGGTTTGATTCCTAAAATTCTCTCTAAGGAAAAGATTATTGAGTCGAGGTGGTATAAAGTGAAATATAAACCCTGGAATTTGATAAAAGCCGGAGAGACTATTTATTTTAAGAATTCCGGCGAGCCAGTGAAACTGAAAGCCGAGGTGAAAAAAGTGATGCAATTCTCAGGTCTCGATCCGAAAAAAATTAGAGAAATTTTAAATAAATACGGTAAAGCTGACGGCATTGAGAAAAATCAAATCAATAGATTTTATAAATTATTTAAAGGCAAAAAATACTGCCTGCTTATCTTTTTGAAAAAATCCAAAAAGGTAAAGCCGTTTGACATCGACAAAACCGGTTTCGGCGCCATGTCATCGTGGCTAACTGTCAGCAATATTGCTAAAATAAAAAAATGCAAACAGTTTTGATTACTGGAATAGGTAAGGGAATAGGCCGGGCTTTGGCCGAGAAATTTCTGGCCGAAGGATATTTTGTCATCGGCACTTTTTTGTCGTCTCCGCCGGAATTTTCAAATGAAAATTTAGTTGTTTTTCCACTGGACCTTAGTTCGGCCGAAAGCATAAAAAATTGCGCCGCGGAAATATCAAAAACCGGCAAGAAAATAGATATTTTGATCAATAATGCCGGCGTGCTCTTGGACGACGAAGAGACAAAAGTTGTCATTCCCAAATTAAGGAAAACGCTTGAAGTAAATTTAATCGGTACGATTGATTTTACGGAGCAGATTATTCCTCTTATAAACAAAGGCGGCCATATTATAAATATTTCCTCGACGGCCGGCTCTTTAACCATGGCCGCCGATCCGTCTTTGAGCCATTTTCCGCTTCATTACCCGTGCTACAAAATTTCCAAAACCGCCCTTAATATGTTTACAAGAACTCTTTCCTTTCGTTTGAAGGATTCTGAAATTACAGTTTCATCTGTTCATCCGGGCTGGGTCAAAACTGACATGGGCGGGCCGGAAGCCGAAATAACGCCGCGAGAAGCGGCGGAAGGAATCTACGGAGTCGCTGTCTCTCGGCCAAAAACCGGCGGGTTCTGGTTCCAAAACGAGCAAGTGCCGTGGTAGAAATAAAACAATGGTAAAAATTTTAAGGAAAAAGTTTTTTGAGAGGTCGGCGACGGCGGTGGCGCGGGAGCTTTTGGGTAAATTTTTGGTGAGAAGAATCGGTTCTAAAGAAACAGCTATGATGATTATCGAAACGGAAGCTTATGATGGTTTTAAAGATAAGGCAAGCCATGCTCATCGCGGCAGGACGGAAAGAAACAAACCGATGTTTGGTGTTGCTGGAGTTTGGTATGTTTATTTTGTTTACGGCAATCACTTCATGTTAAATATTGTTACCGGCAAAAAAAATTATCCGGCCGCAGTTCTGATTCGAGGAGCAGAAGAGATAATCAACGAACAACGAACTAGTTACGAACATACGAACAGAAGAACTTTAGATGGGCCTGGAAAACTGACTAAATTTTTAAAAATTGATAAGAAATTGAATGATGCTGTCGCCAGCCGGCGTGCTGGCCTTTGGTTTGAAGATAGGGGAGTAAAAATAAAGAAAAAGAATATAAAAAGGACGCCAAGAATTGGCGTCCATTATGCCGGCAATTGGGCAAAAAAACTTTTTCGGTTTATTTTAGTCCGGAAATTAATCCGAAAAAAGTAAGATTCTCATCTGCTTGCTTGCATTTTTTAACTTTTCGCTTCTCCTACCCGGCGGATCTTTGACCGTCCGGTTCGGTATTTTTTTTTTGCTCAGCTTCTCTTATGACTTTGTTTTTCTTGAGATTTTCCCTGACGTCTTTCATTTCAAGGAGAAAATTCGCAAGTGAACAATGCTCTGAACGATAAATTGACCAATAAGATTCTACAATATTTTCCCAAAGTTTTCGCAGGTCTTGCTTTGGTTTTTTATGTTTAGCCAAAAAGTAATCCACGCAGATTGCTCGGCAAAGATCATTATCTCCTGGTTTTCCACTCTTGAAATTGTGCATATTTTTTATTTTTAAGGTTCAACAATTGAATTATATAATGAAAGATTTAAAAAGTCAACCCCATTAGAGATAAGCCCCGCATAGGCGTTGCCTATGCGGGGCCGGTTTGGGCTAAAAAGAAATATCGTTATTTGATTACATAACCGGATTTTTTTTGCCGACTTTGTTCCAAATGAAAGCAAAGACCCAGCCGACGATATAGCCGCAGATAAAGGCGCTAATGATGCCGACAATGGCAAGTCCTAAACTTGAGCTGACAACAGTCTTGGCGACGCTGATGAAATGGTAAGACAATGTCCAATCCAAAAGCGCCTGTCCTATGCCAATGGCGACGGCTATGACCCAAAGCAGATGACCCAAGGCTGAAATTAGACCCAAAGTCAAACCAGCCTGATTTTTATTCAATTGCATATTTTTTAAAAATTAACTTGTAATCTTCATATTATATCCCAAGCAATTCTCCTAGCAAATTATGTTGCCAGAGCTGGACCTGGTCCTCCTCTGGCAACACAAAGATTTCCCCCATTTTTCCACAGGTTTTTGCACTTGCCAGCGAGGCAGGCCCGTAATACATTATTTCTTGACTTTTGTAAAGAAATAATGTAGTATTTTGTTACTTAAATTATTAAATAATAAAGGCATATTTGCACGTTTTTATGAACAATTTTTTGAATTTAAAGGATCAGCTTTCGGAAAATAATTTAGAAACCAAACCTAACCCGCATAAGAAGCGTTGGCCATCTCGGCATATTTTTTTGACTTCTGTTTTGTTAATTTCTATCGCCTTTTCAGCTGGCAAAATATCCGGCGCCGCCGGTGCGCCTGACCCCGGCCACCTTTGGTCCGAGATCGAACAAGTTGCGCTTTCCATAGGGCAAGGCGGAACCGGTTTGGAAATTCTGGGCACAACCGGTCAGTTACTGATTGTGAATGGGGCTGGCGATGCTTTGGAATATCAAACTTTGGATACGGCAATTGTTCCAGAGAACGGCAATCTATATTACACGACCGCCAGACATGATGCCGATTTTGACACGCGGCTTGCAATTAAAACCACTTCTGATCTCGCTGAAGGCTCTAATCTTTATTACACTGACGGGCGTTTTGATTCCCGCTTAGCTCTCAAAACAACCGATGATTTAACTGAAGGCGCCAATCTTTACTACACCGATCTGCGCGCCCGCGGATCTCTTTCAGCAAGCTCGCCAATTTTGTATGACAATGTCACTGGCGCTTTTTCACTTGATACAGTGCCGACATCATTTGGCGGTACCGGTTTAATTTCTTACAACGCTGGCGATATTTTATACGCTTCGGCGGCCAATACTCTTTCTGCCTTAGCCAAAGGCGCGACTAATCAGCTTTTGGGCATGAGTGCCGGCGCGACGGGGCCTGAATATAAGACGCTCTCTGGCACGGCCAACCAAATTACAATCACCAACGGCGCTGGTACTATTACTCTTGCCGCTCCTCAAAATATTCATACGGCGGCTCTGCCGACATTTACGGGACTCACTTTAAGCGGCTTGGGGACTGGCATCGTCCACGCTAATGCTTCAGGAGTTTTTTCATCTTCGGCTGTTAATCTTGCCTCATCTGATGTGACTGGCATTTTGCCGATTGGAAGCGGCGGCACGGGTCAAACTACGGCTAATGCCGCTTTCAATGCTCTGGCGCCAAGTCAGGCGGGCCAAGCTAATAAATTCTTGCAAACCAATGGCGCCAATACTTCTTGGACCACGATTGATAAAACCTTCATCGGCCTTTCAAATGTTGAAAACATCGCTCTTTCAACTTGGCCCGGCGGCGCCAATATTGTTAATTTGGGAACGATTGTTACTGGCGCTTGGCAGGCCACTCCGATTGCCGATACTTACATCGCTTCCTCTGCCGCCTGGAATGCGAAAGAACCGGCAATTGCTCTCGGAAACGCTCTCCAATATTTCCGCGGCGACAAGACATGGCAGACTCTCGATACTTCCGTTGTTCCGGAGAACGGCAATCTTTATTACACCGACGCCCGTTTTGATTCTCGCTTAGCCGGCAAAACAACCGATGATATGGCGGAAGGTTCTAATCTTTATTACACTACGGGGAGACACGATGCTGATTTCGATATTCGTTTAGCCGCTAACACAACTGATAATCTCGCCGAAGGTCTGACAAATCTTTATTACACCGACCTGCGCGCTGACGCGCGAATTGCCGCCGCGGCAGGAGTT
>MFVF01000035.1:34989-39326 GCA_001785965.1 Candidatus Nomurabacteria bacterium RIFCSPLOWO2_01_FULL_42_20
TTATGTTGTCGCTGATGAGCCAGCCATGCTTGCTTTAAGCGCGCAAACCGGCGATGTGGCGGTAAGAACAGATTTGAATAAAAGTCTCATTTTAGCCGGCGCTGATCCCGCTTCAATTAGCGATTGGCAAGAACTTCTTACTCCCACTGATACGGTTTTAGCTGTCAATGGACAAACTGGTGTAGTTTCTCTGACCACGGATGATATTTCGGAAAGCGCCAATCTTTACTATACTGACGCCCGTTTTGATTCGGGTTTTGCGGCCAAAACGACGGATGATCTGGCCCCAGGCGCAGTCAATAAATATTACAACATGACGATTTATGAAGTTGCTGATGACGCCGAGCGCGATGCCTTAGTCGGAATGAAAAAGGGAGACATAGTTACCTATACTGATGAAAGCAAAGCTTATATTTATGACGGCCTTGCTTGGAAGAAATTGTCAGGCGTGTAATTTATGAAAAAAAATTTACTGAAAATCCTTATATTGTCTTTATTTTTTTTCGGCGCCTTTGGCGTTTCAAAAGCCGAGGCCGGTCTTTCTTGCTACACGGACACAGACAAGAGAAATTCCGGTGATGTGGCGATTTTAGGTCTCTCGGCGTCGGGCAATGCCCACGCCGCCCTGCCCGGCGCCTCAACTTACGCTAATTCAATTTACTGCGGCGGCGTTTCCGGAATCGGAAATTCCTGTTCCGGCAATTTTAAAACTTTTGCCAAGTTATCTTCTGCCACCAACGCTCATGTCCGCTCGGCAAGTGAAGCAGATTATCCGGGAAGCAATAATACTTGTCTCTCAAATTCTAATTCAAAAGCAACAATCGCGGTAGATTATAAAGACGACAACTGCAGCGGCTTTGACACTGCGATTGCTTCGCTTGCCAAATTTCCGACCAATGCCCATATCGGAGATGCCAACGCCTATCCTAAAAAAATCTGCGCTTCAATGTCGGTGCCGAGAACTAGCAGCGGCGGAAAAATTGGAGGCGGAGGCGGTTTCTTTTCTTCAGTTATTGAAACTATAACTACGGCAGTTATTTCTGCCATTAATAATGTTACCGAAGTTGTTCAGGAAACAGGGAAGAAAGGAATTGCCGCGGCCGGGAAAATAGAAAAAACTCTTGCCTCAAAAGAAACTTATTCTTCCCCGACGCTTCTGGCCGGGATCCCGACTCTTTCAGACGTCGGGACTTCTTTGCCTCTTAAAGAGATACAAACTAGCAATCAATTGGCCGTATCGGCCGAAGATCTACTGGCCTCCCCGCTCTCTTCCAAAACAAAATTTCCTCAAAATGTTTTGGCCTTAATTAGCGCGGTTTTGGCCTTATTTGCTCTGATTTTCGTCGGCCGGAAAATATTTGTCCAACCCCTTTCCTAAAGGCGGATTTTTTGGTACAATATTGACAATAAGTTAATTTTGTTTTTAATCTATGGTTAAACATCTGCACAAAATCCGTCATAAAACGACCCTTTCCTGGCATAATAGCTTATGCCGGCATTTTGGCTGGTATCACCACTGGCATGCACATCCCTATCATCGCCATTTTCATGTTGCAATACTTTTAGTTTTCTTACTAAAGATGGCGATTATAATCAGCCCTTACTTTTATTTTGATCAAATACTTGCCCAAAATCAGCAAGCCGCGGTTAGGCAGTCACAAAGCCAAGGTCAAAGTCAAGCACAAGGTCAAGGTCAAGAACAAAGTCAAGGTCAAAGTCAGGGCCAAGGTCAAGAACAAAGCCAAGCACAAGGCCAAGGCCAAGAACAAAGTCAAGGTCAAAGTCAGGGCCAAGGTCAAGAACAAAGCCAAGCACAAGGCCAAGGCCAAGAACAAAGCCAAGCACGAGGACAAGGTCAATCAGCTCAACAAACCGAAACCCCGCCAGCCGAACAAGCCGAACAAGCTCAACCAGCTCAACAACCAGCGCCTTCAAGAGGAGGCGGTGGCCCCTCGACTTCGCTCGGGGCAAGCGGCGGCGGCGGAGGAGGCGGATCGTCAGTCTCCCAACCCGCCTCTTCGTCCACCCCTACGTCATCTTCAGATGCAGAGACTTCACCATCTACAAGTATTTCTGACAGTCAGGTAGTCGAAGAAACTTCTTCTTCTTTAGATACGGAAACCCCGACGGAGATTACAAATGCCATAGCAGAGACAGCTCCTACATTCACTCGTAATCTTAGATACGGTAGTTTAGGCACTGATGTCAAAGCCCTGCAGACATTTTTGAATCAAAACGGTTTTATTCTTGCGGCATCCGGTTATGGCTCACCAGGCAATGAAACTGAATTTTTCGGTCCGCGAACCCGCGCCGCCCTCATTAAGTTTCAAGAAGCCCATCAGGATAAAATTTTAGCCCCCTTGGATCTCACAGAAGGGACTGGCTTTTTGGGCGATTATACAATGGAGTACATTGACTCTATTTTAGAGGCTGAAGCGGTAGAGCTGGCGTTAGAGGCCGAAGAAGAGATAAAAATATTTAATGAGGGAGCAACCCATACTTGTAAAATTACTCCATTTTCACAAAAAATAGCTCGCGGCGGTTCTCAAAGTCGCTTCATCAAACTGCAGGGATCAACTTTGCCGTTTGAATTAGGCACAGGAAAGTTACCAGATGGCTTGAGCCTTTCTTTTGATGCGGCAAGCGGCCAAGGAGAGGCTGAAGTGGGCATTAATCTGGCGGCAACACAAGACGCGGATAAAGGTTCGTTTAACACCGTGGTCATATACGACATTATGGAAGGCAGTAACACAAAAATACGTAATTTCTGCCAATTGAATGTCGTTGTGGAGTAGTCATATAAAAAAGAAAATGGAAAACAGCAAAAAAAATAAAAAATTAATGAAACTTACAGTCATCGCCGCCATAACTGGTTTGGTATTTTCTGTTTTCTTATTTATTTTTAAAATCAATCCGGCTTTTGCCGTCATAGAAACGCTGCAGCCAAATGCAACCGAAGGAAAGGATAGTTATCTAACCGGAGCTAATCCTACTGAGAACAACGGGGCAAATGCGTTTATTACAGTCGGAAAGACGCCAGGGAACGGAGAAAAGAGAAATCGTGGCTTGCTCCTGTTTAACATATCAGGTATACCTGCTAATTCTATTATTAATTCGGCTCAACTTATTTTAACGATGAATTCTCCGACTGGACAGATTATTAATATTCATAGAGTTACGCGTGGTTGGGTAGAAGGAACTGGTGTAAACGCAATAACGAATGACGGAGCAACTTGGAACACTTATGACGGAACTAATGCATGGACAACAGCGGGTGGAGATTTTGATTCTTTCATTTTTGCTAGCAACTCCACAACCGTCATAGATGGGACCTTAGAGTTTGATATTAAAAACCTGGTAGAGGGGTGGGTCAATGGCACTTGGCCCAATTATGGTGTCCTATTAAAACATAATAATGAGACTGTTAATGGGAACGATCTGATTTACAGTTCTGACTATGTTACAGACCCAACTAAAAGGCCAAAGCTTACTGTTACTTATTCAACTTTAACATTTGAGCAATCTACCTATCGATTATTTAACAATGCCGATTCAACAGATGTTGGCTCTGCTCTAGCTCTGCAGGATACAGCGGCCTCACTTTCTTCAAATGGCGTTGCTTTTCGTTTGAGACAGCTACTGCATGTTGGCGGGGTTAATCTTGGGATAAGTGGTGAAACATTTAAACTGCAGTTTGCTCAAAAGTCTGGAACGTGTGACACCAGTTTTACAGGAGAAACATATGCTGATGTTACGGGAGCGACAGCCATTGCATATAAAGACAATACAGTACCTCTTGACGGGGCGGCGCTAACTGCGAATGCAAATGATCCAAACCATGCCGGCCATACTACAGTTAATCAAATATATGAAGAATTAAACAATTTTACTAATTCCCAAGCAGTGATTAATTTAGGCCAAGATGGCCAGTGGGATTTTGCTTTAATTGATAATAATGGCGCTCCCTCCAATACTTACTGTCTTCGCGTGGTTAAGTCAAACGGATCAACACTAGACACTTATAGCGCTATTCCGGAAATTACAACTTTCGGCACCGACATCACACCGCCAGCAGTCACCGAAGTCACCCCTGTTGCAACGCCGACAAATGATTCCACGCCGAACTATACCTTTAACACCGACGAAGCCGGCAGTATCACCTATGGCGGCGATTGCTCGTCTTCGGCTACTTCAGCCGCCGCCGGCAACAATACCATTACTTTCAACTCTCTTTTAGACGGCACTCATTCTAACTGCACGATTACCGTCACAGACGCGGCCAGCAATGTAAGCACGCCGCTTGCCGTCACTTCATTTACGATTGATACTACGGCCCC